>PNOM01000039.1 GCA_013824835.1 Syntrophus sp. (in: bacteria) | reverse complement strand
GCTTAAGGAATCTGAAAACAGGTACCGCACCATTATTGAAACAACCGGAACGGCAATGAGTATCATAGAGAAAGATACGACTTTCTCCTTTGTTAACTTCGAATTTGAAAGGCTCTTCGGTTACACAAAAGAAGAATTGACCGGTAAAAGCTGGACTCTATTGTTTACCCCTGAAGATGTGGAAAGGATGAAAGAATACCATTACTCAAGAAGGGTTAACCCTGAATCTGCGCCGAGAAGTTACGAAAGCCACATGATTGATAAAAAGGGCGGCATCAGGAACGTTTTGCTGACTGTTGCCGTGATTCCCGGGACAGATAAAAGTGTTATATCATTTCTGGATACCACAGGGCTCAAACAGGCTGAACTGGAGCTTCGGAAAAGCGAGAAACGGTTTAGAGATATCTCACAAAGTGTAGCCGACTGGATTTGGGAGATCGACGAAGACTACAAATGCACATACTGTTCAGAGAAGGTGACGGATATGCTGGGTTGTTCCCCTGAAGAAATTATCGGGAAGACCCTTTTTGATTTTTTTATGCCGGATAATGTTAAACAGACGAAAAGGCTCTTTGTTGAATTCATTAAAAACAGAAAGCCTATCAAAGACCTGGAAAGCTGGGGTGCACGGAAAGATGGGACGCGCATCTGCCTTCTTTCGAATGGTATACCTTTTTTCAGTGAGGATGGAACATTCCTCGGATACCGCGGCACAGGAAAAGACGTAACAGTAGCAAGGAAAGCTACCGAGGCGCTCAGGGAGAGCGAAAAGGTATTCAGAACCCTCTTCGAGAATGCAAACGATGCCATCTTCCTGATAAGAGGTGGTATATTTATTGACTGCAATACGAAAACATTACAGATATTTCAATGCACAAGAGATCAGATCATCGGCCAGCCGCCGTATCGGTTTTCGCCGGCCCTCCAGCCTGATGGGCGAGATTCAAAGGAAAAGGCCATCGAGAAGATCCATGCAGCCCTTTCCGGTAACCCCCAGGTTTTTGAATGGGAGCATTGCCGTTATGATGGAACTCCTTTCGATGCCGAGGTAAGCCTTAATGCTGTAGAATTAGGCGGTCAGTCATTTATCCAGGCAATTGTACGGGATACCACGGAGCGCAAGCGGGCAGAAGAGGCTTTGAAGGCGAGTGAGGAAAAATACCGCAGTATCTTTGAGAACTCTATTGAAGGCCTGTTTCAGACTTCACCGGAAGGACGTCTCCTCAGTATAAACCCCGCACATGCGCGAATGATGGGTTTCGACACTGTTGAAGAGGTGCTGAAAACCTTTACAGACATTGCGCAGCAGCACTACGTTCGTCCCGAAGAACGTACCGTATTAATACAAGCGCTTGAAAAGTACGGCGTCATAAAGGGTTTTGAAACAGAGCTTTACCGAAGGGACGGTGATACGCTCTGGGTGTCCATCAACGCACGGGCAGTTTGTGACGAGAATGGCACACTCCTTTATTATGAAGGGACCATAGAGGATATCAGGGAACGGAAGCGGGCGGAAGATGCGCTGCGGAATGAGCGGGAGAAATTCCAGACCCTGTCGGAAAATACGCCCTACGGAATGGCGATGATTGCCAAGGACGGCACTTTTACCTATCTCAACCCGAAGTTTATGGAACTTTTCGGTTATGATTTGACCGATATCCATGACGGA
This sequence comes from Syntrophus sp. (in: bacteria), assembly GCA_013824835.1. GTDB lineage: Bacteria > Desulfobacterota > Syntrophorhabdia > Syntrophorhabdales > Syntrophorhabdaceae > PNOM01. The sequence continues at coordinate 26,580 of PNOM01000039.1, read as the reverse complement.
AAGACCTGGTTCAGAAAGGCCTATCCTGATCGGGAATACAGGCACAAGATAATCAACAGATGGGTTGAACAAACGTCTCAATTACAAACGGGTGAGAAAGATCCCTATACCTTCACCGTTACCTGCAAGGACGGAACTGAAAAGGTGGTCAGTTTTGTTCCTGTAAAACTTGGAGCAGATGATTATATACTGACCTGCGAAGACGTGACAGAGCTGAAACAGGCAGAGGAGAAGTACCGCAGTATTTTTGAAAACGCCATAGAAGGTATTTTCCAGACAACACCTGACGGGAAGTTCTTGAGTGCCAACCCTGCCCTTGCCAGAATGCATGGATTCGATTCTGTTGAAGAGATGCTATCGGGCATCCAGGATATCCAGAGACAATACTATGTGAACCCCGAAGACCGCGATGTATACAAGAAGATACTTGAAGAGCATGGTCATATAGAAAACTTAGAAGCGGAGTTTTATAAAAAAGATGGCACAAAAACATGGCTTTCCCTGTCTGCCCGCACCGTAAGGGATGAGAAGGGCGAGGTGCTTTACTACCAGGGCGTGGCAGAGGATATTAGCGAGAAGAAGGCTGCCCAGGAAGCCCTCTCGACAGAGAGAGAGATTCAAAACACTATCAGAGCAAGCGCCTTTTGGTATGACCTTGATAGATAGCAAGGGCACGTTCAAATATATCAATCCAAAGTTTACCGAGCTTTTCGGGTATGATCAAACTGATATCCCTGACGGCAGAACATGGTTTAAGAAGGCATACCCTGATCAGGAATACAGGCGCACAGTAATCGATACCTGGATTAGCCAGACAGAGCATTTCAGGCCCGGTGAGAAGGATCCTTATACCTTTACCGTCACCTGCAAGGACGGAACAGAAAAGATAGTTAATTTTGTACCTGTACTGCTCGGAACAGGCGATTACATGATGACCTGTGAGGATGTAACTGAACGTAAAAATGCTGAAGACGCACTAAAGAAGGCTGAAGAGAAATACAGAAACATCTATAAAAATGCTACCCTTGGAATTTTTCAGAGCACTCCGGAAGGCCGTTATCTGAGTGTTAATCCGGCAATGGCAAAGATTTTTGGTTATTCATCACCCGATGAGATGATCAATGCCATTGTTGATACGGGACAGCAAACATATGTGAACCCTGATGAACGCTTGGAGTTTAGGAAACTTCTTGAACGCCATGGGTTTGTTGGGGGATTTGAGGTAGAGCGTTACAGGAAAGATAAAAGCAGGTTCTGGGTTTCTGTAAACACCAGGACCATTTGTGATGACAGGGGAAAAGTGCTTTACTACGAGGGCATGTACGAGGACATTACGGAGCGGAAAAATGCAGAAATTGCATTGAATAACGAACAGAATAAATTCCAGTTTTTATCAGAATATGCCCCCTTTGGAATGATAATGATTTCCAAAGACAATACTATTACTTACATTAATCCAAGATTTAAAGAAATATTCGGGTATGCTCTCACTGATATTCCTGACGGAAAGACATGGTTTAAAAAGGCATACCCCGATCCGGAATACAGGCACATGATAACGAATGGCTGGTTCAATGACATGAAGGCCATACAAAAGGGCACATTTGCGAAACAGGTCTATACCGTCACCTGCAAGAACGGAGCAGAGAAGATAGTCAGTTTTGTAACGGTTCTGCTTGGAACTGGTGATTATATAACAACCTGTGAGGATGTCACAGAACTGAAACAACGCGAAGAAGAGCTTAAAGAATCGGAAAATATGTTCCGCGATCTGGCAGAAAAATCATTGGTCGGCATTTATCTTGTACAGGACAATGCATTCAGGTATGTAAACTTCCAGTTTGCCGAAATCTACGGTTTCAGGGTGGAAGAGATAACCAACAATGTCACCCCAAAAGACCTTACATTACCGGAAGACTGGCCCCTCTTTGAAGAGAATGTGAACAAAAAGATAAGGGAAGGGGCAAAATCACTGAACTTCCGGTTCAGGGCGCTCACAAAGGACAAAGGGGTTATTTATGTGGAGATCTTCAGCGCACGGACCATTTATAAGGGCAACCCGGCAGTAATCGGCACCCTGATAGACATCACCGATAGGGTAAAGATTCATGAAGATTTAAAAAGAGCAAAAGAACAGGCAGAGGCGGCAAGCCGCACAAAAAGTGAATTTCTGGCCAATATGAGCCATGAGATCCGCACGCCTTTAAACGGCGTAATCGGCATGGCGGGCCTGCTTCTCGATACTGGTCTGGATGACGAACAAAAAGATTATGCGGAAACTGTATGCAATTCAGCACACACACTCCTCGCAGTAGTTAACGATATCCTTGATTTCTCGAAGGTTGAGGCAGGGAAACTTGATCTTGAAATCATTGATTTTGATCTCAGGACATCTGTTGAGGAAGTGGTAGACATGCTCTCCATGAGGGCTTATGATAAAGGCCTTGAGTGTGTTGTTATGGTGCATCCCGAGGTCCCGTCCTATGTGCGGGGCGATCCTGGAAGACTGCGCCAGATATTGATGAACCTTTTTAACAATGCAGTTAAATTTACAGATAAGGGTGAAATTGTTGTCTACGCAACCCTTGAAGAGGAGACCGACACCCATGCGAAGATTCACTTTTCAGTGGTAGATACAGGTATCGGTATTCCTCCTGATCGCATGGATCGCCTCTTTAAATCTTTTTCACAGGTAGATGCTTCTACGACAAGAAAATACGGCGGAACAGGACTGGGGCTTGCCATTTCAAAATACCTTGTTGAATTGATGGGCGGTCAGATTGGCGTTGAAAGCCAGACGGGTATAGGGTCAAAGTTCTGGTTTGCCGTGTCCCTGGAAAAACAGCCGAGGAGTCATGAACTTGAATTGAAATCCCGGGAAGGTATTCAGGGCAGCCACATCCTTATAGTTGATGATAATTATACCAACCAGCGTGTTTTGAGCGCATATTTACAGTCCGCCAATTGCCGCTACAGCGTTGCCTCGGGCGGCACTGAGGCCCTGCATGGTTTATGGCAGGCGGTCGCTGAAAAGGACCCCTTCGATCTTGCTGTTATTGATATGCTTATGCCCGGCATGGATGGGGAAACACTGGGACGGATCATCAAGGGTGATTCCAAACTGAAAAATACGGTTCTGGTGATGCTCACATCAGCAGGCAGGCGGGGTGATGCGGCGCGCTCAAAGGAAATTGGCTTCGCAGCCTATCTTACCAAACCCATAAAACCATCGCAGCTTTTTAGCTGTCTTGCAACGGTTCTGTGCGATTCCAAGGAAACAGCAAAAAATGATGCGCTGCCCTTGATTACGAAACACCTTATCCGTGAAGATACAAAACACAAAATCCGGATTCTCGTTGCCGAAGACAATGTAACGAACCAGAAGGTTGCCCTTCGGATGCTGGAAAAACTTGGATATAAGGCGGATGTGGCAGCCAATGGAAAAGAAGCGGTCAAATCCGTTGGTATGATTCCTTACAGTCTTGTTCTCATGGATGTCCAGATGCCTGAAATGGACGGATTCGACGCAACAGCAGCGATCAGGGAGAATGAAAAGGAGAAAGGGACTCATATACCGATTATCGCCATGACGGCCCACGCATTGAAGGGGGACCGGGAGCGCTGTCTGGCAGCAGGGATGGATGACTACATATCTAAACCTATCCAGCCCAAAGAGCTTGCCGAGGCTATAGAGAGGCAAGCAGGGGCTGTATTGCAAGGGGAACAGAAAAATATACCTGAGGAAAAACCAACTGAAAATATGATTTTTGATAAATCAGCGCTCCTTGAGCGCCTTGATGAAGATGAAGAGTTTTGCAATGATCTTATTGCGGTTTTTGTCGAAGATTTTCCAGTTCAGATGGAGCAGCTCAAGATGGCAATAATGGGGAAGGATGCTCAAAAACTGGAACGCCAGGCCCATACGCTGAAGGGCGCCTCAGCAAATATCGAGGCAAAGGTTATAAGGGGCATTGCCCTTGATATGGAAAAAGCCGGGAAGGAAAATAATATAGATCGCGCTCAATCACTAATCCTGCAACTGGAAAAGGAATTTGATACACTGATGAAGACGATATGCAAAAAGTAGGGGCTATGATTTCTTTTCGGCCTGACTATCCAATATCCGGGCTAAAATATCTTCTATGTCCTTCGGTTGCAACGGCTTGGCAATATGTTCGTTCATGCCTGCATCCATGCATCTCCCCCGGTCCTCTTCTGTGGTATGGGCAGTTATGGCGATAATCGGGATGGCGTGATTGAGCACCTTTGAATCTATGTTCCGGATCAGCCTGGTAGCCTCATAGCCGTCCATCTTGGGCATCTGGCAGTCCATCAACACCAGATCATACTGCATATTTTCGAGGACATTGATCGCTTCAGCGCCATTCTTTACCGCGTCGGCCTGGTAACCAAGTTTCTTAAGCATCACAAGGGTGATCATCCGGTTGATCGGGCTATCCTCGGCCAGGAGGATTCTCAACTGGCTCTTCCGTGATACTGCAATGGTGTGCTTCCTTGATAGATTGTCCGTTGAGGCATCGGAATTTATTTGCCGGCCCTGAAGCTCATGGCTTTTCCCTTCCGTTGAAGCAGTTATCATAGATTGTTCGAGTTTTGCAAAGGCGATAAATGTACCCTCCTTTTCCTGGAGATATTCTTTTAGTGCTTCCTCCATAAAGAAACTCTCGGGCTTGCCGGTGATTTTTACAAGATTATTGAGGCGTTCTTCAAGATTTTTTGGCAGTTTAAGGCGTATCATCGATTGCTCTATTCAAAGGAGAAGTCTACATGCACTATTTCTTCGCGATCGTTATTTACCTGGAAATGCAATGGTAATGATACTATGGGCAATGCACATATAAAATGCAGTTCCACGTTTTTGCCTACAACAACTGTAGGGATCGTTGCCTTCAGGTTGACATTGTTCTTTTCAAGCTCTTTGCGTGCCTGCCCTGAGGTAATATTCGTAAGTTCTCCGATCGCATCAACAACCTCCGGGTCTATAGTATCGTGATCCTCACCCATAAGGGTCTTGTAAATAAACAAAGCACCCTCTTTTGTGAAGCTTAGGCAGATCGTTCCTTTTGTGTCCCCGGCAAGCCCCATGATGCCTGTTACATCACCGCTTGAAATCCGGGTATTTCTGATAAGGGGCTTATTCATTTTAAGATCAATGCCGAGCATGGTTTTAAATACCGTTTTAGTGGCTATAACAAAGGGATTAATGTATTCTGCGTGCATCTTAAGTGCCTCCTTACGTGTATTATTCCCCCAGCCCCTCGTTCGCTTTGTTAATACTGCTTTTCATCGGGTTGCAACACAACAATCACTACCTTTTTTATATCGCTCTTTTTCAATAAAACTTAAACAGGTTAAATAAAAATGGGCTAAATACCCTTAGAAATTATACTTTTGCTTTTCTTTCCTATAAATGTTACTATAAGTCTTGCGTTTTCAGCTGATCCTCCGACCGGAGACAAGAAACAGATTCTGGATACTGTTAAAATAAACATATAAAAAGAAGGAGAAAAGATTACAGAACCATGGAGCCATTAAAATTTGAAGATTTAAACTTGTCAAAAGAGATGCGTAAAGCGATTGAAAGCATGGGCTTTGAAGAGGCCACCCCCATCCAATCCGAGGCCATCCCTCTCATATTGGAGGGAAAGGACGTCATAGGACAGGCACAGACAGGCACCGGCAAAACGGTCGCCTTCGGCATCCCCATCCTTGAGATGATCCAGCCGAAGAACAAGAAACCTCAGGCGATTATACTCTGTCCTACCAGGGAATTGGCCATACAGGTCGCCGAAGAACTGAAGAAACTTTCAAAATACAAGAAGGATGTGAGCGTTCTGCCAATATATGGAGGGCAGCCGATAGACAGACAGATCTTTGCCCTCAAGAAAGGCGTACAGATTATCATCGGTACCCCGGGACGGACCATAGACCACATACAGCGGGGCAATCTTAAACTGGATAACGTGAAGATCGTAGTCCTTGACGAGGCCGACGAGATGCTCGATATGGGGTTCATTGAGGACATCGAGACAATCCTTAAAGAAACCCCGAAAGAGAGACAGACCCTTCTCTTCTCTGCCACAATGCCCCGACTAATCCTTGAATTGACCAAGAAATATCAGAGAAACCCCCAGATGGCGAAGGTGGTTCACAAACAGTTGACTGTCCCCAATGTAGAACAGGTTTATTTTGAGGTAAGGGAAAGCATGAAGCTTGAGGCCCTTTCACGTCTCATTGACATGCATGATCTGAAGCTCTCCCTCGTCTTCTGCAATACCAAAAGGAAGGTCGACGAGGTGGTGGCAAATCTGCAGGTCCGGGGTTATCTTGCCGACGGGCTTCACGGGGATATGACCCAGGCACAGAGAGACCGGGTAATGGGCAAATTCAGAAGCAATGCCTTTGAAATCCTTGTGGCTACCGATGTGGCTGCCCGGGGCATCGACGTTGACGGTATCGAGGCGGTCTTTAATTATGATCTTCCTCAAAATGAGGAATATTATGTTCACAGGATCGGAAGAACGGCCCGCATGGGAAAATCCGGCCGCGCCTTTACCTTTGCAGTGGGAAAAGATGTTTATAAGCTCAGGGAAATACAGACATACGCAAATATAAAGATTGCCCGTCAGAAATTGCCTTCCGTCAACGATGTAGAGGAAATCAGACTGGGCGCTTTTTTAGACAAAGTAAAAGAGCAGATCGAAAAGGGAGGTCTTGACCATTACACCAACCTGATCGAGCGCCTTATCAATGAAGACTATGCATCCGTTGACATTGCGGCAGCCCTGCTGAAACTGAATATGGGGGCTGACAACGCGGTGCCGGGAACAGGAACGGGAATGGATGACCGTTATGATGACAGCTTCCACGACGCCCCGACCCGTGAGGAGATGGCACGACTTTTCATCAACATCGGGCGGAGTCAAAGAATAGATGTAAAGGACGTACTGGGCGCAATTGCGGGAGAAACGGGAATACCCGGAAAACGTATCGGTAAAATAGATATATTCGACAAATATACCTTTGTTGATGTACCCGACAAATTTGCAGATGATGTAGTCAATATCATGAATAACAACCAGATCAAGGGGAACAAGATCTCCATTGAGCGGGCAAACAAAAAATAGCGCAAGGAAAGGGCGGGCCTTCTCAGCCTGTCCTGCTCACCCCCATCACCTGGAATCCTGAGAAGAATACAGGTGATGGTGAAGTCTTGATAGAGTTTTATCGTCATTACCCCTTAAATCATTATTTCAAACCTTTTCTATAGAACAAAAGCCCTGACAGAGGAGAAAAGGGTGTGGTATAATCTCCTCATCAAAATATCTTTATGAACCGCTTTTGATGAGAACTAAATTTATTCAGAAAGGAGGCTGGAATGGCAAAAAGATGCGTAATTGGTATACTGGTAACAAACCGCGTGGAGAACGCGCCGCAGGTTCAAAAGGTGCTGACTGAATGCGGGTGCTATATCAAAACAAGGCTTGGTCTCCATGAAGTGGATGAAAATCTATGCGCCCCGGCGGGATTGATTCTCCTGGAGTTGTTTGGGAGTGACAAGGCCTATGCCGATGTGGAAGGCAGACTGAAGGAGATTAAAGGACTTCAGGTCCAGAAAATGGTCTTTGAAGCTTGAGAACGTATACTTAAAGGCTTATAAGGAATATCACAAATACATGGATTAGATGAAAAAAGACTGGTTTGCTACAGAAGGGCGGTCATCCCCTCAGGGCGTTACCTGGATTGAGGATGAAGGGGCATATAATTTTGTCCTCTATTCACAACACTCTACTGCAGTAACATTGCTCCTCTACGGCGAGCATGATGTAGTTCACCCTCTGGTTCAATATTGGTTTGACTGTCAAAAAAACAGGTCAGGCCGGATATGGCATTGCCGGATACCTCTTTCTGCTATGGGGGGCGCCATATATTATGCCTATAAGGTTGAAGGCCCCTTTGATCCTGTCAGGGGCCATCGCTTTGATCCTGAGAAAATTCTTATTGACCCTTATGCAAAGGCGGTCTGTTTTCCTCCCGGTTTCAGCAGGGAGGCAGCACGCACACCTGGCTCGAATGCCGGCAAGGCCCCTCTCGGGCTTATTGATCCCCACAGACAGCCCTTTGACTGGGGAGAGGACAAAAGACCCTACCATACTTCGGACAGAGTTATTTATGAACTCCATGTGAGGGGTTTTACCATGAGTCCCAACTCCGGGATAAACCCTGATAAACGTGGCACCTATGCGGGCCTCATAGAAAAGATACCCTATCTCAAAGAACTTGGCATTACCACTGTGGAACTCCAGCCTGTTTTTCAGAATGATCCCCAGGAAGGGAGCTGCTGGGGATACATGCCCCTCAACTTCTTCTCTCCCCATAACGGGTATGGGAGTACTCAGGGGGATCATAGCGGGCAGATCGATGAGTTCAAAACCATGGTGAAGGCCTTTCATGAAGCAGATATTGATGTCATCCTCGATGTTGTCTACAACCATACTACAGAGGGTGACGAAGACGGGCCCACCTATTCTTTTCGGGGTATTGACAATGCCGAGTATTATCTCCTCAAGGAGGACAAACAGCTCTACCGGAATGATACGGGAACAGGAAATGTATTCAATTCTTCCCACCCCTATGTGCGAATGGGGATTACCGACAGCCTCAGCTTCTGGGCCCGGGAGATGCATATAGACGGGTTTCGCTTTGACCTTGCATCGATCTTTACCCGGGACAGCGCAGGTGGAATCAACCTTGAAGACCCTCCCATTATTACTGAAATAAGGATCCATCCTGACCTGATTGACGTAGACTTGATTGCTGAGGCATGGGACCTTTCCACCTACCAGCTTGGCAAGAGTTTTCCCGGTTTATTCTGGCTCCAGTGGAATGGCCAGTTCCGCGATGATCTCCGCTCTTTTATAAGGGGCGACAAGGGGAAAACGGCTGCCCTCATGACGCGCCTTTATGGAAGTAACGACCTTTTTCCTGATGAAATTGACAATATGTACCACCCCTACCAGAGTGTCAATTTCATTACCGCCCATGATGGATTTTGTCTCTATGACCTCGTTGCATACAACAAAAAGCATAACGAGGGTAATGGACACCACAATACGGACGGGACCGACTTTAATCTGAGCTGGAACTGTGGTTGGGAAGGGGATGAAGGAGTATCCCCTGAGGTAATGGATCTACGGAAACAGCAGATCAGGAATTTCTGTGCCCTTATCTTCTTATCAAACGGCACACCTATGATAAGGGCAGGAGACGAGTTTATGAACACCCAGAAGGGGAACAATAATCCCTACAATCAGGACAATGAGATCACCTGGCTCAACTGGGACCTCCTCCATGCAAATAAGGATATATTCCGCTTTTTCAAGCTGATGATTGCTTTTCGGAAGGCCCATCCATCCCTTGGGAGAAGCCGTTTCTGGAGAGAAGATGTGAGGTGGCACGGTCTGGAGGATAAAGCCGACATAGGCTATGATTCCCATAGTCTTGCCTTTTATCTCCACGGCGCCTCGGAATCTGATGACGATATCTACATAATGATAAATGCCTATAAAGAAGACCTTCGGTTTATCGTTCAGGAAGGCGCAGCCAGGGAATGGCTGAGGGTTGCAGACACCAGTCTGGCGAGCCCTTATGATTTTGCAGAACCAGGGGAAGAGACCGGCATCAAGGTCCTTGATTACATGGTAAAGGCCCATTCCATCGTAATACTTCGTCGCCCAGAAGACTAAAATCTGCTATCCGTTCAAGACCTCCCGCAGCTTCCCGGATAACTGGTCAATTTTAAAAGGCTTCTGGATGAAGGCCCTGCACCCCTCCTTCATTATCTCCAGGGCTTCATCGTTAATGCTGTAGCCGCTTGAGAGAATAACTCTTACCCCTGGGTCAACAGATTTAAGGCCATAAAAGGTTTCAGCCCCCCCTATGCCGGGCATGACCATATCGAGAATAACAAGATCTATCGAGCCCCTCTCTTTCTTGAAGACCTCAATCGCCTCTCTGCCGCTGCGGGCGATAAACACCTTATAACCAAGGCGCTCAAGGATCTGCCTCGTTACATCGATTATTGCCTTTTCATCATCCACAAGGAGAATTGTCTCCTTACCCTTCTGGATTTCCCCTGGTATGGTTTTTTCCTCAACAGGAATCCTTGCTGAGACAGGAAGGTAAATGGTAAAGGTCGCGCCAAATCCCCTTCTGCTCTGTGCCTGGATAATGCCTTTATGGTTTTTTATAATACCATAGGCTGAAGCAAGGCCAAGACCTACACCGCGCCCCATTTCTTTGGTAGTAAAAAATGGTTCAAATATTCTTTGAATGGTCTTTTCATCCATACCTACCCCTGTGTCGGCAACCGATACCTTCACATATTTTCCCGGCCGCACATCATAGGGTTTGACAAATTCCATATCAAGGGTCACGTTTTCTGTTTCCAGAAAGAGATTTCCCCCGCCGGGCATCGCCTGCCAGGCGTTCACGTAAAGATTCAAAAGTACCTGCTCAATCTGCCCCTGGTCCGCTTCTACTATCAAGATATTTTCCTGGGTTTTTGTATGGATGGAAATCTCTTTTTTTGTTCTGCCGAATATTGATGATGTCTTCTTGATCAGATCATTGAGATCCGTTGCCTTTAACCGGTAGGCGCCTCCCCTTGCAAAACCGAGAAGCTGTTTTGTCAGATCTGCCCCGCTCTGGACAAGGTTTTCAATATTCTTGAGTTTTTCGTAATTGGGATCAATGTGATCCGTTCCAAGGAGCATAAGGGAGGAATAGCCCTGTATGCCCATGAGAAGATTATTAAAATCATGGGCAATGCCGCCGGCAAGGGTCCCGATGGCCTCCATCTTCTGGGCATTGAGGAGACGATTTTCCAGTTGTCTCTTTTCCGTAATATCGCGGACATACTCAATGGCCCCTTTCATGCGGCCTGTTTCCACATCAACCAGGGGATAGGTGTATAGTTCATACCATCCTTTAATGGTCCCGTCTTTTCCTTTTCTTGGAAACGTTTCATGGGCAGATTTACCCGTTTTTAAGGCTTTTCGGGTTGGGCAGACTTCGCAGAACTCATCTCTTCTGTTGTATGCCTTATAACATTTTTTGCCCACAAGGGGCATTGCATAGGCAAACCATTTTTCCATCACGGGGTTTACGCGGACAATATTAAATTCCTCGTCAAGAACGCTCAAACCGTCCTGAATGCTTGAAAATACGCTTGACATAAAGCGTTCCCCTTCCTTCAGTCTTTCTTCTCCAAGCCTGCGTTCCGTAATATTTCTCACAATAATAATGGTCTGCTCCTCTATGAAAGGCACCATTCTCGCTTCATAGAAACATTCCCTCCCCTGGATGGGCAGTGAATATTCAACGCTTACCACCGAGTTTGTCTCTCTCACCTGATTGAGGGTATCTCTGAATTTGTTCCCCGCATCCCTTGAGGGAATGTCCTGAATCCGTTTCCCTATAATGTTTTCTCCCGGAGAGAGGAAAAGGTCATCGGTTCTTGCTACTTTGAAGCTGAGAATTACCCCGTCTTTATTGACTGTGAAAAGCATATCAGGGAGGGCAAGGAAGACGGCTCTCATCTCTGCATTCGCGTGGAGAAGCTCCTGGGAGCTCAGATCAAGGACGCGCTCCAGCATTTCCCGGTCAGTATCAAATTCGTAATAGGCATCATCGATTGCATTCACAAAGTCAAGGATATCATTGGGGAGTGTCTCAACCCCACCAAAATATTTCTTTAACTGACGACGGAGAAGGCTATGTCTCTTTTCCATGGGTCTACCTTTCAAGAAATGTGGTAACCGTCATAGTCTGATTGTGGAGCTCACAGGCGGCCCCTTTTGACGAAGGAGATATTTCCCCGTAGGAATAGAAACCTGTCATGGCAGTCCCTTCACCCAATATATCCTGTACACCCTCCACTTCTTCCTCTATTCGCTGTTTCAGCACCATTTTTCTCCCTACGCAGCTTATCAGTATTGCAAGGTCAGGGGAGATTTTGTCAATGCCTTCGTAGCTGATTTTTGATGCCTCTACCGCGCCGTCAATGAGACGATTGAAATTGGCTTTCATGAATTGGGCATAGGCGCCTTCCGGAACATCGCCGGCAAAGATCATACTCTCATCTTCTTCATTGATAGATAATATGGTGCGGACAAGCCTTGTTTCCCCCTGTTCAAACCTGATACTCAAGGGGAAAAGCAGCGCTGTTGCCGGTAACCCCCTTGCATGGTCACCAAGATAATTTTTATAAAGCCCAAGGGCAGATTTGCCGTCCAGTTCATAGAGCACGTTCCCTGAAGACCGGGTAATGAGTCTTTCAGGGCCGAAAGGGTCCCACCCACCCATTGATCCGTAGCCTACTTTCAGCCGGTCCCCATAAAACCCGAGGAGAGTAACAAGATCATTCCGGGGCGGTTCATCGCAAATGACAAGAGTCTCCCCAAACCGGTCCCCATCCCCTGAAAGACCGCCGGTAATACTGACATTCGGGGGGAGTTCGCTGGTAAGTCCTTTTACAAGAGCGCTCCCGTTTACCTTCAAGCCGTCAGAGAGTACGAATACATGGTTCAGATCATCTTTTGGAAGGGAACGGGCAAGGTACGATCCTACCTGAAAACTCTCCTCAATGTTTTCGATCTTTCTGGAAGCCAGTTCTATAGAGGTGAACTCAAAAAACAGGGCAGTGGCAACCAGCGAACCGGTGAAGACCTGTGTTCCCATTATCTCCCCTGCGGTGGAACATCCCATGAGGTGGGCCCCGGGATAGCTCTCCATGATTTCCTGATATCGTTTTTCGTCTTTCAGGACAGTGGTGTCTCCAAAAATTAGGACAAGCTGTGCCGTATCCTTGAGTCCTTGCCTGATGCCTTCCCCCCAGCCCTCTTTCTCAGTCCACTTTGACTGCTCACTTTTCATCTGTTCCTCCCCATCTTCCATTTCTTTACGACCGGCTCACATTCCGGAACCGGCTCATGGTTTAAATAGCATAAAGATCAAAGTAATCTAATAATAATTATAAAGCATAATATCTACTATATCGGAAATATTTGTAATAAATTAATCGTAATAACGGATTTGACTTGATTTATTGTCCCGAGGGCCAATACCCCGAAGCCTGCTATGAAAAACCTCCAACAGTGAATGTTGAACACAGAACTTGAACTTATACAGCCGGTAGAAGGGGGGCGACAAAAGCCTTGGTAACAGTTTGTTGGATTTTTTAACAAAAATATCTTAATTTATTGCCCATACAATCCGATGATTTATACAATGAATATTAAACCCGGACAAAACGCAAAGGTTGTTACTGAAATAGATCTGGCAAAAGAGTTGATTCATGTCAAAAATTCACTGGTCTACGAGGTCAACGGTCCTACCGTAATCCTCGCACAGACAGATCCGCCTGTCTTGAAATCGATGCACAACGGGGATGTTGTTGTCACCTACCTTGTGAGAGAAGAAGATATACTTACCCGTTATGGCTTTCCTGCCTACATCAAAGAATTCTTTGATGATTATAAGCTTATTTCCTCTCAGAGCGTGCAGGCTTTTGCCGTAACCAGGACCGCCGAGCCTGCCCTTTACAGTATACGAATGTTCTATCGGGTAGAGCCGACAAGTAGAAGCCGCCTCCATATGTATATTTATGATAAAAAGGTGAATATCCTCGACATTTCCCTTGGCGGGGTACGGTTTAGTTTTCACAGAAATCTTGTACCCGAAGTTGACGCTATCATAGAAATACACTTTGACATTGATGGCAAAACCTACGTCATCGAGGCAAGGATACTCAGGATATGGGAAGGAGATAATGCATGTCTTAGAGGTGAACTGGGGTTTGCATCAGCTGAATTCCAACAGGTAAGCAAGGCATTGGAGCATGTGCTGTCAAGGAAAATCAGAGAGGTTGAGAGAGAATCGAGGTTCAATGAAACCTTTTTATAAGTCTCAGCAGGGGAAGGGCACCTCCTCAATCGATGGGTTACCGCGCCCTGTTTCCATAGATGTCTATAAAGAGCCCAAAGACAAAGTATCCCAAAATATCTTCAAGGAGAATACATGCCAGGTTTTATGGAAATCGTACAAATAGGATACCCTGTACTCCGAAAAAAGGCTTCACCTGTAGCCGCTGTTGAGTCCCCCAAGATTCAGCGTTTCATAGATGATCTTTCCAGAACTCTCATGGAGGAAAAGGGGGTCGGGATCGCCGCCCCTCAGGTAAATGTATCTCTCCGTTTGTTCATAATTGCCTCCCACCCGGATCCCCGATACTCCGATGCACCCGAGATGGAGCCCGAGGTAATAATTAACCCTGAAATAATCGCCCATTCCCAGGAGATGGTGAAAGGCTGGGAGGGTTGCCTCAGCATACCCGGCATCAGGGGACTTGTTCCGAGATACCGGTCTATTGCCCTGAGGTACACAAAAAGAGATGGTTCTCAGGATGAGCGGATATTTACTGATTTTTCCGCAAGGATCTGCCAGCATGAGATTGACCACCTGGATGGTATCGTATATCTGGACCGCATGGAAAGTCCGCAGGATATTGTTTCAGATGCCTATTATCGAGAACTGCCCGGTCTGGATGCACAGGGCGGCGAGCAGGGGTAATCACAGCAGCAAGCCCATGAAATTGGCAATAGGTGCCGCGGGGCTTGTATGAAGAGCATACATCTGATAGAATGGCCACGGAGCGCTATGATACTGGAGAAATTATTTTCCGGATTATCGGAAAAAGAAAAATACGAAATTACAAGCTGGGCCTTCAGCTATTTTATGAGCAACGACCTTACCGTTTCTGACGCTGTGGTAAAAGCCGTTAAGAAGGCGATGCCTAATAAGGTGAGGGATGACAACTCGTTAAAAATACCAAGATCCACCTTTATTGAGTTACAGCTCAGAGTAAAGAACATGCTCTAACCCTTATGGTGCAGATATCCATATAATGATATTAGCTTGACCTTCATATCCGGCCAGTGGATTTGAGGGATCAGGCAATGGGGTTGTTCTTTTCAAGCCAAAGCTTGATATGCCTGCATTCCCACGGCACCTTACCGCAGTACCCCAGCTCATCCTTTCTTTCACCACAGCCTGCACAGATTTTCCAGTGGCCGCATACAATGCTCGCAATCAGATGGACATCACATTCAAGACACCAGAGGTAACCGCAGGTGATACAGAGACCTATGGTGGAATCAGCAATCCCCTCCACTCCCCGGCAGTCAGTTGTATTCCTTGCGCCGCACCTGGGACAGCGCCTGATTATACTGCTTTTTTCGTGTTTTGTTTTTGCAGTGACTATTTCTATTGCTTTTTTTAATGCCTCCTGCACCTCAGTCGGCATCAGTTCCCACATATCGTGGAGATGTTCCCTGTCAACCCTCGCCATTCATTGCCCCCCATGTTTTCTGCCTGATGTGAGCAGCCTAAAAGAACCAATAAATATCATCGCATACGGAAATTATCAGGGAGGACATTTTGCACATATAGACCTGAACTGCATGGTGCTCAGGTACCGGTCGCCCCTGTCAGGTAGGATCACTACAATTGTTCCTTGATCTATCTTCTGCGCCATCTGCAAGGCTACTGCTACTGCAGCCCCTGCCGATGTCCCCACAAATAAACCTTCTCTCTGTGCAAGGAGCCTCGTTACTTCGAAGGCCTCTCCATCTCCGATCATCACCTTCTCATCCAGATCCTCAGGCCTGTATATACGGGGAACCATCGATTCAGTCATATTCTTCAGGCCCTGGATGGTATGGCCCATAACAGGCTCAACACCCACTATTTTTACCGCAGGCTTTACTGTTTTCAGATACTTTCCTGTACCCATAAGTGTTCCGGTTGTACCCATCCCTGCAATAAACATATCCACCTCGCCATTTGTCTGGCGGAATATCTCCGGTCCGGTGGTCTCGAAGTGAGCAAGGATATTGTCGGGATTTTCGTACTGGTTTGGCATAAAATATTTATCCGGTTCCGCTTCGAGAAGACTGAGGGCCATTCTTATAGCCCCGTCAATATTCTCCTTTGCGGGGGTAAGAAAGACCTGGGACCCCATACCTTCAAGGATCAGCCTTCTCTCAGTGCTTACACACTCCGGCATGCAGAGATCGACCTTGTACCCCTTCGCCGCACCTATCATGGCGATTGCAATCCCTGTATTTCCTGAGGTAGGTTCGAGAATGATTTTGTCCTTTGTAAGTTCGCCACGCTCCTCAGCCTTTGTGATCATGTAAAGGGCCGGACGGTCTTTTATCGATCCTCCGGGGTTGCACCCCTCAAGCTTACACATAATCTTCACGCCAGGATTGGGATTAATGTTTATTAACTCTACAAGGGGAGTGTTTCCTATGGCTGACAATAAATTCATGAAGAATCCTCCAAAGATTACTCAATATATGGTGGTAAATATTAACAAAATAGTGGTCGTGAAACAAGGGGTATTTGATATACAGTCAGGGGCTTGCACAATCCATAAAAAAGTATTAAGTTTTTATATGACAAAAGAAGAAAAAAATCTTGTTACTACATATGTGGATAGCGTATTCAAGGGATCACTGATACGACAGGAATGCCCTACCTGTGAGTGCGGCAAGATATTCAGCGTGAAGGAACTTCCCGATGCGCCGGGTGTTTTTTTCAGAGAGGTGGATGTCTTCGGAAAAAAATATACCCTTATAGAGCCTATGTGCCCTATATGTAAACGGAAAATTGAGGCCCACTACCATATATTAAACTAAAGGTTTTCACAGAAAATGGATGGAACAAAACGGTCGAATATAAAACCAGGGATAAAGGTTTCTATTGTTCTCAAGAAAGATCAGCGTACAGGGACGCTCACGGAGGGAATCGTAAAGGATATTTTAACAAAATCCCCTATTCACACCCATGGGATAAAGGTACGTCTGGAAAGCGGAGAGGTGGGACGGGTCAAGGTAATACAGCAATCGCAACAGAAGATGCCGGGTGTCCTTACATAGGTAATCATACTTACATCGATAAATACCGCTGCAAAACGAATGAGTAGAACAAAGAGACATGTTACCTGACCAATGGTTTGGAATATCAAGGTATTCTGTAACCAGATTCAGCACATGAAGGGTTGTAACCGGCAAGCTCTATTGTCTTGTAAATAGGTTAAAAAAACACTATAATTGTGCGAATCTAATGAGGAGGCCCCATGGAAGGACATATCTACAAAACCTTTGATCTGGAGTTAAAGGAGCTTAAAGAGAAGCTTCTCTATGAAGGCGGCCTCGTGGAAAGGGCTATACGGGATGCGATCAAGGCACTCCTTGAGAGATATTCAGATCTTGCCATGAAGGTCATTGATGACGATGACCTTATTAACGCCAAAGAAGTAGAGATAGACGAGTTTTGCCTGAAGCTGCTCGCCCTCCGTCAGCCTGCTGCAAGGGACCTCCGGTTTATCACTACGGCAATAAAGATTAATTATGACCTCGAAAGAATCGGCGATATGGCGGTCAATATCTGCGAAAGAGTATTGGAACTTAACGAGGAACCACAACTCAAGCCTTATATAGACCTCCCTACTATGGCTGCAACAGTTCAGCTCATGCTCAAGGAGAGCCTTGATGCCTTTGTAAGAGAGGATGTCCAATTAGCACGAAAAGTAGTAAAAGACGATGAAAAGGTTGACCAGATCCTCGGACAGATATTCCGTGAGCTGCTCACCTATATGATGCAGGATTTGAAGACTATTTCCCGGGCTACCCGGCTTCTCTTTATCTCCAAATATCTCGAGAGGATGGCAGACCATGCAGTAAATATCGCTGAGTTGGTAGTATTTATGGTTGAAGGAAAAATCGTACGGCACATGAAGAGCAACGCTGAAGAATAATCACATGGCAAGAATTATAGGCATTCTTTCCCTTGCTGTAATTATGTTCCTTTCCTGTACCAACGGACCAGGCAAAGAAGGTCGTCGGGGGAAAAAACATACAATTACCATAGCAGGCTCAACATCCGTCATGCCCTTTACGGAAAAGCTTGCTGAGCACTTTATGATCGATCATCCATCTACTGTGGTAGATGTCCAGGGCGGCGGTTCGACCGCAGGCATTCAAGCATGTCTCAACAGGACTGTAAACATAGGCATGTCTTCCCGGCAGCTAAAGGATGCTGAAATGGTGCTCAACGAGATCATAATCTGCTACGATGGTATATCGGTAGTAGTCCATCCCAAAAACCCCATTAACGGACTGTCCCTTAAGGAGATATCCGATATTTTTCACGGGAAGATTACCAACTGGAGCCAGTTAGGCTGGGTTGACAGGAAGATCGATGCCATTACCCGGGAAGAAGGCTCAGGGACACGGGGCTCCTTTGAAGACCTCGTGATGAAGAGTCAGGATATTGATGACGGCATTATGGTACAAGACTCAAACGGTTCCGTAAAGGAGATAGTAGCCACAGACCCTTATGCCATAGGGTATATATCCCTCGGCCTTGTGGATCAGCGGGTAAAGGCATTGGCCATAGACGGGGTTATGCCTACAGTGAAACACATAAAATCAAAGAAATACAAAATCGTGCGGCCTTTCCTCTACCTCACAAACGGTGCCCTTGATAAATACGCGCAACCTTTTGTCACCTTTGTCCTTTCCAGAGAGGGGCAGAATGTCCTGAAGAAAGAAGGACTGGTAGGGATACATGATTAAGAAATCCTTTACAAAAGAGAATTTTGTCAAGTGGGTATTAACGGCCTTCGCGCTCTCATCTTTACTTTTTCTTTTTCTCATCTTTGCCTTTATCCTATTCGAGGGTCTGCCGCTCTTTCTTAAGATCGGTTTGAGCAAGATTATTGCCGGGTTTAAATGGGCCCCTACAAAAGGATCGTTTGGCATATTTCCCATGATTGTCTCTTCATTTCTGGTCACCTTTGGCGCCCTTATTATCGGAGCACCCATGGGGCTCTCGTGTGCCATATACCTGTCCGAGTATTCGGGGAAAAGAATGAAGATGTTTCTCAAGCCTGCCCTCGAACTGCTCGCCGGAATTCCTTCAGTGGTCTACGGCTTTCTCGGGGTAATCTACATTGTACCCCTTGTAAGAAACTATCTGGGCGGATCCGGTTTCTCCCTCCTCTCCACATCGATCATACTCGGTGTCATGATTTTACCCACAATTATCAGCATCTCCTTCGATGCCCTGACGAGCGTGCCACGGACATACAGAGAGGGTTCCTTCGCAATGGGCGCCACCAAATGGCAGACCATCTACAGGGTTGTCATACCTTCGGCAAAATCGGGTATTCTTGCAAGCTTCATCCTCGGGATGGGCCGGGCCATAGGGGAAACTATGGCAGTGATCATGATTGCAGGGAATGCACTTCGCATACCGGTGAGCATACTTGACCCCTTAAGGACTCTCACGGGCAATATTGCTCTTGAGCTTGCCTATGCAACAGGAGATCATCGCCTTGGACTATTCTCTACGGGAGTCGTACTCCTCGTTATTATCATGATTCTCAATTATATCGCTAATTTCGGTATTAAACGGAAGGTAATAAAATGAGGATAAATCCACGAATCGTAGATGCTGCAGCAAAAGTGGGACTGAGCGGCCAGGCATTCTTTACTGTGGGCATCCTGATTGTAATTGTGGCAATAATCTGTGTAAAAGGTCTTCCCTACGTAAATATGGAGTTCATAGTCTCCTCACCGGAAGACATGGGAAGGCATGGCGGTATATTCTCCGCCATCATCGGAACCGGTCTTCTCGCATTCCTCTCCATTCTCTTTGCCACACCTCTCGGGGTGGGAACTGCCATATTTCTCACCGAATATACTAAGGAATCAGCCTTTACAAAGATGATCCGCTTCGGCGTCGAGTCTCTGGCCGGCATCCCCTCCATTCTCTATGGCCTTTTCGGGTTCATCTTTTTTGTTATCAAGCTGGGGATGGGATGGTCCCTGCTCGCAGGCGTTCTGACTATGACCATCATGATTCTCCCCACGATCATCAGGACCAGCGAGGAGGCAATAAAGTCCGTACCGAGGAACCTCCGGATTGTAAGCTACTCCCTGAGCGCTACAAAGTGGGAGACAGTGACAAAGGTCGTCCTGCCCGCAGCCGCGCCGGGTATACTTACCGGGATTATGCTGAGTGTCGGCAGGGCAGTAGGAGAAACAGCAGCGGTCATATTTACCATGGGGAGTTCCCTGAGGCTTCCTACATCCCTCATGGATTCGGGCAGAACCATGGCAGTCCATTTCTATATCCTCGCACGGGAGGGTATATCCATGGAAAAGGCCTATGCCACTGCCCTCGTGCTTGTATTCAGCATACTTTTCATCAACGTCATTGCCTATTACATTATGAATAAGGTTACCTCAAGGTATTCGTGAGCTGCTATGGACATCAAGATTAAGATAGAAAAACTGAAAGTGGCCTTTGGAAAAAATGAGATTCTGAAGGGTATCAGCGCTGATGTATTCAAGAATCAAATTACAGGATTTATGGGGCCCGCAGGGAGCGGGAAATCTACATTAATTTCGGTTATCAACAGGATGATCGATTTCGAGGACCATGTGGCAATCGCCGGCAAAGTCTATATTGACGGGGAGGATATACTGGGGGAGGAGATCGATGATGTTCAATTGCGCAGAAGGGTAGGGACCGTCTTTGCAGTGCCCATTCCTTTGCCCCGGTCTATCTTTGAAAATGTCGCCTACGGTCCCAGGCTCCAGGGAATCAGCGACAGGATTAAGATCAGGGAGATCGTGAGGGACAGCCTGAAAAAGGCCTTTCTCTGGGACGAGGTAAAGGACCGGATGAATACGTCGGCCCTCAAGTTGTCCGGCGGACAGCAGCAGAGACTCTGCCTTGCCCGAACCCTTGCCCTTGTGCCCGAGATTATTCTTCTCGATGAACCATGTTCCGGCCTCGACCCCATATCTACCGCAAAGATCGAGGAGGCTCTCGATGAACTCAAAAAAGACTATACGATCATTCTTGTCTCCAATAATACAAAACAGATTGCCCGCATCACCGACTTTGTCTCATTTTTCTACATGGGGGATCTGATTGAATATGGTCCCACGGAAAGGGTTTTCACAAACCCATCCATAAAACAGACTGAAGACTATATCCAGGGGAAATTCGGCTAATGGACGGATACGCCTTAAGAACAGAAAAGCTGAACCTCTATTACGGGACCATGCATGCCCTTCTGAGCGTTAATTTCAAGGTTTTTGAAAATTCTATTACATCCCTCATAGGTCCTTCGGGGTGCGGTAAATCTACGCTGCTGCGCTGTTTCAACCGCATGAACGACCTGATTGATGATGTGCGAATGGACGGCACGATATTTGTAAAAGAACAGGACATGGAGATGCTGGATATTATTGAGCTCCGGAAGAGGGTCGGCATGGTCTTCCAGAGACCGAATCCCTTCCCCTTTTCCGTATATGAAAACCTGATCTATGGTCTTAAGGTACACGATATCGGGAGCAGGAAGTATAAACAGGAGACGGTAGAGCGGTGCCTCAGGGCAGTAGGTCTATGGGAGGATTTGAAGGACAAGCTTTCTTCCCCTGCCTTAAACCTTTCGGAAGAGACAAAACAACGGCTCTGCATCGCAAGGCTCCTCACTGTTGAGCCCGAGATCATCCTCCTCGATGAACCATGCTCTGCCCTTGATCCCATTGCTACCCTGCGGGTGGAAGAGCTCATGGTAGAGCTTAAAAAGAACTATACAATCCTTATTGTAACCCACAACATGCAGCAGGCAGCGAGGGTGTCCGATTACACGGGGTTTATGCTCCTGGGGGAACTTGTCGAGTTTGGAGAGACATCTCAGATATTTACGTCTCCTAAAGATAAAAGAACTGAAGACTACATAACAGGCCGCTTCGGATAAGATGAAGATTAAATATACCCATAGGGGTAATGACAAGGTATCGCGCCAATGTTAACGGACCGCTTCAACAGGATAATAGACTATATCAGGATTTCCGTGACCGACAGGTGCAACCTTAGATGCAAATACTGTGTGGAAGATCAGTTCCCTTTTATCCCCCATGATGAAATCCTTACATATGAAGAGATTATCAGGTTTGTGCGCATATGTGCAGGACTTGGTGTCAGCAAGATCAGGCTAACGGGCGGCGAACCCCTCGCAAGAAAGGGCATCCCTTTTCTCATAAGAGAGATCGCTGCTATAGAGGGGATCAGGGACATCGGCCTCACTACAAACGGGGTCTATCTTGGCAGACAGTTAGCAGACTTGAAAGCAGCGGGTTTGAAGAGGGTCAATATAAGCCTCGATTCCTTGAAAAAGGAGAGATTTGCTTACATTACCGGGGTGGATGCCTTTGATGAAGTGCTCCGAAGCATCAAGATGTCGGTCCATGCAGGTTTGGACCCCGTGAAGATCAATACGGTAATTATTCAGGGGTTTAATGACGATGAAATACTCGATTTCGCAAAGCTCGCAAAGACCAGGAACGTGGAAATCAGATTTATAGAGTTTATGCCCTTTGGCGACTCCGGCCTGTGGCACAGCTCGCGGATCATCACCTCCCAGGAGATTGAAGACCGTATACGAACCCTCTATGAACTTGAATCCTCCTCGAATCCCCATAAGGGTCCTGCAAAGATGTTTGACATAAAGGAGGGTCTGGGCAGGATTGGCTTTATAAGCCCTGTCTCTTCCCATATATGCCATGAATGCAACAGGATCAGGCTTACTTCCCGTGGGGCCATAAAGCCGTGCCTTTTCGGGGATGAAGAATATGATGTAAAAAAGATGTTCCGGGAGAATGCAACGGACGAAGAAATAAGCAATTTCATCATAAATACGGTAAAAACAAAACCTGAGCGGAAGGCGGAGATGGGGCAGATACGGAAGTGTCAAAGGAACCTCCGGCATATAGGCGGGTAATGAAAGATAGTTCAAAGTTCAACGTTCTAAGTTCAACGTTCACACCAACTACTGCATGGGAGAAAATATTTATATGAAACTTACCCACGTCGATAAAGAGGGCAGGGCCCGTATGGTCGATGTCACCGAGAAAAAGGAGACCGAGCGGGAGGCTATCGCATCGGGCAGAGTAAAAATGGCCAAAAAGACCTATGAGCTGGTAAAAACAGGGTACGGGCCAAAGGGCGATATCTTTACCGTGGCGAAGATTGCAGGGATCATGGCAGCCAAAGAGACCCATAAGCTTATTCCCCTCTGCCATCCCCTGGCGCTTACCCATATCGATGTGACCTTTGATTTTGATGATAAGGATGGTATTGTCAATATTACCTCTACGGTAAAAACAAAAGGCCAGACCGGGGTTGAGATGGAGGCCCTCACCTGTGCAACAGTAACCGCCCTCACCATATACGATATGTGTAAGGCCATAGATAAGGGCATAGAGCTTGGTCCCTTTTTCCTCCTTGAAAAAAGCGGCGGGAAGAGCGGAAGGTTTAAGAGGCAGTCGATATAGGGGCAGTCGATAGTCGATAGTCGATAGTGAAAAACCGTCCCGCTCCAGGGAGCGGGAAAAAAGAACAGGAATTCATGCGTAAGGCAGGAAATGAGGAAAGAGATGAAAGGAAAAGTGTTATCAGTCAATATTGCTAAGGACAAAGGGGAAAAGAAGCACAATATAGGCAAGTGCAAGGCACTGAAGGCATTCGGCCTTGAAAACGATGCCCATGGAGGCTTTATGCACAGGCAGATCAGTCTCCTCGCAACGGAGAGCATACAGAAGATCCGGGATAAGGGCCTTGATGTGAGCTATGGCGATTTCGCTGAAAACCTGACCACAGAAGGGATTGATCTTCCGAGTCTGCCCGTGGGGACAACCCTTAAAATAGGAAAAGACCTCCTGGTCAAGGTGTCCCAGATCGGCAAGGAATGTCATACCCGCTGCGCTATATTCCAGCAGGTCGGCGACTGTGTAATGCCCAGGGAGGGCATATTTGTCGAGGTCCTTAACGATGGGGAAGTGGCTGTTGGCGATGAGATAGAGGTCCAGTAATGCAATACAAGGCAGCGATCATTACGGTGAGCGATAAAGGGTCTGTGGGTGAGAGGATCGACAAAAGCGGGCCTGCGTTAAAAGAGATACTTGAGAAAGACTATGTAGTGGGGGATATTATCATCATCCCTGACGAAGAGGAAATAATCGCCCGCACCATCCGGGAACTTATCGATACCCATCGGATCGACCTTGTGGTTACTACCGGCGGAACCGGGGTAAGCAAAAGGGATGTAACACCGGAGGCTACACGCTCTGTCATAGACCGGGATCTGCCGGGATTCGCGGAGGTTATGCGTATGGAGAGCTACAGGATTACCCCGAACAGCATCATCTCAAGGGCAGTCTGCGGCATTCGGGGGACAAGCATTATCATCAATCTTCCGGGCAGTCCCAAGGCAGCCACGGAATGCCTTATGTTCATCCATAAGGCCCTGCCCCATGCCCTCTCAAAGGTAAAAGGCGACCAGTCCGATTGCGCTGTTACCCCCTGATTTCTCCCATCCGTCCCCACCTCCCGCCTGAACTCTTGTTCTTACGTTCCCTATTCAGCTCATACCCCGGTTCTCAAGCGTTGAAATATCCATTTGCTGCAGTGTTTGCTGCCCAAGGTCCCTTTTTGCGGGGATAAATTTGATAACTCAATTGAAGTCCCTGATGGTCTTACGGGATAGCCCGCTTCCAGGGTAGCGGAATTCCTTGACATGATGACCCCAGCAGCGGGATACGCAATAGGGCATGGGGAGGGGATTGGCCGGGGAGAAAGACTGCGGGTCATGACTTATTTACTTGCTTACGATCGCCCCCTACGACCTCCAAAAATATCTCCTTTTGTGTGCTTTTGTATCTGAACCGAGGGAATACAAAACCCTCGATGTATTATTGACTTCTATAGTCTTTATCCTATATAATTAACTACATAAAGCGGCGTCATTGGAGGTATAGAATGAGAGTAGCAACACGACAGGCCAACTTCCTTTTACCGGAAGACTTGATTGAGGAGTTAAGAAAAAGCGTTCCCAAAAGAGAACAGAGTAAGGTCATCGCGGAAGCATTGAGAAAGGAACTAAAAAGATTGAAGCTTCAAAAGGCATTGGGGACAAGCTTTGGGGCCTGGAAAGATGAGGACCATCCCGAATTACAACAGGGGACTGAGACATTTGTAAAAAGTATGAGAACATCTGATCGGTTGGACCGCATAAACAACTCAAAATGAATACCATACTGATAGATACAGATGTGCTGATCAACTTTTTAAGAGGGAAAGAAAAGGCAAGAGACTTCTTACGCTCTATTGTAAACGAATCCGTCATCTGTTGCTCAACGATAACCGTGGCAGAACTATATGCAGGTATGCGATTGCATGAAGCAGAAAAGACGGCCGCACTCCTCGATGGATTACAAATAATTGACTGCAATCGTCAAATAGCCGAGAAGGCAGGCAGTTATAAGACATCAATAAAAAACCAGAAACTCGACCTGTGCGATTGCATTATTGCTGCGACAGCCTTTATAAGCAATGCAGTACTTGCAACCGGCAACGACAAACACTACCCGATGAAAGACATTAAAAAAACCATTGTGCCAATGAGTGACTAAAGCGACTGAGGCGAGCCGAAGACCACTACAACAGCGAAGGGAGGGAGGGTTGAACATGGAAGAAAACGTTGAAAAAAGCAGCGGCAATGTTTTTGCCGACCTGGGCTTCCCCAATTCAGAGCAAGAACTTGTGAAAGCTAAGCTGACACTGGAAATTTACCGGCTTCTGAAAGAAAGCAAATTAACCCAAGGCGAAGCCGCAAAACTGCTCGGTACAACACAGGCGCAAGTATCAACCTTGATGCGTTGTCGCCCTGTGTCGTTGTCTGTTGGGCGCTTAATGGAGTTCCTGACGATCCTTGGACAGGAAGGACGTGGAGTTAACTGTCAAACCTGCAATGAAACGGAGTGCGGGCCAATAGGGTCACATGTCGGTGACAGTGGAAATGAACTACCCCGCGGCAAGCCACGGGGTATCAAAGGCAGGATAAAACCACGAAAAACTTCTCGGAGCAAGCTCCGGGGTATTGCCCCGCGGGGCAATAAATCAGCCGCACCCTGCGTAAAGCACCTATCGCCAGAGCTTCGCAAGCCTTGCAGGATTGGTAGCCATATATCTCACCGTGCGATGAATGTCCCTGTGTCCCAGGTAATTATTAAGTTTTTAGAACGTTCCAACCACCCACCTGCTATCCGATCCCACCTCATCACAAATAGCCTTGCAGCAAAGGATCAGAGGTGTCCTGTATTACAGATTTAATATTGGATGGATTCAATTAGAATCATAGTGTGTTGTAAGGCATATTTATTGACTTTACTGGTGGGTCAACATTTGCTACAACTATTGTAGCATTTCTCAATATGACCCCACCAGGAGTTGGGTATGCAGTAGAAAGAGGAGCGGCAGTTATCCTCGAGAAAGGCTATGAACTATGAGTTATTTACTTTTTTACGGTCGTCCCTCACGGACTCCCTTTTTTACGGTCGTCCCTCACGGACT
>PNOM01000038.1 GCA_013824835.1 Syntrophus sp. (in: bacteria) | reverse complement strand
TGTGGACTGATGCTGAAGACTCATTACAGCCTCGACGGTACGTGCTTGGCGGAATGCAGAGAGCGACTCTTCCAGGTTTGATTCATTAACTGCCGATAAAATAGCAATGGGCCTACCGTTGCTGGTAACAATTAACTCCCGTTCCGTAGGGAGATTCTTCCAAACCTCGGCAGATCTCCCTCGTAAGTCACGTACACTTATGAATTTCATAACCTAACCTCCAATTGTGTACTAACAGTGTACACCATTGTCACTCATAGTCAAGTTTATTCTTCACATAACAAAAAGCTGAGCCAGAGGCAGGCTTTATTGCCGATTGGCTCCAGCAAATTATTAGATGGTCATCCCGTCCCGCAAACAATCCGTGGCCCCATTCAACCACACATCTCAACCCCATCGGAGTTATTTACTTATTTACGGTCATCCCTCATCGTCCTTTGCTGTGTATAAAACAATTGTTTTTCCCTCATGGTTTTCCATCTCCTAACATACCAATAATATTACACTTGTTTATGGCATTTTTCACAAAGATTTTTCCGCATTTCAAACATCGTCTTGCAGCTTTTATGGGACAGACATAGGGGACGGGACGTAGGTTCAAAGTGAACTTTAGGGGACAGGGCCAATGCATGGCGTTGCAATGATCTACGATTTTGTCGGGTAAGTTCACTTTGAATCAACATCCCCGCCATTCTCATGAATACGTCCTTGCCTTTGGCTCGTGCTTTTGATAGTATTCATCATAATGAACACCTTTGGTTCTGGCACAGGGGGATTTTCACCCCATAAGTCCATGCCCATCCGGGCATACACAAAACAATCAAGCGGACGCCTTGCAGCCGCCACTGATTTTGATGTTGAGCGCAAGTAAATAAACAGAATATGTTAAACCATAGGCTATGGAGAACTCATTGAAAACTATTCATAAAATAATACACGGCGACAGCAGACAAATGAATTGCTTAGCAGACAAATCGATTCATTTAGTAATTACATCCCCACCATACTGGCAATTAAAAGACTACGGGACTGAAAATCAAATCGGTTTTCACGAAAGCTATGAGAGTTATGTCAATAATCTGAATCTCGTCTGGACGGAGTGCCATAGGGTATTACACCCCGGCTGCCGACTTTGCATCAATATCGGAGACCAGTTCGCCCGGTCAGTTTATTATGGGCGGTATAAAGTAATTCCAATAAGAACAGAAATAATTAAATTCTGTGAAACCACAGGTTTCGACTATATGGGGGCTGTCATCTGGCAGAAAGTCACCACATGCAATACAACCGGCGGTGCCACGATAATGGGCAGCTTTCCATACCCTCGAAACGGCATTTTGAAGCTTGATTATGAATTTATTCTGCTTTTCAAAAAACAGGGCGTTCTTCCAGCGCCGACTAAAGAACAAAAAGAACTTTCAATAATGACAAAAGACGAATGGAATACTTATTTTTCAGGGCATTGGTACTTCGCAGGGGCAAAGCAGGACGGCCACATTGCTATGTTTCCAGAAGAATTGCCTGCCCGCCTGATAAAAATGTTTTCTTTTTCAGGCGAGACGGTTTTGGACCCGTTCCTCGGCAGTGGGACAACTGCACTTGCCGCCCGTAATTTAGGCCGTAGCTCTGTCGGCTATGAAATCAATTCGGACTTTATTCCAACGATTAAAGATAAATTGAATGTGGGGCAACCCAACATTGCGGCTACTGAATACGTGTTTCTGAATGATATCGTTAAAACAGACTTGAATAAAGTAATCGAAAAGCTGCCCTATATCTTCAAAGACCCTCATAAACTCGATAAAAAGATAGACCCTAGGAAGCTTCAATTTGGGTCAAAAATAGATAAAGACAGCGGTGAAAGAGAAGTCTACTATTCTGTAAAAGAAGTAATCAGTCCTGAGTTGTTGAAGCTGGATAATGATTTAGCTGTTCGCCTTATCGGTGTAAAAGAAAAAGGGGTGACCAATGGACAGGCAATCAGATTTCTGATAGAAAAAACAAAGGGTCAAAAAGTATTTCTGAAGTTCGACAATCAGAAATATGATGAAGGTAACAACCTTCTCTGCTATCTATACCTGAAAAACAAGACTTTTATAAATGCCCATATTATCAAGGAAGGTTTGGCTGACGTTGACAGTTTAACTGACTTTAAATACAAAACCAAATTTCTAAACCTGCAGAGGCATTAAATGGCAAAAAGACAAAGATATTCCATGGAATTCGGCAAAAAAGAAAAAGTTCTGAACTATGCCAACCAAACTTATCAGCTATCAAGGCCCAATAAAGTCGGAGCGGTGATGGCCCTTATTAGGGAATGCCAGCCAAAAACAATTCAAGAATGGGAACAATGGTATTTTGAAAACGCATACTCAGTTTCAAAGATGCCGACTAAAATTACTTCAGAGTGCCTGCGAGAACTTGGCGAACGGCTTTACGAGAAAATTACAGAAGTAGTTATTCCAGAATGGCAAGCGGCTTTCAGTAAACTGACGCTTCAAGATTGCATTGATTACATTTACAATCTTACCATCAATAGGACATTTGACGGTTTCCTTCGGGAAAAGTCTGTTGTTAATGACGGATTAGCCAAAATCTTTCCGGACATAATTTTTGAGGAATCCGATTCTGAGCTCGACCACGCGGGAGACATCGACTATGTGGCAAAAGTTGATGATAGAGCATTTGGTATTCAAATCAAGCCCGTAACGGCGAAAGCAAACTTCGGCAATTATTCTCCAACTGAAAGAATGAAATCCAGTTTCGCAGAATTTGAAGAACAATACGGTGGCAAAGTATTTATAGTCTTCAGCTTAGATGGAGAAATCGGGAATAAAGAAGTAATTGAACAGATTCGACAGGAAATAGAACGACTGAAGAAATAAACTTTATTCATCACTATACCGTTGGCTGATAAACAAAAAAAGGTCACACATTTTCCCCACTTGACTACCTATGCACCTTCTCTATTCATTTACGGCCCTGAGCCCCTTTATATACCCCTCAAATGCCTCCACCCCCTTCTCCAACCCCTCTACCGCCTTTGTGCCTATGATAGCGCCGTCAGCAACGCTGCAGGCCAAATCCACATCCTTTTTCTCCTTTATCCCGAAACCGATATACACATCTGCCCCCCTACCCCGTGCAAGGCCGATCTTTCCTATTGTCTCCTCATCAAGGGTAAAATCCCCGCCGGTAGTCCCCCTCTTTGAAACAAAGTAGATAAAGTCCCCTGCCCCTTTCAGCGCCTTCTCGATATCTTGAGCCCTGCTCTCCGGGGTTAGAAACCTTACAAGGTTGATACCCTGTTTTTTGAAACCCTTTTCAAAGAGCCATATCTCCCTCAAAGGCACATCCGCCAATATGATGCCGGTAATGCCTTCAACCCTTTTCGCAAAGGCATTAATACCCATACCAAAGACCACGTTGGCATAGGTCATGACATAGACCCTGCCTTTAAATATCCGTCTTGCCTCCTGGAGGCTCTCTGTAAAATCATCAAAATTGAATCTTTTCAGGGTCTCGTAAGACGCCCGCTCCAGCAAATCGCCGTCTGCCACAGGATCGGAAAAGGGGAAACCGACCTCCAGAAAATCGACTCCCCTTTCCTCGCATACCTTTACCGCCCTTATGAAACTCTCCGCTGAAGGATAATTAACAAGCAGATAGATGCCAAGCTTACCCATTGTGTATGCCTCCTTGCTTAAGGATTTCCATATCCTTGTCTCCCCTGCCGGAGAGGTTTACAATAACCGTCTTTCCTTCGAACGTTTCTTTGTGTTCCAGAAGATAGCCCAGAACATGGGCGCTCTCCAGGGCAGGAAGGATGCCTTCGAGCCTGCTCAGAACAGAGAAGGCATTAAGGGCCTCCTTGTCAAAACAGACCTTGTATTTCACCCTCCCGGAGTCCTTCAGGCTGCTGTGCTCCGGCCCCACACCGGGATAGTCAAGCCCCGCGGATACTGAGTGGACATCGCTCACCTGTCCAAATTTGTCCTGTAAAAGATAACTTATGGCGCCATGGAGTATGCCGGGCCTCCCTTTTGTTAAGGTCGCGGAATGACATCCAAGGTCAAAACCTGTTCCTCCTGCCTCGATACCCATGAGACTCACGTCTTTGTCATTGACAAACCCCCTGAAGATACCTATCGCATTGCTACCGCCCCCCACACAGGCGATCACCTGATCAGGCAGATATCCCTCTTTTTTAAGGATCTGGGCCCTTGCCTCCCGGCCTATGACAGATTGAAATTCGCCTACAATAGAGGGAAATGGGTAAGGGCCTACCACACTGCCGATGAGATAGTGGGTGGTCTTCACGTTCTTCACCCAGTCCCGAAGGGCCTCATTGATGGCGCTCTTTAAAGTGCCGCTTCCCTTCTCTACAGGCACGACTGTAGTGCCCAGCAGTCTCATGCGATCTACATTCACGGCCTGTCTCTCCACATCCGTTTTCCCCATATAGACTACGCATTCCATATCAAGAAGGGCTGAAACCGTGGCAGTGGCCACCCCGTGCTGTCCGGCACCTGTCTCGGCAATGATCCTTTTCTTTCCCATAAATTTGGCAAGCATGATCTGACCGAGGGTGTTGTTTATCTTGTGCGCCCCTGTATGGAGAAGGTCTTCCCTCTTGAGGTAGATCTTCGCGGAAAGATGGCTGCCGAGCCGCTCTGCACAATAGAGCGGTGTAGGTCTCCCCGCAAAATCCTTAAGCAGGGTCTGAAGCTCCTTCTGATGTCTTTTATCCTTTTTAAACTCCTTATAGGCCGTTTCCAGCTCATCGAGTGCTGGAATCAGCGTTTCCGGCACAAACTGGCCTCCGTATTGTCCAAACCATCTTCTCATATGCGAAAACTCCTTACCTTGCTTACAAGGCTTTTCATTTTTGACAGGTCTTTTTTTCCTCCATATGCCTCAATAGAGCTTACAAGGTCAATACCAAAGGGATTGAGGCGCAGTGCATCATAGACGTTTGTTTCTCCAATGCCTCCGGCAATAAAAACCCGGCTGAGGGCCTGGTGGCCCTTTAATAGATCAAGATCAAAGGGGGTGCCGGAGCCGCCAAAGCCGTCTGTATTGCTGTCAAAGAGGATAAGGCCCCCTTCATTGACATCCGGCACCCTGTCTTTAATCCTGTATACAGATATTTTATTCGTAATACCCCCTGCCCTGCCATAAACCTGGGCAAAATCAAGGCCGCAGAAGGCGCATATATCCCTTATCTCCTCTTCCGTCTCCTCCACAAAGACACCGACAGTCTTTGCCTTGCCTTGAAGCCTTTCTGTAATCTCCCTCACTTTTACAGGCTCAATATACCGTTTACTCTTCCTGTAGAAGACAAAACCGATGAAATCAACCCCCAGGTCCCGGGCTGCGAGACAGTCATCCATGTTGGTCATGCCGCAGAA
Source organism: Syntrophus sp. (in: bacteria) (assembly GCA_013824835.1). Taxonomy (GTDB): domain Bacteria; phylum Desulfobacterota; class Syntrophorhabdia; order Syntrophorhabdales; family Syntrophorhabdaceae; genus PNOM01. The sequence goes on along the minus strand of PNOM01000038.1, from coordinate 23,144 downwards.
TTTTATCTTAACCATAGAGTAGCTCCCGGAACAAGGCATCCAGGTCTTTGGATTTCATCAGGGTTTCTCCTATGAGGAAACCGTTTGCCCCTTGAAATCGCTCTATGTCCCTCCTTGATCTGACGCCGCTCTCTGCAATGCGAACAGGGGCCTTGAGCTCCGAGAGGATTGAAGCTGCCAGATCGAGGTCAATAGCAAGGGTATCGAGGTCCCGTGCATTAACCCCTACTATTTCCGGATGTAAGTCGGCGATTGCCTCAAGCTCTTCCCTTTTGTGTATCTCCACAAGACACGCAAGACCCAGACCCGTTGAATATGTATAGAGTTCCCTGAGCCTCTCTTTTCCCAGCACCCGTACAATAAGGAGGACAACATCAGCGCCCTTTCCATAGGCAAGGTCAACTTGGGACTCATCAATAATAAAGTCCTTGCAGAGAATAGGCAAAGGGCTTTTCCGCGCCACCTCTTCGAGGAGTTCGAAACTCCCGCCAAAGTAGGTGCTGTCCGTGAGGACGCTTATGGCTGTTGCATATCGGGAATAAGCTGCAATACGCTCATCGTTGATCTCACCGATAGTACCGGCTGAAGGGGAACGCTGCTTCAGCTCTGCAATGATATTGACCGGGCCTTCAAAACAAAGGGGTATCAGGGGTTTGACGCGGGTCCCCGGACGTAGGCCTTTCAGGGTCTTTATTTCTGCCTTTTTTGTTTCAATGATGGCGTCGATCATGCGGTAAGCTCCATCAGTTTCTCACAGGCCTTTCCCGAGGTGATTGCCTCTCTCGCAAGGATAAAGGCCTTTTTCAGATCATCCTCAACCCCTGCAAGCTGAAGGGCAAAGGCCGCATTAATGGCAATAGCATTGCAAAGGTCCCTGTGATCCCCCTGAAATACCTCCCGCGCAATCCTTGCATTCGTCGTTGGTTCGTACCCCTTGACCGCGTCTATGGGGGCGTAAATACCAAAGGACTTCGGGTCAAATTCAAAGGTTTTTACAGAGGAGCCCTTCTTCAGGCAGCATAACGTATAATCCGATATACTGATCTCATCGAGCCCGTCATGGCTCGCAACGATCAGGACATTCGGTATATTGAGAAACGTGACAGCCCCCAGATAGGTGGGTATAAACTCCTTCCTGAAAACACCGATAAGCAGATTATCCGGTCTTGCGGGGTTGCAGAGGGGACCCAGGAGGTTAAATATGGTCCTTCTCTTTATCCGCTGCCTGATTGGAGCAACCAGTTTCATTACAGGATGAAACTTCTGGGCAAAGAGGAATACGAAGTTTTTCTCCCTCAAGTGCCTCGCTGCCTCTTCCTTTTCCAGATTGATAGGCACGTTCAGGGCCTCAAGAAAATCGGCGGAGCCTGACTTGGAGCTTACTGCCCTGTTCCCGTGTTTGGCAACAGGCAGGAATATGCTGCTGACTATGGCGGCAGCAGTAGATATGTTGAAACTGCCGCTTCCGTCGCCCCCTGTCCCCACAATGTCCAGAAGATTATGACAATCATGGTCAAGACGGACCGCGCGGCTGAGGAGTGCCCCTGCACAGGCTGCAATTTCCTCTTCTCCTTCCCCTTTCTCGGCGAGAAGGATAAGCATCTCTTCAATATAGGGCGCTTCTTTTCTGCCGTCCAGTATCTCGCTGAAGACACCTCCTGCCTCATCAAAGGTAAGGTCCATGCCTTTCCTCAATTTTTCAAGCCTTTCCATAACAAACCTCCAGATAATTTTCGATGATGCGAAGCCCTTTGCCGGTCCCATAAGATTCGGGATGAAACTGAAGCCCGAATATCCTCTGCGCCCTGTCTTCAATGGCCATAATCTCCCCGTCGCTCTTCGAGACCGCTGATACATCAAAATTGTTATTGCCCTCTATGTCCACAACCAGGGAGTGGTAACGGACAGCGGGAAACTCCCCTTCCAGCCCTTCCAACAAAAGGCTGCCTTTGTTTTCTATGGTATCCACCTTTCCATGCATGATCCGTTTGGCCCGTCTCACCCTGTTGCCGAAGGAATAGGCAATGGCCTGCATACCAAGACACACGCCGAGAATAGGGACTTTCCCTTTAAAGAAGTCGATTGCATCAAGGGTAAGAAGGGAGTTTGCAGGATGGGAAGGTCCGGGAGAAAGGATAATCCCCTCAACATCAACAGATTTGATACTTTCAAGGCTTTCCGTATTTCTCACCACCTTTACAGGCCGATATCTGCCCACATAGTCATAGATGTTGTAGGTAAAGGAGTCATAATTATCGATTAACAGTATCATCCATACCCCCTGATTTGATAAGGGCGCCGAGTTTATTCAGCACCTCTTCGTACTCCTTTTCCGGTATGCTGTCATAGACAATGCCGGCCCCTGCCTGGAGACGGGCCTTCTGCCCGGTAAAATAGGCTGTCCGTATGGTAATCGCCATATTTACATTGCCGTTGAAACCGAGATAACCAAGACAGCCTGCATAGGGACCCCGCACTGCATCTTCCATTTCGTCAATAATCTCAATGGCCCTTGTCTTCGGAGCACCCGAGACAGTACCTGCAGGAAATGTCCTTTTTACTGCCTCAAGAGGACTTATGTCTGGGGCAAGTTCACCCTCCACATGGGATACAAGGTGGACCACATGGGAATAGACCTCAGGTTCCATAAAGGTCTTTACTGCAACACTCCCTATGGTACAGATCCGGGAAAGATCATTTCTCGCCAGGTCTACAAGCATGAGATGTTCAGCCCTCTCCTTTTCATCACTGGAAAGCTCTTTTATGATACCATCCACATCATCAGAGCCATTTCGGGGCTTTGTGCCTGCTATAGGCTTCAGAACCGCCTTTCTATCCGTTATCTTGACATGGACCTCAGGGCTCGAACCTACAATTGTAAAATCACCGTCTTTCAGAAAATACATATAGGGCGAAGGATTGATCCTCCGTAAATTTCTATAAAAATCAAAAGGATCGAGGCCCTCTACCTCAAGATGGTCGCTCAGGACTACCTGAATAGCCTCGCCTTCTTCTATCATTCCCTTTACTGCGGCTACTTTCTCCTTAAAGGCAGCCTTGGGGATCATTCGTGTAATGCTGGGCTTACTCCCGGAGATTGCAGGTTGTCGCGGGAGTCCGGTGAGACGATGGGCCATGGCATCGAGTTCCTGACTCATGGTTTGATATAGCCCTTCAGGATCATTGCCCCCTCTTTCATGCCTTTTCGATAAGGCGAGAAAGGCCTTATTTGTGTAATTATCATATACAAGCCATTTCTCGATAAGGTAGAGTACGCCCAAGAGGCCGTTCTCTTTTACAAGGGGCCTTCTGAGGATACCGCATGCCTCAACGAACTCATAATTAAGATACCCCACATAGCCGCCGCAAAAATCTCCAAAGTCCCCTGTCGAAGGGGCGCAGACTTGACGAATGTTCTGCTCCAGAGAGGAGAGGTCTCCTGCAAATTCCCCGTTTTTATAGAGGCCATCTTTCTTCAGGCACAGCTTTTCTTCAATATCAAAGGCCAGAAAGGAGAACCTGCTGTAGGTTTTATCGCCCTTTGCACTTTCCAGAAGGATTGCCCGATCGAGGCTTATAAGTTTTGAAAGAATGGAGACCGGCGTATCCATGTCTGCCCCCACTTCCCGGTACAGGTTGACCCTGTCCGCCTGTCCTGTCATTGTCTTAAATGTCTTAAATGTCGGATACATATTCCTCCCTTGAATACCCTACCCCGCGGCAAATCTCGGATTGACCTGCGGGCAATAAAAAAGCCGTTTTGAAGCACCCGAAGGCACCTTAAAACGGCTTGAAACAAAAAGGCCGTTTAAACCCCGGGGATTTGCTACCCCCAAGAGCTTAAACGGCCAGGCCCTGTACAGGATAGCTGTTAGCTACCCCACCACCAGTTCTTTGACATGGAAACTAATATGACTGCATTGTTGTTCATAAATACTATTGTATTTATTATTATACATATTGTCAATAGTTTTCTTCTACCTTGGGTTATTAAGTGGGTTATTAAGTTGACTATTTGCCCATTATTTATTATGTTATTATGGCTATGTTTGAGAAATTACAGGAAAGATTAGAGTCAACATTCAAGAAACTGAAAGGCTACGGGAAGCTCTCGGAAACCAATATAAAGGATTCCCTGAGAGAGGTACGGATAGCCCTTCTTGAGGCAGACGTCAATTACAAGGTTGCAAAGGATTTTCTTGAGAAGGTCAAGGAAAAGGTCCTTGGCGAAGATGTGCTCTCAAGCATTACACCAGGGCAGCAGTTCATAAAGATTGTCTATAACGAACTCTGCGAACTCCTGGGAAAGGTCAATAAACCCCTTGATGTTGCCGGTTCCCCTCCTGTACCCGTCCTGCTTCTGGGACTTCAGGGGTCAGGGAAAACAACCACTGCAGGTAAACTTGCCCTCCTTCTCCGAAAGAAGGGAAGAAAGCCCCTTCTTGTGGCTACAGACGTGTACAGACCAGCGGCTATTGATCAGCTTATCAAGCTTGGGGCTCAACTCAATGTTGCCGTCTTTTCCTTGAAAGATAGCAAGGACCCCCTTGCTATCTGCAGAGAAGCCAAGGCTTATGCCATGAAGAATGGCTTTGACACCATGATTGTCGATACTGCGGGCAGGCTTCACATAGATGACGGCATGGTTGAAGAGGTGGCAAACCAGAAGAAATTTCTGAACCCCAGGGAGACCCTTCTCATCATTGATGCCATGACCGGTCAGGATGCAGTCACCATTGCCACAGCCTTTAATGAGAAGGTAGGCATAGACGGCATTATTCTTACAAAGCTGGATGGCGACACGCGAGGCGGTGCAGCAATCTCTATAAGGGCTGTTACCGGGAAACCTATAAAGTTTATCGGCGTTGGCGAGAAGCTTGATGCCCTGGAACCTTTCCATCCTGAAAGAATGGCATCGAGGATACTCGGCATGGGAGATGTGGTCTCTCTTGTAGAGCGGGCACAGGAAGTATTCGATGAGAAACAGGCCCTGGACCTTGAGAAAAAGATCAGAAAAGATGAGTTTACCCTTGAAGATTTCAAGGATCAGATAAAACAGATGAGGAAACTCGGGTCCATGGAGTCTATTATCAGCATGTTTCCCGGGTTTAACAAGTTCAAAGGTACGATAGATTTTTCTGCAGCAGAGAAGGATATTAAAAAGACTGAGGCCATTATCAGTTCAATGACCAGAAGGGAGCAGGTGTACCCTCATATTATTGACGGGAACAGGAGGGTAAGAATTGCAAAGGGAAGCGGGACAAAGGTTCAGGATGTAAACGAGCTTATGAAAAAATTTATGGAAACAAAGAAGATGATGAAGAAATTGACGAAAGGGGGACTGAAGGGTCTCCAAAAACAGTTATTATCAAAATAGGAGGTGGCAATTTTGGCGGTAAAATTCAGATTAACACGGTATGGATCAAAGAAAAAACCTTTTTACAGGATTATCGTTGCTGACAGCAGATCCCCCAGGGACGGCAGCTTCATCGAACATGTGGGGTCCTATGATCCCTTGTTGGAACCTGCCAAGGTAACCCTTGACAAAGAAAAGATAATGGCCTGGTATGAGAAAGGGGCTAAACCCACAAAGACAGTCGAAAACCTGTTTAGAAAAGAGGGGTTATTGAAGGAATAAACAACACAATAAATCATGGAGGTGGGACCGTGTTGAAAGAGCTAATCGAATACATCGCAAAGGCATTAGTTGACAATCCCGATCAGGTGAAGGTGTCTGAAATCGAAGGCGAGAAAACATCCGTGATAGAATTAAGTGTTGCAAAAGATGATCTTGGAAAGGTTATCGGAAAACAGGGCAGGACTGCAAGGGCAATGAGAACAATATTGAGCGCATCCTCAACAAAGGTAAAGAAAAGGGCGGTGCTCGAAATCATTGAATAATGAAGTATATTCCTGTTGGTAAAGTAGTCGCGACTTACGGCGTTAAGGGGGCGGTGAAGTTTAAATACTACAATGATATATATGACAATTTCTACGGATATACATCATTATATGTCAAGGACGGCAGCCGCTACACAAGGCTTGAACCAACAGAAAAGAGATTTCATAATGGTTTCTTCTACATAGGCTTTAAGGGTTTTGAAACCCCGGAGGAGGTCTTCTGTCTCCTGAGCAGGGAGCTGTTCGTGAGAGAAGAAGACCTCCCTTGTTTAGAGACCGACGAATATTACGATTACCAGTTGATCGGCCTCGATGTAGTTGACCGGAAACACGTGAAAGTGGGGAAAGTTAAGGATCTCATGCATATGAAGACAAACGATTTGCTGGTTGTTGTTGGAGAAGAGGAGATATTCATACCCCTCACGGAAGAGTTTGTCTGTGCTATCGATCTTCAAGAATCGAAAATTGTCGTAGACGAAAGCGCCCTTCTTGTATGATCTTCACCATTCTCACCCTGTTCCCCAATCTTTTCAGCTCACCCCTGCAGGAAAGCATCATAAAAAGAGCGGTGGAAAAAGGGCTTATAGAGTTCAATATTCTGAATATCAGGGATTTTGCTGTGGATATTCATAGAACATGCGATGACAGCCCCTATGGGGGCGGACCCGGCATGGTCATGAAAATAGAACCGATCTCCCGGACAATGGAATATGTGGAGCACAGTGCGGGAAGGAGACCCAAGTTCGTCCTCCTTACCCCTCAGGGCAGATTGTTTGATCAGGGTACTGCAGAGAGACTTGCAAGAAATCCCCACCTGTGCCTTATCTGCGGCCGCTATGAAGGGGTGGATGAGAGGGTGCTTACCCTTGTAGATGAAGAAATATCCATAGGAGATTACGTCCTTTCAGGTGGTGAAGTACCCGCCCTGGTGCTGATAGATGCCATATCAAGACATGTCCCCGGGGTACTCGGGAATGAGCAGTCGAGCATTGACGAAAGTTTTAAAGAACATCTGCTGGAATACCCCCAGTACACAAGACCGGATGTTTTTGAGGATATGGAAGTACCCTCTGTGCTCCTTTCAGGGAACCACGAAGAGATAAGGAGATGGCGGAGAAGAGAGGCGATAAAGAAGACAATCCTGAAGCGGCCGGACCTGATGGAAAGGTTTGTGCCTGCACGGGAGGACCAGGGCATTATCAAAAAGGTCATGGAGGAGCTCTCTGAGTAAGGTCTGCATTGCCGTGATCCATTACCCGGTATACGATAAAAACAGGGCGATTGTTGCCACAAGCGTAACTAACCTTGAAATACATGATATTGCAAGAACCTGCATGACATTTGATATAGATTTATGCTATATTGTTACGCCCTTGGTAAGACAGCGGGAGATTGCAGAGAAACTGGTAGACCACTGGCATCATGGATACGGAGCCAGCTATAATCCTGCCCGTAGCAAGGCCCTGAAAAGGGTGCGAATAGTAAATGATCTTGCTGAAATGGTGCAGGATATAGGGGATAACCCTTTAATAGTAGGGACTTCCTCGAAAGAACGGCCGGAAAAGGCCATAGGGTATGGCGAACTCTATACCCTGATAAAAACGGAAGAAAGACCCGTTCTCGTTCTCTTCGGAACAGGCTGGGGTCTATCTGAAGAGGTTGTAGGGCAGTGCGGGAAAATGCTTATGCCGATTAAGGGAAATGGTGACTATAATCATCTTTCCTTAAGGGTTGCAATTGGCATAATTCTTGATAGAATTTTTGGCGAAAGAGGAGGACACAATGAATGAGATGGTTGATTTAATAGAAAAGGAACATATGAGACTCGACCTGCCAGAGATCGGTGTAGGCGATATCGTAAAGGTCTACACAAAGATCCATGAAGGCGACAAGGAAAGAATCCAGATGTTCGAAGGTGTGGTCATCAGGAGAAGAGGCGGGAACACAAGGGCTACTTTTACCATAAGAAAGGTTTCCTATGGCGTAGGCATAGAAAAGACCTTTCCTGTCCATTCCCCTCTCATTGACCGGATAGATGTCCTCAGCAAGAGCAAGGTGAGAAGGTCAAAGCTTTATTATCTCAGAAACCTGAGAGGAAAGGCTGCAAAGCTCAAAGAAAAACGGGTGTAATGGGTTGTTGCCTGCTTACAGGCCTGATTGGCGCTATAGATGAAGCAGGCCGGGGACCTCTTGCAGGTCCCGTGGTCTCTTCATGTGTTGTATGGAAGGGCATGCCTGAAAGCAGAGTGACCGTAAATGATTCCAAACTCTTAACCGAGAAAAAAAGATCAGAGTTGTTCCCGTGGATTATAGAACATGCCTATGCTGTCGGTGTAGGCATTGCCACCCATGAAGAAATAGACCGGATAAACATCCTCAAGGCAACCCTCCTTTCTATGGACAGAGCCCTTATTAATACGGGCATCCGGCCTGATATGCTCCTCATTGACGGTAACAGGGGCATACGAAGTTTCCCCACAGGAAAGCCAATAATAAAAGGCGACAGGAAGTGCTTTTTTATTGCAAGCGCCTCCATCATTGCAAAGGTAGTGCGGGACTCCATTATGGATGTCTATCACAACCTCTACCCCCTCTACAATTTCACACAACATAAAGGATATCCCACCAATGCCCATAAAAAGGCCATTGGGGAACATGGGGTCCTGCCCATACACAGAAGAACCTTCAGGGGTGTAAAAGAGCACTGTGCTGAGTAAAAGGGAAGAAGGAAAAGAGGGGGAAGATATCGCCATACAAACCCTTAAAAAAGAGGGCTACAGGATACTGGAGAGGAACTACAGGAACCTCTTCGGTGAGATCGATATTATCGCAGAAGAGGATGGATACCTTGTCTTTGTGGAAGTAAAAAAGAGAAACTCCACAGCCTTCGGGGGCTCCCTTATGGCAATCGATGAGAGAAAGAAGCAGCACATAATCCGGTCTGCCATGTTTTACCTGAAGGATAATAAATGCTTCCAGAGAAAGATCAGGTTTGACGTAGTTGGTATTGACCAGGATCAGGTAAAAGTAGTAAAACATGCCTTTATTATGGAGCAGTGAAAAGGCAGTGTTGAGTGTTAAGTTTTGAGTTTTAGGTTTAAACTCAACACACAACACTTAAAACACAAAACAGGTTTTAATTATGTTGGATGATAAAATTCTGAAACTACTCAAGAATGTTAAAGACGGGACGATTCCTGTTGATGAGGCCTATGGCGCCTTGAAAGGTATGCCCTTTGAAGACCTGGAGCATACCAAGATAGATTTTCACAGGACCATCAGGAAGGGCCTTCAGGAAGTAATATTCGGCGAAGGAAAACAACTGACGCAGATCCTCGATATAATTAACTCTATGCAGCAAAAGGGTCAGGATGTTCTCGTCACACGGGTTGAAAGTAAAGTGGGCAAAAAGATCCTGAAAAGCTTTCCTTCAGGTATATACAGTGAAGAGGCCCGCTGTTTCTACATTAAGGAAGACCATGCAATAAAGGGGAAAGGGACCGTTCTCATTATGTCTGCAGGCACAAGTGACAGCCCTGTAGCTGAAGAGGCCTATATCACATCCATGTTCTTCGGCAATACAACTGAACGGTTGTATGATGTGGGCGTTGCAGGCATACACAGACTATTCCACAATTTCGATATTATAAAAACCGCACGGGTGATTATTGTGGCCGCAGGAATGGAAGGGGCGCTCCCTTCTGTAGTTGCAGGCATGGTGGGCATCCCTGTCATAGGGGTTCCCACAAGCATCGGATACGGGGCAAGCTTCGGCGGTCTGACCGCCCTCCTTGCCATGCTCAACTCCTGCTCCACCATATCGGTATTCAATATTGACAACGGCTTCGGCGCAGCCTATTATGCGACCCTTATCAACCGCTTATGAAGATTCTTTATATAGACCCCATTTTCGGCATAAGCGGCGATATGATGATCAGCGCCCTGATTGACGTTGGCCTGCCTTTTGAAGAGATCGAAAGGGTCCTGAGCAGCATACCCCTTCCCCTGCCCGCAATCGTTCCGGCCAAGGCACAACAGGGTATTATCGAGGGGATACACCTTGAGATTGGAGAATCCGATATCCATCTTTCCCCAGGGGAAATGGAAGGGCTTATCGAGGGGCTATTAGTAGAAAAGAAGATCAAGGATGACGCAAAGACAATGCTTGACCTTATCGTGGAGGCAGAATCGAAGGTGCATGGAGTACCGAAAGGGTCCGTTCACCTCCATGAACTTTCCCACATAGACACCCTGATCGATATCGTCTCCGTTGCAGCAGGCATTCACTATCTCGGAATAGATAAGGTCTACACCGGCCCAATCCCCCATGGGAGAGGCACAATCAAAACGGCTCACGGCATTATGCCCAATCCGCCGCCTGCTACCCTCGAGATCCTTGGAGGATACAAAACAGTCTTCCTCGACGTATCCCTCGAACTGACCACCCCGACCGGAGCAACCATCGTAAAACATTATGCAAAGGACCCTGGAAGGATGCCCCCAGTAAATATTCATAGGATCGGCTACGGACTTGGTTCATACGTCACTGACAAGCCTGATGCGCTGAGGGTCTTTATCGCTGAGACCGCCTCCGCAGAGCCCTTAAGCGATAGCGAGGTCTGGGTCATAGAAGCTGACCTTGATGACATGGAAGCAGAGTATATCGGTGCCTGCGCTGAGAGAATGAGAAAAGAAGGGGCCCTGGATGTCCTCTATTTTCCAGTCTATATGAAGAAAGGCCGGATCGGTATACGGCTTTCGCTCACCGTTCCCGATGAACTTCTGGACCATCTGGTGGATGTCGTTTTTTCCGAGACAACGACCTTTGGTATGCGACTCAGGATGGACGGCAGGCGGGTGCTGAGAAGAGAGGTGAAAACCATTGAAACCAATTACGGCCCTGTGAGGATAAAATACGGGTATGATGGAAAAGGTGATTGCGTAAAAACCCATATCGAATTCGAAGATATTATACATGTCGCCGATGAAAAAGGCATACCTTACAGGGTATTGCTCGATACCCTGAAAAAAGAACTGGAGCGTCCTTTAAATAAGTTGAAATAAATCATTTTACCGCACATAATACAGGCCTAACACCCTTTCAAAAACAAACGTTGTTCATATTTTAACGAACGTAAAGTACCTGTTTTCGTTATTTTACGAAACTATTGGTGCTCTTCTTTATATCTATTTTATCAATACTCTTAAATTATCGATACTTACTGCTCTGGCATTGGAAATGCTACATTAATAAAACATGAAGTTAAATAAACCAAAGGAGTAACACACATGAAAAAAGTATTAATGTTCGTCCTTGCAGTAATCATCAGTGTAGCATTCGTAAGCGTTGGCTTCACCCAGGACAAGCCTGCCGCACCCGCAGCAGACAAGGCAGTAGCAGCCCCTGAGAAAGCAAAAGACGATGCCGCAAAAGACACAAAGAAAGTGAAGAAAGAAGGCAAAGCCAAAGTATCCAAAGCAAAAAAAGATGCAAAAGCAGCCGATGACAAAGCAGAGAAGACAGAGAAAGCAACAGACAAGGCAGCAGAGAAAGCAACAGACAAGGCAGCAGACAAAGCAGCAGACAAAGCAGTAGCAGCATCACCCGAGAAAGCAAAAGACGATGCCGCGAAAGACACAAAGAAAGTAAAAGCAAAAGGTAAAGCCAAAGTAGACAAAGCAAAAAAAGATGCAAAAGCAGCCGATGACAAAGCAGAGAAGACAGAGAAAGCAACAGACAAAGCAGCAGACAAAGCAGCAGACAAAGCAGCCGCTCCTGCAAAGAAGTAGCAACAACATAAACAATGTAAGGGAGGCGGTTCACGCCTCCTTTTTTTGTGTTCATTTTGTTTGGTTAACAGCAAAACAGCGTGGGTATTACTCTGCGCTGCTCTTCAGATAAAACCTTACATCCTTTAGAACACCCTTTTTGATCATTACATCGATCTTGCCCAGGATGTCAAGCTTCATATATTTCAACTGGGTAAGCCAGAGGGGATCATCGACCTCCACATACAGGAAATATCCGTCAATCCTTGCGGGCCTCGCATGGGCTGCAATTCTGTCGCCAACAAGGTCGTTCCATATCTGGAAGACCCTATAGGCATCGATATCCCCATTGAGCTTATACTTCTTTAAAATCCGTTCAACAACACCCCGGACTGTGGTAAAGGCCATTTTCAGGTCTCAATACGGGGGAAAATGGGGGCAATCTTGTCGATTATAGCGATATCACTTGGGCAATAAAAGGCCTTCTCATCGTCAAAAAAGGTATTTTCAATCCGCCTGCCTATGCCAAGGGCCTTCCATATGAGGTTCGATTTCTCCGGCATAAAGGGATAGAGCATAACTGCCGTGATTCTCAAGCTGTTCCAGATATTATAGAGTACCGTTTTTATCCGCACATCCCCTTCTTTTGCGAGCTTCCACGGAGCCTCCGTGTCAATATACTTGTTCAGTATGGAGATGATCTCAAATGCAGCGGCCAGGGCCTTATGGTATGCGAAGAGATCCATCTCCGCCTGATACTCCCCTATGAGCCTCTGTGTCTGCTCTTCCACAAACTCGTCCATGGCGCCCTTTTTCTCCGGCGCCTCTATCCGCCCTTTAAGGAATTTTCCTATCATGGTCACGGTTCTGCTTGCGAGATTACCGAAATCGTTGGCAAGGTCCCCGTTAATCCTGTGTACCACCGCGCTCTTTGAGAAATCACCATCAAGACCAAAAGGCACTTCCCTGAAAAGAAAAAACCTGAATTCATCTACCCCGTATTCCTTTATAATATCAAGGGGATCAATGACATTGCCAAGGGACTTCGACATCTTCTGTCCCTCTATGGTCCACCATCCGTGGGCAACAACCTTCTTAGGCGGTTCTATTCCGCAGGACATGAGGAAACTCGGCCAGTACACGGCGTGGAACCGTAATATGTCCTTGCCCATAAGATGGGCGTCACAGGGCCAGTATTTCCCGAAAAGCTCAGGATCATCAAGAAAACCGATTCCTGATATATAGTTGGTGAGGGCATCGAACCATACATAGATCACATGTTCTGCCTTCATGGGCACAGGAATGCCCCATTTAAAGCTGGTCCTGCTTACGCTCAGGTCGCGCAAACCGCCCTTTATGAAGCTGAGCACCTCATTGTAGCGCCCTTCGGGCAATACAAAGTCTTTATGTGTTTCGAGGAGACGGAGGAGCCGGTCCGTATAATTCGAGAGTCTGAAAAAATAGCTCTCCTCCTTCAGCCGCTCAGGAACTCTCCCGCAATCAGGACATTTCCCGTCTTTCAACTGAAGCTCTGTAACATAGGTCTCGCAGGGCACACAATACCAGTCTTCGTATTCTCCGAGAAAGATATCCCCCTTCTCAAAAGCCTTCTCAAACATATATCGCACCACCTTTTTATGCCTCTCTTCGGTGGTCCTTATATGGTCATTATTGGTAATATTGAGCGCCTTCCATAAATCAGTAAACCTGTTGACCATCCGGTCTGCAAGCTCCTGGGGATGAATCCCCTGCAGTTCCGCCGCCTTCTCCACTTTCTGACCATGTTCATCGGTCCCGGTAAGGAAAAAGACATCATACCCGCATATCCGCTTGTAACGGGCCATGATATCAGCGGCAATGGTCGTATAGGCATGGCCTATATGGGGCACATCATTGATGTAATATATCGGTGTTGTAATATAGTAGGGTCTGTTCATCATATCTTTTTCACATCTTTTGAGGGCAGGGTAGCCTCTTTCCCGTCATCAAGCTCAACCGTTATGGTAGAGCTCAGGGCATTATGCTTTACTACCTTGCCTTCTCCCTGGGGCGTAGTGACTCTCTTCCCCATTTTGGGAAAATCCTTTTTGTAGCCCACGTACATTTCATATTCATAGGCAAGGCAACACATGAGCCGGCCGCATATACCCGAGATTTTATTCGGATTCAATGCAAGGCTCTGCTCTTTTACCATCTTTATAGAGACTATGGAAAAGTTATTCAGAAATTTTCTGCAACAACATACGTTGCCGCAATTGCCGAGACCCCCGATGATTTTTGCCTCATCCCTTACCCCGACCTGTCTCAGTTCTATCCTGATCTTGAACTCCTTTGCAAGTTCCTTCACCAATTCCCTGAAGTCTACCCTGTTTTCAGAGACAAAATAAAAGAGGAGTTTTGAACCACCGAAGAGATACTCTGCCCACAGCAGTTTCATAGGCAGGTTCATTTCCTTAACCTTCTGTTTGCATAGGCTAAGGGCGTACCCCTCCTTTTCCTTGAGGGCAGAATACTGGGCAATCTCATCATCAGTTGCCTTTGCAGTAATCTTTTTAAGCCCATCCTTGGTTACATCCGTCGGCTCAGTGGTCACAACCCCCAGACAAAGACCCTTGTCAATCTCCGTCACCACGTGATCCCCTGCTTTTATACCCTCAGGCGCTTCCATTTCAACCACACCTGTCAGCCTGTCAACCCTTACATAACAACTTTTCATAACTACCTCATGATATGGAGCATCAGGTTCTCTAATAAGAGCCACCTGTTTACATTATAACGCATATTAAAAATTGTTTCCTGTATCTTTTTCAAAGAACTGTCGATCCTTTTCAAATCCATCCCTTCCCGCTCTATAAGATCCTTTATATCCCTGTTGATTATCATTGATGTTTCTCTCTCATGCGCTGCAACATAAAGATCACGGAAAAGGGATTGAAGAAAAGAGAGGTAGAAGCTCACCCCCTTATCCATTTTTGCAATCTTTTCTGCGATCAACGTTACGGCAAGAAACCCCCTCTTCTTACCAATGATGATTTCTCCTAATTTACGGCGTAATATAAAATTATCAGGCTCTGCCCAGAAAAGACCCCCGCCGATGCTTCCATATGATATCCGGGCAATCAGGTGTGCCTTCTCCTTTTCCATCCTGGATACTTTCATAAAATATTCCTCAACATCGGCCTGAGGGAGCGGACTGAATGCCACCCGTGCGCAACGGGACCGCACTGTCAAGGGAATATCCCTTTCCGATGAGGTAATGAGAAAAAAGACATTTGCAGGGGGAGGTTCCTCAAGGGTTTTTAAAAGGGCATTTGTTGCTTCACGGGTCATGGTATCTGCCCTGTCTATGAGGATCGCCCTTTTTTTGCCTTCGTAGGGATGCTCAGACACCTCTTTGCTTATCATCCTTGATTGGGCAATACCTATAGATTCTTCACCTTCCACAATGAGGAGGTCAGGGTGGTTCCTGTGGTCGATCTTCTGACAGGGGCGGCACCCATCGCACCCAATACCTTTTTCACAGAGAATATGTTTTATATACTCTATGGCGAGCTTCTTTTTCCCTATACCTTCCTGGCCTGAAAAAAGGAATGCATGGGGCATTCTCTCATTGTTGAAGAGGGAAAGAAGGAACTCCTTTTGCCTTTCGTGACCGACAATATTGTTAAATCCCATAATCCTTCATGAGCGTTATTACCCGTTCCCTGATAACATCCCCTATTGATTCAGGAGATGAATTGCCGTCTATTATGAAAAAACGTCCCGGATCATCCTGCGAAAGCTTCTCATAGGCCTTTTTAATCTTTTCATGAAAAGAGAGGGCCTCCTTTTCAATCCGATCCATAGTGGCATGCCGGGCCTTTCTCTTTAAACCCACCTCCACGGTTACATCGAGAAGTATCGTACAATGGGGTCGTACACCCTTTGTGACAAGCCTGTTAAGGTTTTCAATAATCCCCAGGTCAATGCCCCTGCCGTATCCCTGATATGCATAGGTCGCATCAGTAAACCTGTCACAGAGTACGATTTTCCTGTCCTGCAGGGCAGGCATAATAACCTCTTCGATATGTTGTGCTCTCATCGCCATAAATACAAGGAGCTCAGGTAGAGGAGAAACATTCATATCACCTTGCAGGAGGGCATTCCTGAGGACCTCCCCGAACATGGTGCCTCCAGGCTCCCGGGTCCTTATTACCCCATATCCTTTTGACAGAAGATATTCATACAAAATCTCAACCTGTGTTGATTTGCCGCATCCTTCTATACCCTCGAATGTGATCAGCATAGATATCCTACTTTACTCTATCCATGTATTGCCCTGTTCTTGTATCAATCCTGACCGTCTCGTCCTGCTCAACAAAAAGAGGTACCTGAATGGTATACCCTGTCTCCAGTACCGCTGGTTTCGTAGCATTCTGTGCAGTATCCCCTCTGATTCCCGGCTCGGTCTGAACAATGCGGAGATTTACAAAGTTCTGCACTTCCACGCCAATTGTCTTTCCCTGGTATATCAGCACTGATATGACAAGACCTTCTTTAAGATAATTCTTTGCATCCCCCAGGTGTTCCTCATCGATGAACAGTTGATCGTAGGTATTTTCATCCATGAAGTAGTACCGATCCACCTCTTTGTACAGATACTGCATCTGCCTTTCTTCAAGCTCCGGAACCTCTAACTTTTCCCCTGACCGGTAAGTTCTCTCCAGAACATTACCTGACACGAGGCTTTTGAGCCGAGTCCGGACAAAGGCGCCGCCCTTACCCGGCTTCACATGCTGAAACTCAACTATGGTAAAAGGCTCATTGTCTACAAGAACCCTTAAACCTTTTCTGAACTCTGATGTAAATACTACCATGACTTCCCTCCTCTAAAAGACAGTCGATAGCCGTTAGTGAATAGTAAAAACAGGATTAACTTCCGCACATCGCACTGTCTCTGAAATATTCCAAATAGTATATAGTATATTACGGACAGATGAAATGCTTTTGCACTATCGACTCCTTTACACTAACAACGAACGACTATCGACTAACGACTGCTTTTAACTATTTGGGTAAGGATCGTTGTTCTGTCTTCTTCAACGAGCACCATATCCTCCAGCCTCACACCCCCTAAATGGGGAATATATATGCCAGGCTCTACGGTAAACACCATATTCGCCTCAAAAACACCCTCCTGCTGACCATTGATTGAGGGCGCCTCATGGACGGCAATACCAACCCCGTGCCCTACTCCATGGCGGAAATACTCACCATACCCCTTCTCATCGATAAAACCCCTTACGATCGCATCAAGCTCTTTTATGGACATGTTGGCCTTTATTTTACTAATGCCAAGATCTTTTGCCTCCTGCACAACTGAATAGATATCATGAATTGCACGATTAACCTCACCTATCAACAGGGTGTATGTTTCGTCGCTGCAATAACCGTTCACCTGAGCACCGAAATCTATGATAACCGCCTCTCCCGCCCTGATCTCCTTATCTGTTGGTTCTGCATGGGGAAGGGCAGCCCTTGGCCCGGAAGCAACAATCGTTGCAAAAGATGGACAGTCCGCGCCACGACGCCTCATGGCATAGTCCAGCTCGTTTGCAACCTCTTTTTCTGTTTTACCCGGACGGATTCCTTCAAACACCTCGGTAAAGGCATCTGTTGCAACGCGAATCGCTTCTTTTATTGCCTTAATCTCATCGGGCTCTTTGCAGGCCCGTATTCCTTCAATCTCATTTTTCAGGGGAACAAGCTCAACCCCTTTGAGCCCTTCTTCCCGACGCCTGTGTATATCACATGTGGTATGGATATCATCAAAACCCATAGTATGGATTCCGTATTGTTCACATAAATCGGAAAGGACGTCCGTTTTCTGGCGAATTTCAACAATCTTCACGCCTTTTGTTACTTCCGATGCGTATGTCACATATCTGAAATCAGTAAGGAGCAACAAATCTCGCAGTGTTACCAGGAGGGCACCCTCAGAACCCCTGAATCCCGTAAGATAGAATATGTTATCCATACCTCTGAGTAGGCAGGCGTCGAGGTTCATATTCTTCATTATGTCCAGAACCTTCCGGACCCTCATTTCTCTCATGCCTATTACCACAGCCGTTTTTTCAGTATTTTTTTAAAAGGAGATGTTTTATGCTTTTCTTTCAGATCTTTCTTGAGGGAAGAGAGCCTTTGTTTTATAAAGTTGTTTTCAGGCTCCCTTTTTGCAAGCTTTTCGTATATCTCTATGGCCTTTTCAAGATAGCCCTGTTCAAGGTATATGTTCGCCAGGGTTACGGTAATAATCCTGTTGTTTTCCATAATGGGATAGTTAAATGAATATCTCCTTAAAAATCAAGTTAAATCGTTCCACAGGTTACTTCCCCTGGAATCTCATGATAACCGGGATATTATCGTTGTTTCCATATTGTTCCCTTTCTTGAGCAAGGATAATAACTGCGTTTTTAAAGCTTATATGTTTTCGCAACTCTTCAATATTCTTCATCTCGCTTATTATGATGCCGTCGGGATATTCAGTCTGAAACTTTTCCGCTTCATTGAGGGTATAGAGGCTTTTTATGGCGCCCCGGTTGAGATAGAAGATAAGAGACGAATCGCCGCTTTGAAAGAGGGCGATTCTATTATCATCAATCCCGGCGAGTCTGGCTGCCGCTTCCCGGTAGAAGGAACGGGATGTGCGCATCCCTTCCATGGCCGCCATACCGCCTGTAAAAAACCATACTTCAAGGATAAAAATCAGGACAAAGAGGGTAATAAGCCCTTTAATGCGCTGTCTTGTCGATACAAGGAAAAGGACAGCTCCACTTCCTGCAATGGCCACTGCACTGACAATAAACTGAGATGGAGAATAAGGCATTTGCACTGCACAGCAGGCGTAGAGAAGGGCAATACCCGCGAGGCCAGGAATAGCTGCAGTAGCAAAAAGGGCGAGCCTCATAATATCCGGTCCTGTTGAACTCACTCTGCCGAGCCAGTCAGACAATGCCTTTCCTGTTATAAGGGCAAGGGCAGGCACAAGGGGAAGTATATAATAACTCCTTCTGGATCCTGATGCGGTAAAAAAGAGGAAAATGGCAATACCAACGATCAATACCGAGCGGTGCGACCAGCGGGAAGGCCATTTTCTTGCCTCCCATAAAGCAGCAAGAAACAGAAAGGTCCAGGGGAGAAAGAAGACAAGGGCATGCTTGAGATATGCATAGGGAGGCTCAACGTGGTCAAAAGGCTTTACAAATCGAAGCACGTTTTCCCTCCACATAAGCTCTATCGATTGCCAGGACCCTGTAGCAATGACCGGCATAAGGAGCAGGAGAGAAAAAAGGAGAATGGCCGCGAGGATTGAAACAAGCCCATTCCAGGAGATAATCCATCGGAAGTGGGACAGGATTGCATCTTTTGCAGCACCCCATTCAGGCCGCCCGCTACGGAACCGGAGCACTGCCCTGACCAGGCTATAAAAACCCATAACAGAAAATGCCGCTGCCGGCGCTACCGGCCCCTTCAGAAAGGCGGCAACTGCACCTATGCTATATAGGGCAATAAGATATTTGAGGCGCCCTTCAATACCTCCTGCCATAAAAAACCAGATTATACACCATATACTGAGGAGGTTAAGGATCTCTGCTGATGCTGTCCGCGCCCAGAGTACAAACATGACGGATGTCAAAAAAAGAGCTCCTGATAGCAACCCGGTCCTGGTTCCAAAGAGCCTTTTGCCCATACAAAAGATAAGGAGAACGGCCCCAAGCCCGGATAGTGCACTGGGCATTCGCGCTATTGCCTCTGTTACACCGCCCTTTATCCATGCAAAGGGCACGATCAGCCAGTAGCTCAAAAGGGGCTTATCAAAGTAAACCTGCCCGTTGATTGTGGGAAGAAAATAGTTGCCGGACCTGAGCATCTCCCTTGCAACGACTGCCCACCTCCCTTCAGACCCCCATAGAGACCTGGTAGAGAGTCCTGCCCACAGGAGGATGATGCCTGCTGCTGCGAGCACACAGAGTAGTATCCAGTCACGGGATGACCAGTGTCGGGGCAAGGCAAATAGCATGTGCGATCGTCTTATCTTCATAATTGGTTCGAGAAAAAAATATAGGTGCATAGCCATGCTGGTGTCAAGGGAAAAATCGGCATCACCTTAAGGGGAAGGGTTATTCTTTCGCTTCTGTCGAGAGGACAGACGGCACAATTACTTCCAGGGTTTTATCTTTATGATTCTTGCTACGACGCATGATGATGCTGAAAATAAACAAAACAAACACCATAGATATAAGAAATATCCCCCAGGAACCTTTTGTGAGGTGGATGGGAACAATCTTTGTATTTAATAATCCTCCATTAGACACATTGTGAACAAATAAAACAGCGCACGCGGTAGCCCAGAACCTTGCAAATCTTGATATTTCATTACGGGTTATACGCCTCATGGAAAAACCGTTAATAACCTCTTTCCAATTGTTTTTGATTGAATAAGAATCAGGAAATATTTGCGGTATATCAAGGGTATATTTAAAGAATTCTGCTCCGTAAAGGCCGGCAAGATACCCCTCCTCTTTTCTTATTGTCGGACCGTAGGCCCAGTAAAAAAGGAAGGGATACACGAGGAGAAGGTAGACATTTCCGCTTAAAAGGCAGAAACTTGAATCAATAAGATAATTCGCCATATAATAGGGGTGCCTCACAATACTGTATGTCCCGTCCTTGCATAACACAACATTACGGATTAATACCCCTTTCGTGACAAGGTGAAAAAGACAGCCGAAAGCAAGGAGAACAAAAGACGTTATAATCTCAGTCAGGGCAGCATTGTAAAATAACGCAGAAATCAAAGAGATTACTACTACGATATCCCTTAAATTGCTCCTGTTAAGGATAGAATGTGGTCTGTTTTCAGATGTTTTTTTCATGTGTTAAGCCCTATTACTCTATTTGATTATAGCCATTCAGTCAAGGAATATTTTGTTAAGAAGTATTCGAAGGTTTAGCTGGCCCTCAGTGAATCTACTATATTCATGTGGGCTGCCCTCACCGCAGGGAGAACACCCCCCACAAAACCCATAATAAGGGCAAACATAAGGGCCTTGAAGATGATTCCCGGGGTAAGGGTGAAAGAAAAGGCAAGTTCTGAAAAGGTCTGGAAGTTCATTGTAGAAATGGTGATCATTTGGAGAAAGGAGGCAAAAAAGAGCCCTGCCAGACCCCCTGAGAAGCCAAGGAGAAGGGACTCCATAAGAAAAGCGCTGAGGATGCTCGTCCGCTGAAAACCGAGGGCTCTCAAGGTCCCTACCTCACCTACCCGTGTTGCAACCGCAGTATACATGGTGATCATAGCCCCGATAACCGCGCCGAGGGAGAATATGATGGTAAGGGATATACCGAGAATGCGGAGAAATTTGGCCATCATCTCCGATTGTTCGAGGTAATATTTCTTCTCCCTCTTCGCCTCAAGGGTAAGGCGCGGATCTCCTTCTATCCGTTTTTTAAGGACATCGAACTGCGAGGAATCCCTGATTTTGAAAATAATGGATGAATAGACAGGACGGCGGAAGGCCTGCATCAACTGGTCCACATCACCCCAGATCTCGGAATTAAAGCCTGTATTGCCTGCATCGAATACACCCACTATGACCCAATCTCTCATGCCGAACCGCAGGGTCTCTCCAATATTTCCCCCTTTAAAACGCTTTGCAATGCTCATGCCCGCCATGATCTCCGCTGAACCAGGCTTCGGCATACGCCCTTCCACAAGTCTCACCTGGGGACGGAGTATAAGGGACTTTTCCACGATGCCCCGAATGGTGACATTAGACTGTTGATCACTTCCCCGCTTGGGGAGGCCGATAAGGACAACCATCTCCTTTGCGGCAAGAGGCATACCATCAGTCCCGGTCGCAACCTGAGGGTCTGTCTCCACAATAGATGCCTGGTAACGCTCGATACCGCTCTGAACCTCAGAGACCGCCGCCTTTCTGATTACCACCACATTATCAAAAGAACCCGTTTCAACAAGTGTTTTCTGGAGACCCTCAGCAAGCATGAGGATCGCAGCAAAGACAAAAACAACAAGGGCCATGCCGGAGGCAGTAAGGACAGTGGTAAGGCGGCGGGTCCACAGGTTCCGGAAGCTGTAGGAGAAGGGTATAGCCACTTACCCTATCCTCCTCAAGCCGTCAGCTATACGGACATTAATGGCCCTCACTGTGGGCACAATGGCAGCAAGAATTCCCACACACAGGGAGGCAGCCACATCCATAACCACTGTCTCTGTAGTTACATTAAATACAGGGAAATAGGTCCCCATTGCATCTCCGAATGCCTTTGCAATGGGAAATGTGAGGAGTACCCCTATGATACAGCCCATGGAGGTGATTACAAGGGACTCTCCAAAGATGAGCCCTACGATGTGCATTGCCCCGAAACCAAGGGTTTTAAATATGGCATACTCGCCGATCCGCTCCCGGGCAGTCATTGCCATAGTGTTTGCTACTACGGCAAGAATGATGATGATAACCACAAAAGAGACGAGTTTTATGGCTGTAATAATGGCATCAGACATGGACACAAAACTGAGCTGAAAGGCCTTTTCCGTCTCTGTCAGTGTCTCGGCAAGGGAATTCTTGAAGGCCCTGTCGATCCTCTGGGCTATCTCTGCCGATTGGTTCGTGTTTGCAACCCCGATCATATAAAATCCTACCTGATCCGCACGGCCAGCGGTCTTCTTTCTCACCCCTTCATTCAGATAATCAAAGTGAAAGAGGAACTGGCTTTCATCGGTATTTTTTTCTTTCCCTCTGTAGATGCCCCGGAGCACAAATTCCCAGTTGCCGGGGAATATGGTCCCTTTAAGGATAACCGTATCGCCGATCCGCCAGCCGTATTTCTGTGCAAGCTTCTGCCCGGCAATAAAAGACTTCCTATCCTTTAAAAACGCGGTCTGTTCCTCCTGAGTCAACATATATTCAGGATAAAGGGGCAGATAGGTTTTTGGGTCTACGGCAAAATTTGCAAAAAAGTTTTTTTCGTCAATATAGACACCGCCGAACCAGTTTCCCCATGATACGTTTGTGACCCCTTCAATCTGCCGTATCTTTTCCTTGTATGCAAGGGGCAGAGAGAAAATGAGCGACACGGCATTCCTGCTCACAAGCCTGCTCGCAGATGACGCCTCCACCCCAGCGTACCATGCGTGAATTACTGTTCTCAGGAGGCCGAAGGCAAGTATGGCGATGGTGATACTGAGAACAGTGAGTCCCGTCCTCAGTTTGTGACGAAAAGCGTTTTTAAAGAGTATCTTAAGGATGTGCATGTTGCATATACCTGCACAAAACCATATCAAAGAACGTTAATAATATCAAAGTATTTATAGTAAAGTGTGTGTAGATTACGGATTTGTATTATGGTAACATAATTTGACGTGGAGATTGCTCGTGAACAGAGATGAAATAATATCCGGTTTATGTTCTTCC
>PNOM01000037.1 GCA_013824835.1 Syntrophus sp. (in: bacteria) | reverse complement strand
CATAATCATGTTCCTCATTCCGCTGATACCTCGCAGCTTTGCTGCGGGGTAGTTGATTTCAGAAGGAATTTGAATAGGATATCCCCGCATCCCATTCGCTCACAGGTCTTTTATCACCCTTTTCCCAGCTTTTCCTTTATCTTTACGGTCTGGCTTGTCAACTGCAAGAATGCCTTGTGGGTATTATCTTTTACAAAATCCCTGTCACCTTCCCCCTTATATTGGTAGCCATAGGACTGGAGTATTTTATCCGCTGCCATGATAAGCTCATGTAATATGTTGTTGAGCTTTTTGTCGTTATACATTCGAGTCAATACCTCTTCAAGCTGTACCAACTGGTCTTGCTGCCTTCTGTTTAGCTCTATTATGTTGTCCTCTGCCATTGTTTTACGCCACCTTTCTGTTTTCTGTCGCACGGAAAAAGTAATTGACCATCGTTATAAACGCCTTGTTTTCCCTACGATAGGTCTTCAGGGCTAATCCTTAGGAATTACTCCCCTATAATCTTTACGAGTACCCGCTTTTTCCGTTTCCCGTCAAACTCCCCGTAAAAAATCTGTTCCCACGGCCCGAAGTCGAGTGTTCCCTTTGTGATGGACACCACGACCTCCCGGCCCATTACTGAACGTTTAAGATGACCGTCCGCGTTATCCTCTCCCGTGTTATGACGATACCGGGAGACAGGTTCATGGGGGGCCAGTTTCTCCAGCCACTCGTCAAGGTCCTGATGAAGGCCGCGCTCGTCGTCATTTATGAAAACCGACGCGGTGATGTGCATGGCATTACAGAGCAGCAGACCTTCCATTATGCCGCTCTCTCTGAGGCATTCTTCTACCTGAGGGGTAATGTTGATATATGCCCTTCTCGTGGATGTATTAAACCATAACTCTTTTCTGTAGCTCTTCATCTGTAGTCTTCTCCTTCCTTCTTTTTCTGCCATAGTTCTCCTGTTCCTGCAAGAGAAATCGTTACAAAAATATGTTATAGCACGGAAAGAGTCTAAAAATAACGCCCTTGGTTTGATCGGATAAGGTCTGCTGCTGCTTGCGTGAAAGTCGGGAACTGAAAGACAAAGCCATGTTTCTTGAGAACGCCAGGGACGGCCCTCTGTCCCTCCAGGAAAACATTTGAGAAGTCCCCGAGGATGCATCGGAGGGCCCACCCCGGAATTCCGGGTATAAATGGTTTTTTGTTGAGAGTTTTATTCAGGATGCCGATCATTGCGCGGTTTGTGACAGGTCCCGGGGACGTAAAATTGACGGGACCGTTAATCTGTTCATGGTCAAGGAGAAAAGAGAAAATCCCGGCCACATCCCTTTCATGAATCCAGGAAAACCATTGTTCGCCGCTGCCCCATGGTGCACCGAGATGAAGTTTAGCGAGAGGGAGCATCCTCTGAAAAGCGCCGCCCTCCCGGCCGAGTACGATACCGAAACGACACAGGATCACTCTCGCACCGGCTTCTTCAGCCCTTAGAGCAGTTGCTTCCCATGATTGGGCAAGGTGTGCAAGGAATGTGCTGCCCGGTGGTTTATCTTCATCGACCATAGCATCCTTGCAGTAACCGTAATATCCTACACCGGAAGCATTGAAAAGATGCGCCTTCCCCCCTTGCCGCCCATGCTTCATTGCCTCGACAATATTCTCTGTGGAACGTATCCTGCTTTCAAAAATCACTTTTCTTGCAAATGCGGTCCATGGACGAAAAATCGAAGCGCCGACAAGATTGATTACCGCCTCATGTCCGGCACAGTGTTCCTGCCAGTCACCCCGCGCAGATGGATCACCCCGGACTATGCGAATACTACCTTCGACCTGTCCTGCGGATGCAGCGGGCCGTACAAGCAAAGTTACCTCGTGCCCATGTTGCACCATTGCCTTACACAGATATTTCCCGAGAAATCCGGTGCCGCCCGCCAAAAATATCTTCATCACGCACCTTGCAGCCGATTCCCACGGGCAAGTACATGGCGCTGGAATCGTACTTGCTTGCCTGTGGGCGCTGATTAATGATACCATTCTATCCTAAAGTTCAGTATAATGAAATGAGATTCCATGAACCTTATCCCTTCTTTTACAGTGCTGATGGAGATACATGATGTTCTCTACCTGTCATACCTCATACCGGAAAAAAGGCTTCGGCCTGCTGTCCCGGATACTATGCCCTTTGCCGTAACCTCTCAGGGCAAAACGATTATATCTCTTGTCATTTTCCATAGCAGGAACGTCAGGGCATCATTTTTTCCTTTTTTCCGTTTCGATTATGACCAGGCAAACATACGTACCTATGTCCTTGATCCTGTAACCGGGAAACCTGCGGTCTTTTTTCTAAAAAGCGGTATTACCTCGCCGCTCATTGCTGCTATCACGAGGATTCTCGGAATTCCCTGGCAATCCGTTTCCATGCGCCTTGATGTACAGCGTGATAATAATTCGTTATATCAATATGCAGCGAGAGGAGACTGGGAAGGTGATTTTAATATCAGTTTACAGGAAGACCGGGATACGCTCGCTGATATGGAGCCTTTTCGAACCCCCGAGGAAGCAATTCATTTTCTTACAAGTCCCTCTGTGGGCTTCTACGGGTCATCAGGAGGTGTTATCCGGTTTGAGGTGCAGCATTCGGCTATAAAACCATCGATGGGTAAAATATCGGCAATAAACTTCCCTTTGCTTATACGTTCCGGACTTCTCACAGATGGGGAATTGTGGTTTCCCCATAGCGCGCTCATTGCTCCCCGCGGGCTTTTCAGTGTTTCAATGCCGCCGACGAGGGTTTCCCAATGATGGGTAAGGAGGACCTATGCACACGGTATTAACAGGTTTCGTATCAGGTGTTGTTTCCGGCATTGTCATGGGCTTAATCTCCCATATGCTTTTCCGGCTCAAGATATTCAAATCGAGCCTCATCGTCATCGATGGCTCCTTTTTATTCCGAACCCTTAAGCGTCACGGTAGCCCTCTTCTCATTGCCGGGGCAGGTCTTTGTATCCATCTTGTGACAAGCGGGATCTTCGGGGCGCTCTATTTCGTGGCGACTGTGTTGTTGGGATTTAATACTGTGGCAGTCAGGTCATTTCCCTTGATAGGCCTTTACGTTGCCCTTCTGTGGCTATCTATGCTCTTCATAGCCCTTCCTGTAGCAGGGGAAGGTTTTCTCGGCAGAAAATCAGGTCCTTTCTCATGGCTTGAACAGCTTATCCTCCATGGAGTATTCTGTATTCTTTATTTTGTATGCATAAGAATACTGTTGTAATGCTTGCCCGGAGGTTGTCATACCTGATACCGTGTTGCATGGATCCGGCACATCAAGGGGTTTAGTCTCACCGACCGGTGGACTCTTCATCCCTTTGTCAGCATCCGGGTTCGCCGTGATGGCCGCAACAACTGCTCAATGTCAATATCTTCTTCATGTTGTTCCTGAAGAGGAGCCAGATCTTTTTAGAGAGCGGCATATCAACATGAAGGTTGGTGAGAAACATGCCTATGCTGGGGCGCCGATGGGGGTGTTTGTGGTCATCCATGACTATTTCCTTTTGCCCAGGTGGACACATGCTGGAATCGTGTTACATGGACTGCTTCTTCGATAATCACCTCTATAAGGGCCGTGTCGGGTTCGTTGATAAAGCCGATTAGCTGGGGGTGTTTGGCCGTGAAAATCCCGGCATATTTGTTCCTTCGGGTGCCGCTTCTTATTGGCTTTGCCGTGCCAATCAGCGTGACGGCTTCTGCTCGGTTCAGATCTTCCGGTGTCTGGGAGCGGTTATCGACAAGGATGGACACTAACGGTTGCCCCTTTAAGTTCCTGTATTTCCTGGTCGTTTTCGGGGTGGCAAAAATAACTTTTTGCTGGTCGGGAGTGAAGGTAAAAGCGATGAGAGAGGCATAGGGTCTCCCCTCCCCGGAGGTGGCGAGGACGGCAAATCGAAGATCGCCGAAGGACGCAAGCATTTGCCGAAGAGCCTGCTCGCTGCCCTGATTGGTTACCATATTTCGTGTGTTCATTTCCTATCCCCCGGTTTAGTATTGACTTATAGTAAGCCTCTCTCTGTCCTGTGTCAAGGAGAGTGAACTAAAGAGTTAAAGACATGGATGCTGTTTACGAGGGAGAGGCATGAAGTTGTGGAGGGGGCGACGTGAGCCCCGGTAACTGCCTATTGCTGGAGCTTGAAATGCTTTTCCTTAAAAAGCGCTACACAGGTATCCACAATTGAGGGATCATAAAGGATTCCTTTGTTTTTCGTAATCTCATTTAATGCGCTGTTTATACCCATGGCAGGCCTGTACGGCCTGTGGGATGCCATCGATTCCACCACATCTGCGACCGCGAGAATCCTTGCCTCATAGATGATCTCTTCCCCTGAAAGACCTGCGGGATAACCGGACCCGTCTAATCTCTCGTGGTGCTGGAGGATAGCCTTTTTCACGGGCCAGGGGAACCTTATTCCTTTCAGAATGTCGTAACCTACCTGAGAATGGGTTTTTATCATATTGTATTCCAGTTCATTGAGCTTGCCCGGTTTACTCAGGATCTCTGCAGGGACGACGATCTTGCCTAAATCATGGAGAAACCCGATGACCTCCATGCCTTCAAGTTTTTCCTCAGAAAAACCCATTTCCTTTGCCAGAGCACATGCAAGCTGAGCAACACGTCTCTGGTGGCCCGCAGTGTAAGGGTCCCGCATCTCAAGGGTTGTTGCCAGTGCGCGAACTGTACCGTCCAATGTCTTCCTGAGATCCTTGAGGCTTTCCGCCAGCGCTTCATCCGCTTTTTTGCTCTCCGTTATATCCCCTACGGTACCTTCATAGTAGAGTATACGGCCCTGTTCATCGCATACGGTACGCGCATCAATGAATATCCATATTTGGCTTCCGTTTTTCCGGTATATTTGCGCTTCAAACCCATGAACGACGCCCTGTTGTTCGAGGATATCCCTGAGTTTCTTCTGATCTTCGAGATTGACATGGAGCCAGGCATTCACACCACTTAACGCTTCATCCATTTCTTCGAAGGATGAAAAATCGAGCATTCTCAAAAACGCCGGATTTACATTGATGAATCTACCCTCAGGGGTGCTCTGGAATATCCCTTCAATGGCGTTCTCAAAAATGCCCCTGTATTTTGCCTCTGACTCTGTGAGCGCCTCCTGGGCCTTCTTGCGCTGAGCGATCTCTTCTTCAAGGAAACTGGTCTTCTCTTTTACCCGTTCCTCGAGGTGGGTATTTAATGTCTTTAATTCAAGTTTGGTTTGTATAAGGCTTCGGTTCTGGAAAAGGAGATTTTCATAAGTAGAGAGGAGGGTATTCACAACCTTCTGGGGTTCTACTGCTACCATGCGGCTTTCACCCCCTGTTTTTATTTCCACAACAGCCTTCTCACCTGTGCCGTTTCCAGGAGTATTTCCGGCATCATCAGCAAGTATCGATCCTATCATTGAGAGCAGGATCTTTTCATCATAAGGTTTTGTCAGATAATAGTCGGCTCCGGACTCAAGGCCCTCAATAATATCCTTTGTGTCAGACATGGAGGTGAGCAGTATCACGGGAATATCCTGAAAATCTTTATCATGTTTTATGGCGTGGCAGAATTGGTAGCCGTTCATCTTCGGCATCCATACGTCGCTGATTATGAGACGGGGCTTGATTTCCATGAGCTTATGGAGTCCCTCAAGACCATTTTCCACGGCATAGACCGGGTAACCGCCCCGGGTCAGCATCTCCCTGAGTATATGGGCCTGGGCCTTACTGTCCTCTGCGATAAGAATCCCTTCTCTGCTGCTACAACTTGATTTGTCGGTATTCACTTTCCTCCGTTAATAACATATACATTGTCGGATGAAAGGGGTTATTTCTTTAGTGAAATATTTTATTTGTTGTTATGGAGCGCTTATTTTAAGGCGTATCCCTGTCTTCCCGTGACAGTATGGCGTACTCAAAACCATCAAGGAGGGCAATAAAGGAGGCCATATTGATATTGGGAGAAATCGCGGTTACATTCCATATCTCTGTGCCATTTGTAAAAACAATGGAAACCTCAACCTGGGCTGCGGCACCCATTTTTGCATCATGTATCCGTGATGAGAAATCGACGAGTTTCACCCCCTGAATAACGGGAAAGATGGATGAAAGGGATTTGTTGAGTACATTTGCAAGGGCATCTACAGGTCCTACGCCGGTCGATGCTTCGTGCATCTCCATGTCCGCTGTTTTTATGATCACTGTCGCCTCAGGTCTCAACCCGTCGTCGATCAGCCTGTATGTACCTACTACTTCGAAGGGACTTTTGTAATGGTCCAGGGCGCGGAGTATGTTCAGTTCCTTTGTTGCATCCCGCATATCGAGAAGTCTTTTCACCTGTCTTTCTCCTCTTCAATGAGCAGTTTGTAGTCTATGCCGTCTACCAGGGCCTGCCAGCTTGCCTCTATGATATTCTCGGAAACCCCGACAGTACCCCATGTATGCTTGCCGTCGCTGCTCTCTATGAGCACCCGCGTAGGCGCCTCAGTGCCGTCTTTTGTGGAAAGAACCCGTACCTTGTAGTCTACGAGTTCCATGTCTTTTAACACCGGATAGAACTTGTATAAGGCCTTTCTGAGCGCATTATCAAGGGCATTTACAGGGCCTGTACCAAGTGCAGCAGTGTGTTCCACCGTGTCGCCGACCTTTACCAGGATAGTGGCCTCGGACACAGGATGATTTTTCTCCTTTTTTTCCACAATAATCCTGAAGCCGATAAGATCAAAGTACTTCTTGTGGATACCAAGGGTCTTCTTAATGAGGAGTTCGAGGGATCCCTCTGCCCCTTCAAACTGGTATCCGAGCATTTCCAGTTCTTTTATCTTTTTTACAATCTCCTTTACATGCTTTTTATCTTTCTCTACATCAATATTAAACTCTTTGGCCTTGTAGAGAATATTACTCTCCCCTGAAAGGTCTGAAATAAGCACTCTCTGGACATTACCCACAAGATCGGGCTTGATATGTTCATAGGTCTCCGGATTTCTCCGTATGGCGCTCACATGGATACCCCCCTTATGGGCAAAGGCGCTTTCCCCTACAAAGGGTCTGTGCTTATCAGGAATAAAGTTAGCCATCTCATCGACAAAGAGGCTTAAGCCCCGGAGCCGGGGAAGTCTCTCCTTCTCTATGCCTTCGCAGCCCATCTTGAGTATCACATTCGGGATGATGGAGCAGAGGTTTGCATTGCCGCACCTCTCTCCGTAGCCGTTTATGGTCCCCTGGATATGTTCGCATCCCGCCCTTACCGCCATCAGCGTGTTGGCAACTGCCATCTCCGTATCATTATGGGTATGGATTCCGAGTTTTGTTGTTAAAACCTCTCGCACCTTTATTACCGTATCAAAAATATCATAGGGCATCCCGCCGCCGTTCGTATCGCATAGAACTATGACATCTGCCCCTGCATCAGCGGCAGCTTTCAGCACCTTCATGGCATAGGCGCTGTTTCTCTTGTATCCGTCAAAAAAGTGTTCTCCATCAAAGAAGACGGTTTTTCCCTGCTCCTTCAGAAAATGGATGGTCCTGTCGATCATCTTCAGGTTTGTATCAAGACTGACCTTCAGGGCATCCCGCACATGGAGGTCCCAGCTCTTCCCTACTATGGTAACATACGCAGTCTCTGCATCCATTACTGCCCTCATTGCTTCATCATCCTCAGGGGATGCGTTCGGCTTCATGGTCATGCTGAAGGCAGTGATCCGGGCATTCTTAAGTTTTAATCCTTTTACTTCCTTAAAATACTGAAGATCCTTTGGATTTGAGCCAGGCCATCCCCCTTCAATATAATGAATCCCGAACTCATCAAGCCTTTCAGTAATCCTCAGTTTATCCGTAAGGGAAAAGGCAATATCTTCGGACTGGGCCCCGTCGCGGAGTGTGGTATCGTAAAACTCGACCCTCACTTCTCCTCCCGGACATCCTCGTCATCAAGACCAAAGGCTGTGTGGAGTGCTCGTACCGCCAATTCGCCATATTTGCTTTCTATAACGCACGACACCTTAATCTCCGATGTGGTGATCGCTTCGATGTTGATACCTTCTGAGGCAAGGACAGAGAACATTTTCGACGCGATGCCTGCATGGGATATCATGCCGAGGCCGACGATCGATACCTTTGCCATATCTTCATCCATGGTTACCTTTTCCGCCCCGGTTTTCTGTGCGGTATCCTCCATTATTGCATATGCCTTTTTTGCATCTGTTTTCGCGACGGTAAAGGTGATGTCCGTTGTGGTGCCCCTGCTCACATTCTGGACTATGATATCTACTACAATCTTGGCATCGGAAAGGGCGGTAAAGATGCCTGCTGCCACTCCCGGCTTATCAGGCACCCCGCGCACAGTGATTTTTGCCTCATTTTTACTATAGGTAATACCAGAAATTACAACCTTCTCCATTGACATCATTTCCTCCTTACATACGAGTGTCCCTTTCCCTTCTACAAGAGAAGATTTGACAAGGATGGGGACATTATATTTTTGTGCAAGCTCTACTGACCTTATCTGGAGCACTTTTGCGCCAAGACCAGCCATCTCAAGCATTTCATCATAGGATATTCTGTCAAGCCTCCGTGCCTTATCGCAGACATTTGGGTCTGTGGTATAGACGCCGTCCACATCAGTGTATATCTCGCATACATCAGCACTGAGACCGGCAGCAAGGGCTACCCCTGTAGTATCCGATCCTCCTCTTCCAAGGGTGGTAATATTACCCTCTTTATCGACACCCTGAAAACCGGGCACCACCACAATCTTTCCCTTTTTCAGCTCTTCAAGTATCCGCTCCTTTTCGAGTTTTTCTATCCGCGCCTTTCCAAAACTCGAGTCTGTCGCAATCTTTACCTGATGCCCAAGGACCGATATTGCGTCATGGCCCATTTCTTTCAGGGTTATCGCGAGGAGGGCAGAGGTTACCTGCTCGCCTGTGGATATGAGTACATCCACCTCTCTCTCATCAGGGAATTTCCCTATCGAGTTGGCCAGGTTGAGCAGCCTGTCTGTCTCGCCGGACATGGCCGAGACGACAATCACCATATCATTACCCTTGTTTTTGTAGTCTATAGCCCTTTGAGCTACATTTCGTATTCTTTCAATGTCCCTTACGGAAGTTCCGCCATACTTCTGCACGACTAACATCTTCTACCTCCAATATGATTTTTCTCTGTTCCTCTTCGTTGCTATCCAGGTAGACCTTTATTACGCCTTCCTGCAATATAGCCCTCTCAGCCCATTCTATTACAACAATGCCCTTTTCGAGGTACTCCTCCATGTCAAGGTCATCCGTTTCCGCGCCGTCAATCCTGTATAAATCTACATGACAGAGACTGCATGAGCCTTCATATACGTTCATCAATGTAAAGGAAGGACTCACCACATAAAGCCAGTCTGAAACCCCTATGCCCCGCGCAATGCCCTTTACAAGCTGGGTCTTTCCTGCCCCGAGGTCGCCGTAGAGGGCATAACAGTCGCCGGGCAGGACATGCCTCCCGATATGTTCCCCGATATCCCATGTATCAGAGGGACTTTTCGATATAAATTCTATCCGTTCCATCCCTTATTTCCCTTATGGCCTTGCCTGTCCCTGCAAGAAGATCACCGGCAAGAAGATCCATGTCAGTAGCACTCTCAACGAAACTGTCGGCCCCGTAACCATGAATATAGACGCCGAGAATGGATGCTTCAACCATGGAATATCCCTGGGACAGAGCGCCTCCTATGTAACCGGTGAGTATATCACCACTTCCGCCTTTTGCCAAGCCCTGATTGCCGGTGGGGTTTATAAATACCTCTCCGTCAGCGCCGAAAATGACAGTTCTCGCCCCTTTCAGCACAAGATTCGCTCCTGTCTCTTCGAGAAAACGCCAACCCGCACCCAGTCTGTCGCTATTGATCTCCTGAGCGGTAAGGCCCATGAGGCGGCCAAATTCTCCGGGGTGAGGCGTAAACACCGCATTTCTTCCTTTCTCCTTAATCAGGTCCAGATATCCGATAAAGGCATTAATCCCGTCTGCATCAATAACAAAAGGTTTATCTACCTCGCAATACAATTTTCTTACTACTTCCATGGTCTCAGGGTTACGGGAGAGACCAGGCCCTATAATGACTACATCCTTGTCTTCAAGGAATTCGAGAATCTCATTATACGCAGAAAGGGTAAAAACCCCTGTACCCCTGTCTTCTACAGGATAGGTCATCACCTCAGTAAGCTTTGCCCCCATTATCGTATTAAGGGCTTGGGGAATAACAAGCGTTACAAGGCCGGCGCCGATCTTCAACGCTGCCATCGATGTCATATAGGCAGCCCCTGTCTTGCCCGGCGAACCGGCAATTACTGCACTGTGACCGAAGGTGCCCTTGTGAGACCATGGCATCCTCTCTTTTAGAAAACCCCGTATCATCTCTCCGTCTATGATATGGCCGTCGATGCCGAGGACTTCCTCTGCCCCGGGAGGGAGGGAAATATCGATAATGGTAAGGGTTCCCGTGTGATAGGCTCCTGGATAAAAGACCTGTCCTATTTTAGGATATCCATAGGTAAATGTATGGGTGGCCTTGACCGCAGTACCCATAATCTCTCCGGTGCGACCGTCAATGCCTGAGGGTATATCTACGGCAATCACCGGTCTGCCCGACTGATTTATCAACTCTATGATCCTGCCCTCTTTGCCCTCAACCGCCTTTGAGAGGCCTGTTCCGAAAAGGGCATCGACTACGAGGTCCGCCTCCATAATCCCTTCTTCTGCCCAGGGGAGTCCGTCATCATCACTCACTTCTACAGTCATACCGCCAAGGCCGGCATAAAGACCCATATTGAGGGCAGCATCGTTTTTTAAATCAGCAGCGCTGCAAAGGAGAAAAACTTTCACCTGAAAACCGTCCCGCAAGGCATACCTGGCAATAACAAACCCGTCGCCGCCGTTATTCCCTCTCCCGCAAAAGACGGCTATCCGTCCCCACGAGGTGAGGTAACGTTCCTTCATCAGTCTGTATGTATTCCTCCCTGCATTCTCCATAAGTACGGACGAAGGGATGCCCCAGGTCGTAATCGCATACTCGTCGTATTGTGCCATTCTTTCAGGGGAAAGAACCTTCATAGTTTCACATTCCTCCTATGTGTACCAATTTGCCTTCATTTATATCATAACTACAGATACCGCATATGCCTTTTCATGAGAAATGCTGACCCCTTCATACCTCTGCCCATGAAAGAGGATAAAGGGTCTGCCTTTGATCTCGGAAACCTCAATCTCCCTCCAGGACAAGGGCCTGCCGAGGGCCTTCATAAAGGCCTCTTTCGCAGCAAAACGCCCCGCAAGGGACTGGTATGCGCCCTTCTTCCCTTCTACGTATCTGATTTCCTCATCAGTGAATACTTTAGTCAGGAATCTCTCCCCGTAAGTCTCTACTGCGCGGGCAATGCGCGACACATCAACGATGTCAATACCGATCATGGATTAATTGCCCATGAGGGCGATCATATCCCGGATGGCCCGATCGAGGCCTACAAATATGGCCCTCCCTATAATGGCATGTCCTATGCTCAGTTCATCAATCTCCCGAATGGAGGCAATCTCTTTTACGTTGTGGTAGTGCAGCCCGTGACCGCCATTTACCCCGAGCCCAAGCTCTTTCCCTTTGACCGCAGAACGGA
Source organism: Syntrophus sp. (in: bacteria) (assembly GCA_013824835.1). Lineage (GTDB taxonomy): Bacteria > Desulfobacterota > Syntrophorhabdia > Syntrophorhabdales > Syntrophorhabdaceae > PNOM01. The sequence continues at coordinate 17,067 of PNOM01000037.1, read as the reverse complement.
TAACCTTCTCCAGCTCCACCCTCTTTGCAGCTTCCGTAACCGCGTCGCTGTACGCACCTGTGTGTATCTCAATCATATCTGCATGAACCTTGCTCGCAGCCATAATCTGATCTTCTTCGGGGTCAATAAAAAGGCTCACCTTTATGCCCTTTTCCTTGATGGACTTCACGGCCCTTCCGATCTTCTCCAAAAGGCCCTTCACGTCAAGCCCTCCCTCAGTAGTAAGTTCTTCCCTTTTCTCGGGCACGAGGGTAACCATATCAGGGCGAATATCCCTTGCAATCTCCACCATCTCGTCGGTTGCCGCCATCTCGAGGTTCAGTTTAGTCTTCACCACATTTCTCAGGATGACCACATCCCGGTCCTTTATGTGACGCCTGTCTTCCCGTAAATGGACAATAATACCTGATGCCCCGGCCATTTCCGCGATGCCTGCCGCATATACGGGATCAGGATAATAGGTGCCCCGTGCTTCTCTCAAGGTTGCAACGTGGTCAATATTTATCATTAGTTCAGGCATTTTGATCCTCCCCAAGCTGTTTTCTTGCAGACTCTGCAATCTCCTCCGCAAATCCGGTTACCTGGCCCCTGTCCATACCTTCAACCATTACCCGCAGCTTCATTTCTGTACCGGAATACCGGACTACAACCCTTCCATTATCCCCAAGGTGTTCCTTTATTTTTGAAATCGCTTCCCCCAGCTCCCTGCATTCCTTAATGGGTCTTTTCTCCCGAACTATTACATTCCTTTCTATCTGAGGAAATTCCACAAATCCTTCCAGCAGATCAGAGAGACTCTTCTCCTTCTCTATCATTATGTGAAGCATTTTAAGGGCTGTAACCATGCCGTCCCCGGTGGTGTTGTGGTCAAGAAAGACCATATGACCGGATTTTTCTCCCCCGAAATTCATTTTTTGCTTGAGCATGGCCTCAAGGACATACCTGTCTCCCACGTCTGTTCTCAGGACCTTTATATCCTTTGCCTTGAGGCAGGTTTCAACGCCCATATTGCCTGCAATAGTCGTTACAAGGGTGTTCTTTTTCAGGTCTCCCTTTTCCTTGAGATGTTTTGCAATCACAACCATGGCGCCGTCGCCGTCCACCACCTGTCCTTTTTCATCAACAAATATAACCCTGTCAGCATCCCCGTCAAAGGCAATGCCGATATGGGCATTATGTTCTATTACAAGCTCTTTAAGGAGATCAGGATAGACACTCCCGCAATCCTTATTGATATTCTCCCCGTCCGGGTCTACTCCGCAGGTCACCACATGGGCGCCGAGCTCTTCAAAAACACTGGGGGCAACCTTGTATGCCGCACCGTGGGCACAATCCAGTACAATCTTTAACCCGTCAAGGGAATAATCCTGGGGAAAAACATTCTTCAAAAACACGATATATCTCCCCACGGCGTCATCAATTCTATGGGCCTTGCCTACCTCGCTCGCCACGGGCCTCAACTCATCCAATGCGCCATCCATCATCATTGTTTCGATCTCTAATTCCAGTTCATCAGGCAACTTAAAGCCGTCACCTGAGAAAATTTTGATGCCGTTATCCTGATAAGGGTTATGAGAAGCCGAGATAACGATACCTGCATCCGCCCTCATGCTCCGTGTAATAAAGGCTATCCCCGGTGTGGGTAGAGGCCCTACGAGCCATACATCAAGGCCCATAGAGCAGACGCCTGAGGCAATGGCAGTTTCCAGCATATAGCCGGAAACCCTCGTATCCTTGCCAACCACAATTCTCCCTCTCCCGTGTCTCTCCTTGAAAATATGGGAAACCGCCCTCCCCAGTTTAAGCGCCACCTCTGATGTCATGGGATATACGTTTGCAGTCCCCCTTATGCCATCAGTTCCGAAAAGTCTCCGTTCCATTCTAATTCCTCCTCAAAAATACCTTTACCGTTTCAGGCCTTACTCTCTTTACCACCATGCCCTTTGTATCAAGGGCTGTATCAACCTCCTCTTCCTTGCCCTCGAAATGGCCGTCTACAGGGATTGTCTCTATAGTGTCCTTATCCCAGAATGATTCCCGCGCCCCCTCCACATTTACATATAGGGGGGTCCACGTCTTTATGGTGTATATATTCATCCATTTCTCATCTAATTTTACAACAGTTCGAAGTCTTTTCTCCACAATCTTATCGATTTCTATGGCAGTATAGTCAGGTTTGATCTCCACGACCTTTATTCCTTTCGGTACTACTACATCCCCTTTCTGCAAGGTAAAAATATGGGCGCCCTCTTTTATCGTTCCGAGGTTCACGGTGAATCGTATATCACGGGCCCTCAAGTTTTTAAGAATCGATATGGGGCCATTTATTGTAACGAGTACCGCATCGGTTTCCATCTTTTTAATGATAAATTCCTTACCAAGATTACCTGTGAGAAGGGGAACGGAAATGGTCATCCTTGATTCGCCGATATTGGATATGGCAAACCAGAATATGGCTGCAAGGACAAGGGCGAGGACTTTCAGCTTCAGGTTTTTAAGGATATATTGTTTCATGTATTCCATTATCACATTTTATCCTGTCAGCAGATTCCCCTTCATCTCAGAAACTCAAGGAGTGCCTTTTTTAACGTATCCCCGTGTACGTCCCTGTGGAGTTCTCCTTTATATGCATAGGATATCTGCCCCTTCTCCTCTGAGACAACAAGGGCAACTGCATCGGTCACCTCTGTGATGCCTATGGCTGCCCTGTGCCTTGTACCCAATTCTTTGTCGATTGTATCTTTCATGGCAAGAGGGAGTATGCAGCTCGCGGCCCTTATCCTTCCATCCCGAACAATCATGGCGCCGTCGTGGAGGGGAGATGCATACTGGAACACACTCAGAATCAGTTCGGCATTTACTTCAGCGTCAAGACGTACGCCTATCTCCATGAACTCCTCAAGCCCGATTTCTCGTTCAATCACAATAAGGGCTCCGATCTTTTTGCTGCCCATGACTGTGCAGGCATTCGATAATTCATCGAAAAATAATGTTTCTTTCACGTAGGTAATCTTCTTGAAAAAGGGGCTTCTCCCGAGGGCCAGAAGGACCTGCCTTATCTCATTCTGAAAAACAACCACAATAACGAGAATGATGGAGCTTGCAAAATTATTGAGAATCCATCCGAGGGCAAAGAGTTCCAGTTTTTTCGAGAGGTAAAAGACAAAAAAGATGACAATAATGCCTACGATAAGCTGGGTTGCCCTCGTTCCCTTTACAAGGAGGAACGTCCTGTAGATAATAAAGGCAACAACTATTATGTCCAGGACATCCTGCCACCTCAGGGACGTTATCATGATTTTATGATGGCATTGACAAGGCTGACCACTTTACGGGTTTTTTTTACGTCGTGGACCCTCACGATATCAGCTCCGTTCCAGAGAGAAATGGCGATGCTCGCAAGGGTGCCTTCCAGCCGCTCCTCCATGGGCCATTCCGTGATTTTTCCGATAAAACTCTTCATGGAAGTGCCGATAAGCAATGGCCTGCCGAGGTCTTTAAACTTTTCAAGGTCCTTTATGATCCTGAGGTTATCCTCTACCCGTTTTCCGAACCCTATGCCGGGATCAACGATAATAGCCTGCTCCCTGATCCCATGACTGATAGCAAAGGCAGTCTGTATTCGAAGGAACTCCTTTATCTCAGAGACAACATCCTCGTAGTGAGGATCTTTCTGCATATCCTCAGGGGTTCCTTTTATGTGCATGAGGACCACATACACCTCAAGGGAAGCTATGGTGTCCGCCATATCAGGGTCATAGGTGAGGGCGCTTATATCGTTCACCATATCGGCGCCCGCATCATACGCCTCCCGGGCAACCTTTGCCTTGTATGTATCTACGGAGATTATTACATCTGACTGTGCCCGGATCTCTTTAATAACAGGAATGATCCTTTTGAGCTCTTCATCGGTTGTTACCCGCTCGGAAAATGGTCTTGAGGATTCGCCGCCCACATCGATAATATCAGCCCCTTCTTGAACCATTTGAAGGGCATGCTGCACAGCAACAGGGGGATCAAAAAATTTACCCCCATCAGAAAAAGAGTCGGGGGTAATATTGAGAATGCCCATAATGAGGGGCCCTTCTTTACATGGGAGTGCTCTCTTCATCCACATCCATACTTTCCTTGATGATAGCCTCTATTTCAGGTCCATCGAGTACTTCTTTTTCAAGAAGGCTTTTTGCAATAGCGTGGAGGGCATCCATGTTGGTGTAGAGAATCTCCTTGGCCCTGTCAAAGCAATCAGTCACAATCTTTTTCAGTTCTTCGTCTATTCCCTGGGCTGTGGTTTCACTGAAATCCCTGTGTTGCGCAATCTCCCTGCCGAGAAAGATATGTTCTTCCTTTTTTCCATAATTCAGGGGTCCAAGTTTATCGCTCATGCCCCACTCACAGACCATCTTCCGGGCAATTTCCGTTGCCCTTTCAATATCATTGCCTGCGCCGGTAGTTTTATGATTAAGGACAAGTTCTTCAGCCACCCTGCCTCCCAAGAGAATGGTGATATTATCAAGGAGATAGGATTTTGAGTAGGTATGCCTTTCGTCTATGGGAAGCTGCTGGGTAATGCCGAGGGCGCGTCCTCTCGGGATAATGGTTACTTTGTGAATAGGGTCGGAACCGGGTATCATCCTTGCAACAAGGGCATGGCCTGCCTCGTGGTAAGCTGCGTTTTTTCTTTCCTGGAAAGGAATTATAAGACTCTTCCGTTCCACGCCCATGAGCACCTTATCTTTTGCGTGCTCAAAGTCCTCCATTTCGATCTCTTTCTTATTCTTACGGGCAGCTACAAGGGCAGCCTCATTCACAAGGTTTTCCAGGTCTGCGCCGGTAAATCCCGGGGTTCCCCTTGCAATTATCGAGAGATCAATATTCGGTGCAAGAACCGTTTTTCTCGTGTGGACGTTAAGTATAGCTTCTCTGCCCTTTACATCCGGTATGGATACTACCACCTGTCTGTCAAATCTGCCTGGCCTGAGCAGTGCCGGGTCAAGAACATCAGGTCTGTTCGTTGCAGACATGATAATAACCCCTTCATTTGATTCGAAACCGTCCATCTCGACAAGGAGCTGGTTGAGGGTCTGTTCCCTCTCGTCATGTCCTCCGCCGAGTCCGGCCCCACGGTGTCTGCCCACTGCATCAATCTCATCGATGAATATGATACATGGGGCATTCTTTTTGCCCTGGGTAAAAAGGTCTCTCACCCTGGAGGCGCCGACACCCACAAACATCTCAACAAAATCAGAGCCGCTTATGCTGAAAAAGGGTACATCAGCCTCACCTGCAATTGCCCTCGCAAGAAGTGTCTTGCCTGTACCGGGAGACCCTACGAGCAAAACGCCTTTCGGGATCCGCCCGCCTAATTTTGTAAACTTTTTGGGATCGATTAAAAATTCTATGATTTCATGCAGTTCTTCCTTTGCCTCCTCAATGCCGGCCACATCCTGGAAGGTAACCTTGTTTTCTTTACCCGTTACAAGCCTTGCCTTGCTCTTTCCAAAGGCCATAGCCTTGCCGCCCCCAGCCTGCATCTGCCTCATAAAGAATATCCAGACCCCTATCAGGAGAATCATGGGGAACCAGGATATAAAGATATTCTGCCACATCCCGGAATCTTCATCCGGTTTGGCGTTGATCTTTATTTTGTGGGTCCGGAGCAGTTTTATCAGATCAGGGTCTTCGGGGGTATAGGTTTTAAACTCCTTACCATCTGTAAAGGAGCCGATAATGTTTCGCCCCTGGACAGTAACGGAATTGATTTTATCCGTCTCTATTGCGCTTACAAAATCGCTGAATATCAAATTGTCGTAAGTCTTTTTAGGTTTGTAGTAGATATTGAAGATAAAAAGGCCCAAAAGAATGATAAAGAGCCAGATAAAAATGTTCTTGTTCATGGGGCTGATATTCGGATTCTTCGACATTTATGATTTTTACCATAAAACCCTTGAGTTATCAATAGAAGAAAAGGACATTATCATTTTGGGATAACATAGAAGAAAAGGACATAGCGGGAGAATTGCTACTTCTTGTGCGCAACTATGGTGAATCTGCTATACTACAGTTGTATTACAGACAATACTTGCGGGAGGTAAAAGTGAAGCCAAAATTGATTCTCGGTCTTGTCGGATCTCCTCGAAAGCTCGGCAATTGTGAAGTTATAATAAAAGAGATAGCGCGCCGTATTCCTTATGAACATACCCTGAAGCTGATACGAATGCCGTCTCTCTCTATCAAGCCATGCAGTGCCTGTTATGGGTGCGTGATGGGTAAGGCATGTCCAAAGAAAGACGACATGGATTTTTTGCTTGACAGGATTGTAGAGTCCGACGGGATAATTATAGCCTCACCTGTCTATTTTCTTGGAGCCCACAGCATATTCAAACAAATAACCGACAGAGGCTTTCTCTTTTTCCGTGTTGTGGAAAAGACCTTCGGAAAGCCCTGCGTCCTTCTCAACCTTTATGGCATGGAAGAGCGGATCGGCGCAGCGCCTCAGACCCTCATGTCTTTTGCGTCCTTTCTCGGACTTGAAATCATGGAAAGCGTAACCATGAAGGCTGCCCTTCCAGGGGAAATACTCCTGAACAGAGAGACAGGCATAGAGGCAGAAAGACTGGCTTCAAGACTTTTTGCCGAGAAGGGCCCTCTGCAAGGCTATGGATGTCCTTTCTGCGGGTGCGAGATTGTGAAGATGGAGCAGAAACAGTTTATCTGCACACTCTGTCACGGTGCCTTTTATTATGATAAAGGCCATAATATTATTCGGATTAAAGAAGGGGGTGTTTTCGGGAGTCTCGAACATCGCCTCCAACACAAGGAATGGCTAACCTCTATGAAGGATGAATTTTTGAAAAAAAGGAAAGATATACTGAGAACAACCCTGCCCTATAAAGAAATGGGGGAGTGGATCGAACCATAGAGTCAATGACTGGTATCAGGCAATAAATTCCCTTATATCTGCTTTATATCCCAATGCCTTGATGCGGGCTATTAATGTGGTTGCATCATCCGTGTCGATGTGCAGTATAAGGTCTTTTTGTTCCTTATGGGGAGGAATCCAGAATGTCCTGACAGCAACACCTTCCCTGTCAACGCAATCCATCACTGTGTCGTAATCCTTCCTGTTTCCCCCGTTGTATACGATAATGCGTGCCCCTGTTTCTCCTATGCCGAGGAGGGGATTAAGAACCTTGTAAAAGATATCGTTTGTTGTCAGTATCCCCACTACCCGGTCGCCCTTCACGACAGGGAGGCTCCCTATTCTGTTTTTCTGTGCAATGGCTACTGCTTTCTCAATCGTCGTTTCAGGGGTTACTGTTACCACAGTTGTCTTCATTATTTCTTTTACCGTCAGTTTTGACATAAGGTAAAAGAGCTGCCTCTGATTAAAAGAGGTTGTTGAGGAAGGGCTTGCCTTCAGCACATCATCCTTTGTTACTACGCCGACAAGCTTCCCCTTATCAACAATGGGCAGCCGCCCTATTTTATGGGATTCCATAATTCGTTCCGCATCGAGCACATAGGTATCACTCTTTACGGTAATCACATCCCGTGTCATTATATCCCGTACCAGCATTTTTTACCCCCTTGGACCTGTCTTTCGGTACATGCTGAGGAAGTATCAATTGAGCGTTGTGTCTTATGTCCCGTCAGGGTCCAATCCGTAATTCTGAAAATCAATCTGTTCCTGAAAACCGCTGGCATCCCGAGGGTCAACGCCATACTCAGAGACTACCTTGGACCCTCCATCGCGATCATACTGAACGGTCTCGGATGAAGTCACAAATCCACCTTGCTCTACTGAGTAGGTGATCTCAGGAGGAGGCAAGCCGGCACAACCGGCAAGGGCGATGGTCCCAAGAAGAAGAGCAATACATATGATGCGCACACTAAGCCCGGTTATATTCTTTTTGCTGTTTTTAATCATACAGTTATTCTTTCACAATGCCCCATCAATTGCAACAGATTCCTGATGCGATTGATAATGATTGAGGATCGTGTATCTCTCTGCTGAGGGATAGAGTTCCACATAAAAAAGGAAAAAAACGTTGACAAAAGGCGCAAGGGTGGGCTAATTTAAACTGTTTTGATCAATTGAGGTGGCTGGAAATAATGAAAGGTATCATTAAAATCGATCGTGAAAGGTGCAAGGGGTGTTCCTTTTGTATCGAATTTTGCCCAAAAAAGGCAATTATTCTCTCAGACCAACTGAATCTTAAAGGTTATTTTACCGCAGATTTTCAGGATAATAACCTGTGCACAGGGTGTGCCACCTGCGCGGTTATGTGCCCTGAGGTAGCAATAGAGGTATACAAAACGTGAAAAAACAACTGATGAGCGGTAATGCGGCACTGGGAGAGGCAGCGGTCCTTTCCGGATGCACCTGTTATTTCGGTTATCCTATTACCCCCCAGAATGAGTTAACAGAGTACATGGCGAAACGGATGCCTGAAGTGCCCGGCGGGACCTTTATCCAGTCGGAAAGTGAGATTGCGGCAATAAATATGGTCCTTGGAGCAAGTGTTGCCGGCGCAAGGGCAATGACCTCTTCGAGCAGCCCCGGCATGAGCCTGAAACAGGAGGGCATATCCTATCTGGCGGCAGACGAACTCCCCGCGGTCATTATCAATATGGTAAGAGGCGGGCCGGGTATGGGCAATATCTCCCCTGCCCAGTCGGATTATTTGCAGGCTACCCGCGGCGGCGGACATGGAGATTACAGGACTATAGTACTCGCCCCTTCTTCAGTGCAGGAACTTGCCGACGCCGTGCCTGTTGCCTTTGATCTTGCCGACTCCTACAGGAACCCGGTTATTATACTGGGAGACGGAATGCTCGGGCAGATGATGGAACCGGTCAGCTTTGATCACATCAGGCAGGAAAAGGTGTATCCCAAAGACTATATTCTGACAGGTGCAAAAGGAAGACCTGCCCGGAAGATTCATTCTCTTCTTTTTGATACAAAACTCGAAGAAGAACATAACTGGAAACTATTCAGAAAATATAAGGGTATGGAACAAAACGAAGTACGGTTCGAAACCTTCCTTGTTGATGATGCAGAGATGGTGGTCATCGCCTATGGTACTTCTGCCCGCATCGCAAAAGGTGCAATCAGGAGGCTCCGGCAGGAAAACCTGAAAGTCGGGCTCATCCGTCCTATCACCCTCTGGCCTTTCCCGACAAATATTATCCGTGAAACCGCTACGCGTGTAAAGGACTTCTTCGTCTTTGAAATGAGCACAGGTCAGTTGATCGAAGATGTGAGGCTTGCCCTTGAGGGCAGGGGACATATCCATTTCTATGGAAGGCCCGGCGGTGTAATCCCCACCCCTGTAGAGCTTTTCAGGATTGTGTCTCGCCATTACTACCAGTCGCAGCAGGTGAAGAAGTAATGAAAACCGTATATACAAGACCAAAGATCTTAAAAGAAGCCCACTTCCATTACTGCCCCGGATGCGGCCACAGCATTGTGAACCGTCTCATCGCAGAGGTAGTGGAAGAAATGGACCTTAGAGACAAGATCATCTGTGTAGCCCCTGCGGGGTGCGGGATGCTTCTTTATAATTATTTCGATATAGATACCCTTGAATCTGCCCATGGCCGCGGCGCTGCAGTAGCTACAGGCATCAAGCGGGTATTGCCCGATAATGTGGTATTCTCCTATCAGGGCGACGGAGACCTGGCTGCCATAGGCACCGCAGAGGGATTCCACGCAGCAAACCGGGGAGAACCGATTACTGTAATCTTTGTGAATAACGGCGTATATGGAATGACCGGAGGGCAAATGGCCCCCACCACGATGCTGAAACAAGTGACAACCACTACCCCTTCGGGAAGGAACCACATTCATGCCGGCCATCCGGTCAAGGTGTGCGAAGTATTTGCTGTCCTTGACGGCACCTCCTATCTTGAAAGGGTTGCAGTTAACAAACCATCTGCAGTAATAAAGGCAAAAAAGGCCATTGCAAAGGCCTTTCAGCATCAGATAAAAAAAACGGGGTTTTCCCTTGTCGAGATCCTTTCTCCATGCCCGACGAACTGGAAGATGGGTACCATTCAGGCATGTAAATGGATCGATGAGGTAATGGTAAAGGAGTTTCCTCTGGGGGTTATAAAAGAAGTAAAATGATGATAAAGACTATATTCTCAGGTTTTGGCGGGCAGGGTGTTCTTTCCATGGGGTATACTGTAGCGAATACCGCCATGTTTGAAGGCAAACATGTAACCTATTTCCCCTCCTACGGGGTTGAGGTGCGAGGCGGGACTGCAAACTGCACGGTCGTGGTATCCGATGAAGAAATCGCGTCTCCGGTTGCCTCAGAGCCTGATTTTGTAGTAGCCATGAACCAGCCTTCTTTTGCCCGTTTCCAGAGCATCCTCCAGTCGGGTGGGTTGATATGCGTTAATTCCTCCATTGTGAATACATCAGCAGCACGGCACGACATTGAGATATTGGCCGTCCCTACAAGCGAGCTTGCCGAACAGATCGGATCAATAAAGGTGGCGAATATGGTATTGCTCGGTGCCTTTATCAGGGCAAGCAGCATTGTCTCTTTCGACTTTATGATTAAGAATCTTTCCCAGATACTGGGCGAAGGAAAATCTCAGCTCATTAAGCTGAATAAAGAAGCGCTTGAAATGGGCTTCAACTATGTAAAGGAGTAGGGCCATATGCTTATTAAACAGATATCTGTTGTTCTCGACAATGTTCCCGGGGCAATGTCCGATGTCAGCGAAGTGCTCGGCAGAGAAGGGGTTAACATACGGGCCATCTCTGTTGCAGATACATCTGATATCAGTACTGTCCGATTTGTTGTCGATGATCCGGTCAAGGCCCTCAATATCTTGAAAAGCAAAGGTCTTTCCACCAAGGAGACTGAAGTTCTTGCAGTTGAAACCCCGGACCATCCCGGCGGATTGAATGCGGTTCTCCGTCCCCTGAAAGAGGCCCATGTCAATGTCCATTACCTCTATCCCTACCTCGGGAGGATGGGCGGTCAGGCCATTGTGATCCTTGGAGTGGACAAACCGGAAAAGGCCCAGAAGATCCTGAAACAGAACTGGATCAGGACACTTGGCAAAGAAGTATATAATATTTAATCGAATTTTTAGCGCTGTTTGTTTCTTTTCTCTTCATACATAAGTATATCAGCCTGGGCCATCAGTTCATCAAGGGATGAGGGATGTTTCGGGTCAAAGTGGGCAATACCTATGCTCATGGAGATTTGATGTTTCAATGCTTCTTGCCTGTTATATGTCTCTATGGAATCTTTCAAACGCTTCCTGAGGGTTTCTCCGGTTCCATCCTGAGCATCTGTTGCGAGGACTGCGAATTCATCTCCGCCCATACGGCCAATAATATCCGATTCCCTGAAGGTTTTCTTAAGGATTGTTGCAACTCCGATTAGCGCCTTGTCCCCTTCCTGGTGGCCCATGGTATCATTGATCCATTTCATCTGATCGAGATCGATAAAGAAGAGATTCATGCCCTTTTTTGTTCTGTCCGCCAGCTTCAGATGCTTAAGGGAAAGGGTAATAAATCCACGCCGGTTATATAAACCGGTAAGTTCATCGACGATGGACATGGTGCGGAGCCTTTCTTCCATCTCATTACGTTCGGTGATATCCCTCAAATAGGCAAGGGAGGCCGATTCTCCCCCATAGGCCGTTGCTGCCACAGAGGCTTCAATAAAGACCACGGTCCCGTCCTTTTTCATGCCCTTGAATTCGTACCTTGATGGAACAGGTTCGCTATGCTGTCTTTTCCGGGTATATTCTATTACCATGTCCCGGTCATCAGGGTGAATTATCATAAACGTTGTGTTCCCGACAATCTCCGACGGGTCATCATACCCGAATATTTCAAGAAACTTGTGATTCACGTATGCGTGGCGGTTTCCCATTACAATCGCCACCCCGTCATTGGAGTTCTCAATTGCGGTCCGGTAGCGCTCCTCTGATTCCAGGAGTCTTGTTTCCGCCAATTTACGTTCTGTGATATCCCGAATGGATTCAATGGCCCCAACAATCTCGCCTCTCTTGTTTCGCAGGGCCGTTGCGGTGCCATAGAGAAAAACCTTTCCCCCGGACAGATTGGGCATATAGGCCTCACCGGAGAGCGTGTTGCCGTGCCGTTGAATGTGCGCATAGCTTTGTTCAATTGTTTCAGCAGGTTCGTTCACGAGGTCGATCAGTATAGGCCGACGATGCCCGTAAAAAGGCAGGGCATATTCATAATCTCCCTTACCGAGCATCTCTTCCCCTTTTACCCCCGTAAGCTCTTCCAGGGCAAGATTCCAGGCTGTGACCCTGCCTTCCCGGTCAATCACAAGGGTCGGATCAGGAAAAAACTGTAGGATATCCTGGAAGCGTTTTTCTGATTCGTAAAGTTTTTCCTGGGTATGCTTACGTTCAGTAATGTCTTCGTGGGTTCCTTCGTAATAGAGCGCTTTCCCGTCCTCATCCCGGACAGCACGCGCATTGATCAATACCCAGATAGTACTGCCGTCTTTCCGGCGTATTTTGTGCTCGAAATTTTCCACATATCCCCGCTCTTCAATAGTCTGTCTGAATTCAATGCGTTTTTCAGGATCAACATAATGCTGACGGCCTATATCGGTGATGTGTGTTATCATTTCTTCAGGGGAAGCATACCCGCACATGGCAGCCAGGGCATGGTTTACATTTAAAAACCGTCCGTCAGGGGTACTCTGAAAGATGCCCTCAACGGCATTCTCAAATATAGAACGATATTTTGTTTCGCTTTCTCTCAAGGCTCTCTCAGCCTTCTTGCTCTCAGTGATGTCGTGGACTGTTGCAAGTATGGCATCCCCGTCAGTCAGATTTATTTTTTTTAAGAACACCTCAACATAAAAGATGGAGTTGTCGTGAGGACGGCGCGCCTTCCATTCAAAGACCCTTTTTTCTCCCCTTATGGCGCTTTCCCATAATTCCGGTATGGTGTCGAGGGGGTTATCGGGACTTGAAAAATCTTCTGTAATATTCATTGAGAGCGCTTCTTCACGGCTTACCTGGTATATGTCGAGCATCTTGTTGTTTACGTCAATTACTTCTCCGTGTATGGTATGGATAAAGATCGCATCGTTGACGCTGTCGAGGATTGTGCGGAGGCTGCTCGCAGTAAGCTGTTCCTTTGTTTTATCCCGGTCTTCCATAGCGCAGGCGTTCTCCTGTAGCAGGTTATACTTTATGTGCACATAGCCCCTTGCTTTATTGCATGGGAATGTCACTGCTATAATATTAATGCCTCACGTAATAATAGCAAGAAAATTTTACGAATCCATATTATTCGCTCCAGGGCATGGCCCGCTAAAAAATCTGTTGTAATCTGCTCCTGCAATGATTATAACCAATAGAATAAAAAAAGTATTAATATCCGCACATTCAAAAGCCAAGGAGGGTCCATGAAGCTTCCAGACTATGTAACAACTGAAGAAGTGAGAAGGGTTTGCAAAGAGCTGAACATACGGGACTGGTCACGACTAAAGAAGGCGAACGCCCTTCCCGAAGAGGCAAAGATAATTCTTGCTGAGGTCAATACAGAGAAGATGAATATTGATCCTGAAGAGTTCCTGAATGGCCTCAATGTAGAACTCGAGCACGGCACACGGTTTAAGGACGCCAATGTGACGAATAACCATCCCATAATTACCGGGAAGATTGTGCTTGCCCATCTCAAGGAGTCCCTCGATTACTACAAGCTCCTTGAGGTAGCGGAGCTGGAGGGTGATCTCCTGAAGGCTGTTGCAGCAGGGGATCCAAAGAAGATCAAAACAGAATACAAAAAGCTTGCTGAAGCGCGGATTGCCCTTGCAATGGCAGAGCTAAAGGCGCTCAAGTAAGCTGCCGTGCATTTTCCCTAATAGTAAACCGCCATTTGCAGAAGATCTCTTTCGGGTGTGGATCAGGCGGGGCAAACAGGCACTCAACCTTTATGTCAGGGTCAATCTCGCGGGCAATGCTCTCGAATTCCCCCTTATGCATATGCTTGCATACAAATTCACCGATGCCCCGTTTTATGCGCGCTTCCTGGGTTGGACAATGGGGGATGGTGATGATGACTTCATCGCTTCTTTCTTCGATCTCATACCCGACCAGAATAGTCCAGGGGAAAAGCTTCAGGGTTTTTACAAACCCCTTTAGCCCTCTTTCCTGAATATTAAACCTGGATATGAGGTCCTTTGCGCCCATCCCGGGCACTCTGGCCCATACCTTCTCATTGATGCCTTCTGCAGTCGGCTGATCAAACTGTTCGGCCACATTGATAAACCAGAAGGCATCAACAACTCTGTAGTGCCATAAAAGAAACTCGATATAACTCTTCAGTTGGGATGACTCCATCTTTTCAAAAATGTCTGAATCCATAGAACCCCCTATTTCAATTACTTACTGGGGCTCAAGCCTGCCCCGTACTTGATACGGGGTCGCCCCCTCCACTGGCAAAGCCCGCGGAGCCACCCCCTCTCGCGACAGAAGTCGCTAAAGAAACCATAATTTCAAGGGCTCAAGCCTGCCCCGTACTTGATACGGGGTCGCCCCTTCTTCGAGCAAAGCTCGAAGAGACTCCCCCTCTCGCGACAGAAGTCGCTAAAGAAACCTAAAATCCTGGGGCTCAAGCCTGCCCCGTACTTCCGTAGAGCGTAGGATGTTCGCTCGGAGTCCGCTTGTGCTTGGACGTAAAAGCTTTCACGTCCCATGTCCCAAGGAGCGTAGCGACTGATCGTCCCATGTCCCACGGCAAGTCTCTGAGCCACCCCCCCTCTCAATCTGTGAACTGCATTACGGACTTTGTTGGAGATAGTTTCCCAGTTTTTAACTTTTTGCTAACGACTATCGACTAACGACTATTTATCAGGATTTCCCCTCCTTTTTTGCCTTTTTATCAAGCCGCTTCTCTTTCAGTGTTTTCAGTGATTTCTTTTTTACATCTTTCTTGATTTCTTGAGTTTTGGCCATAGAATCACTCCTTATCTTTCTTTTCTACATTTTCATGTAATCTCAATCAATTTACAAGAGAAAAGTAACGAATGAAACTGTTTATTGACAATCGGTGTCTATACTGTTATAAAAATACGAGTGGGGCTGTAGCTCAGCTGGGAGAGCGCTTGACTGGCAGTCAAGAGGTCGACAGTTCGATCCTGTTCAGCTCCACCATTTTTTTCAGTAATTTATAAATCGTTCATATCTTTCCCAATGGCGCCGGTTGCATATAGGTTGCAGCCAGTTGCATCAGAGTCGTCGAGTTTGTCTACTGCTGCCTTATTGGAACCAGGAACTAAATGACCGTAGGTATCAACAGTAACCCTGATTGAACCCTGTCTCAGAGCATCTTTTTTTCGTTGAAGTTTCAAAGCCTTAAGGGTTTCTGAGAGCTGTACTGACATATCGATGCGTCGAGGCTTTCCGTTCTTCGGTGTTGTTACAATTCCTTTGACAACCCCACGTCTCACCTCAATGAACCTTCCGTTAAAATCAATATCTCCCCACTCAAGACCAACAAGTTCTACTATTCTCATGCCCGTCCTGACCGCACATAGTAGAAGAGGGTAGTAATTTGGAAAATAGGTCTGTGTTGCCATCACGAGCAGAGAAACCTCTTCCTTTGTCAGGAATTCAATCGCATGACCGATGAGGTCACTGTCTTTGGATGTTCGCCTGATAAATTTGCCAGTACGAGACACAGGGTTGACCTTCAGGATTTCCTCTTCCACTGCATTAGAGAAGATACCGCTGAGGCAGGCCTTTATATTAAAGGCCTGCCTCGCTGATAAATTCTTCTTCAACACAGAGAAAAGCAGGTTTTTCACATCACCCCTCGAAACCTCATCAAGCCTTTTGTTTCCAAGTG
Organism: Syntrophus sp. (in: bacteria); assembly: GCA_013824835.1. Classification (GTDB taxonomy): domain Bacteria; phylum Desulfobacterota; class Syntrophorhabdia; order Syntrophorhabdales; family Syntrophorhabdaceae; genus PNOM01. The sequence goes on along the minus strand of PNOM01000037.1, from coordinate 1,196 downwards.
CTGGCAGAATATATAGCCTCATAAACGTCTCATATCCTGAATAGGTTGAATCTTTTAATGACGCTTTCACATACCCCTCAAGCCATTCTCCTGCGTATTTCTCAAGAGTGGGAATCTCCGTATTCTCAGCAATATTCAGCTCACCTTTAATCAGTTTCTCTCGGATCGCTGACGCCACCTTTTCCGCCGCTTTCTTGTCTCCTGTGAGCTTCGCTTTCCTCTTCCCCTGATGATTTATAAAAACCCACCAGGCATTTCCTTTTCCTGGTTGCTTCTGGCGCACAGTCACACCCATCTTAAGCCTCCTTTCGACCGTGCAGAATGCAACCTATACGCAACCAAGATTGTGCCATATAGGGAGGGGAAAGTCTATCCATTGTTAGGCCTTCTGACTTCTTTTAACAGATCATCCGCTATTCTGTTAATCTTGTTAAAATCGGTTCGGTGCCTGTTTTATTCCAAGCTAGATTGCCTCCAGCAAAAACGCCCCGACCTATCGTTACATGGCTACCCGCGAACTCTTAAAACAGGAAGTTCTTCCCGGATTACAGCTTGCGCTCCCCTTCCCCGCAATGGAGATGGACACAAAGAACTACAAGATCTTCGGTATTGTCACCAACAGGGACCTCGATGGGTCAGAGGTAGTGAACTGGCTTTATGAAAGGTGCGGCAAATCTGAAGAAGCCCACTCGATCATGAAAGAAGACCTTGCGGGAAGGAAGCTTCCTTCATCCGATTTCGGGGAGAATGCCGCATGGTGGTCAATCATGGTGCTTGCTATGAACCTCAACTCTGCCATGAAGCAGTTGGTTCTCAAGGTCCACAAAAGAATGAAGGCGATCCGTTTTTCCCTCATCAACCTTCCGGGGCGTATCATGGAAGGCGCCCATGAGATGATGATCCGTATTACTGAGGGACATCCCTCCTTCGATGTCCTGCTCTGTGCACGGCAAAGGATTATGGAGCTTGCCCATGGATCGGGATAAACCTTCAGGTATGGAGAAAGGTATGATAAACCGGGGTGTAAGGAGAGCCCTGTCTAAAAATGACCATAAGAGAGGCTCTGTTATGTCAGGATAGAGCATAAAGACAAAAGACAGTTCTTCGGGTTCCATTTTTTAGGTATTCTCAAGCAAAACAGGCCCATGCAGGGAGCAAAAGAGGTCGGGAGGAAAAGTGGTGGTGGATTTGGGATG
>PNOM01000036.1 GCA_013824835.1 Syntrophus sp. (in: bacteria) | reverse complement strand
AGGAACTCCGGAAACAGACTGAGGAATTGCAGGAACAGAATGTGGAGCTGGAGCAGCAGCGGCTATCGCTGGAAGAGGCCGGCCGTCTGAAGAGCCAGTTTCTCTCGAATATGAGCCACGAACTCCGGACGCCGCTCAATTCCGTCATGGCCCTCTCCCGCGTCCTGATGATGCAGGCCAAGACCAAGCTCAGCGCCGAAGAGGTCAACTATCTGGAAATCATCGAGCGCAACGGGAAAAACCTCCTCACGCTGATCAACGACATCCTTGACCTTTCCAAGATCGAGGCCGGGAGGATGGATGTCAACCCGAAACCGTTTTCACTCATTCAGACTTTGGAAAACATCATTGAAAGCATCGCTCCCCTGGCCTCCGAAAAACAGATCGAACTCCGTCAGGAGATTCCCGAAGATCTCCCATCGCTCGAAAGCGACGAGATCCGGATCTCCCAGATTCTGCAGAACCTTCTATCCAATGCCGTGAAATTTACCGATGCGGGAAGCGTAATCGTTTCGGTGGAGAGTGATCGAGACAAGGTATCCGTCCGGATTGCCGATACCGGTATCGGGATCGAGGAAAACGACCTCCCCTGTATCTTTGACGAATTCCGGCAGGTGGACGGGACGTCGGCGAGAAGACACGAAGGCACGGGACTGGGCCTGGCCATCGCCCGCAAAGCGGCCCGAATACTGGGCGGGGATATCGCCGTGCAGAGCACACCGGGGAAAGGTTCCACGTTCATCCTGACCCTGCCCCTTACATGGCAGGGGACTGCAGCCGTCTATGAGCCAATCGTCCTCCGACAGCCGTCGGCGGTAAAATCAAAACACAGGACCATTCTCGTCGTGGATGACGAACCGGCAATGGCGGCGATGATCTCCCGTTACCTGCTTCAGGAGGGGTACAACACGGTGACGGCTACATCCGGGGCCGAGGCGTTGATCCTTGCCGCACGTGAACTGCCTTTTGCGATCACCCTCGATATCATCATGCCCGACATGGACGGCTGGGAGGTGCTGCAAGGTCTGAAAAAGAACCGCGAGACCAAAGACATTCCGGTCATCATTGTCTCCATCTCCGAAGACAAGGAGACCGGTTTTGCGCTCGGCGCCGTCGGCTATATCACCAAGCCCGTGTCCAAAAAACTGCTCATTTCGGAAATACAGAAGATCGGCAAGCCGGGAACCCGTTCGATCATGATCGTTGATGACAACGATCTCGACCGTCAGCAAATCAGGCGGATCATTGAAGAGGAAGGACTGAAGCCGATCGTGGCTGAAAATGGCGCTGCCTGCTTGGAATTGATCCAAAAGCAGATCCCCGACGTCCTGGTCCTGGATTTGATGATGCCGGAGCCGGACGGCTTTGCCGTGCTGGAGAGGATTCGCAGCAATCCCGCGACCCGCAGCCTGCCGATCATCGTTGTCACGGCCAAAGACCTTACGGAAGAAGACCGGAAAAAATTGAGCGGCAATGTCTTCTCCGTTCTGGAAAAAAGCGCCGCGACCTCGGCAACGCTGCTTGCAGAAATCAAAAGAATCCTGATGGATCTGGAAGGTCTGCCGAAACACCCCGAAGTCAAAAACCCGGCGGCCTTGCCCCGGATTCTGATTGTCGAGGACAATGAGGCAGCGATCATTCAGGTCAAAGCTGTTCTCGAATCCGCCGGTTATATTGCCGATGTAGCCCGAGGCGGTCAGGAAGCCTTTGATTACGTTTCCCGGACGATCCCGGACGGCATTGTTCTGGATCTGATGATGCCGGAGATCGACGGTTTTGCGGTGCTGGAAAAGATCAGGAGCACGAAGGCGACGGTAAAAATACCTGTCCTGATCCTGACGGCCAAGGACCTGACGCCGGAGGATTTCAAGAAACTCAGCGCCAACCATATTCAGCAGCTTGTCCAGAAAGGGGATGTGGACCGGGAAAGCCTGTTATTCAAAATCAGGGCCATGCTCGGAAGATCAGAATCTCCGGCGAGGCTTTATGAGAGCGCCGGCGGGAGAAGGGGATCGTTTCCGGTCGCTTTGGAACGGCGGCGGGAAGTCAAACCCTACCCCATTGAAAGGCGAAAAGGGCCCCACGCTTTTCCAGAGGCAGCGATCCTGATCGTGGAGGACAATCCCGACAACATGACCACCATCAAGGCAGTGCTGCAGAACCGCTACCGGATCCTGGAAGCAACGGACGGCGAAGAAGGCCTGCGGATGGCCGAGGAGGCAAGGCCTGATCTGATCCTTCTCGACATGGCCCTGCCGAAGATGGACGGTCTGACGGTGGTACGGCATCTCAAGGATAACAAGGAACTGAGTCCGATTCCGGTGATTGCGATGACCGCCCAGGTGATGAAAGGCGACCGGGAGAGGATTCTCGATGGGGGATGCGATGATTACATCGCCAAACCGATCGACCCGGAGGGCTTTCTGAAAAAAATCAGTGAATGGCTGAAAGGATAATGGGAGGTATTATGCAGAAAATACTGGCGATTGACGACAAAATGGACAATCTGATCACCCTCTCCGCCCTGCTGAAAAATCTGATGCCCGGCTGTGTCGTGATCAACGCCCAATCCGGGCTGGAGGGGATCGCGAAGGCAAAGGCCGAACTGCCGGATGCCATTTTGCTGGATGTAAAGATGCCGGAGATGGATGGCTTTGAGACCTGTCGAAGGCTGATGTACGATGAAAGCACCAAGCAAATCCCGGTGATTATGATTACGGCCATAAAAACAGACGCTGAGAGCCGGAGCGAAGTCCTGGATTGCGGCGCCAATGCCTTTCTGTCCAAACCGATTGACGAGGTTGAACTAGTTTCCCAGGTCAAAGTCGCCCTCCGGATCAAAAAAGCGGAGGATGCCCTGCGAGAGGAAAGGGATTCCCTGGAAAAAATGGTTCAGGAAAGAACGGCCCACTTGCTCCAGGAGATCGCTGAGCGCAAACGGGGCGAGGCAAAACTGAAGGAGTCGAAAGCACTCGTCGAGGCAGTCGTGGAAAATGTCCCGCTCATGATTTTCCTCAAAGAGGCAAAAGACCTGCGTTTCGTAATATTCAATCGCGCCGGCGAGGAACTCCTGGGATATGACCGCAGGGATTTGACGGGAAAGAACGATCTGGACCTATTTCCCCCAGAACAGGCAGCCCACTTCATGGCCCATGACCTGGAAGCGCTCGATGGAGAAACCGACGTGTTGGACATCCCGGAAGAACCCATCCTGACGGCCAAAAAGGGCGAGCGGTTTCTCCATACCCGGAAGGTCTGTATCCGGGGTTCCGATGGGACCACGAAGTACTTGTTAGGCATTTCCGAGGACATCACCGAGCGCAAGCAAGCCGAAGAACACCTGAAAGAAACCCTGGAAAAGTTGAGGAAGAGTTTAATAGGAACCATCCAGGCATTGTCTTCAACGGTAGAGACACGAGACCCCTACACAGCGGGTCACCAGAGGAGGGTATCAAATCTTGCCCGGACCATCGCCCAGGAGATGGGACTTTCCAGTGATACGGTTGATGCTATCCGCATGGCAGGTATTATCCATGATATCGGAAAGATATCAGTCCCTGCCGAGATATTAAGTAAACCGGGCAAAATAACCGACATAGAAATGAGTCTCATCAAGGTCCACTCTCAGTCGGGTTATAACATATTAAAAGATGTGGGGTTGCCTTATCCCATAGCCGAAATAGTCCTCCAGCATCACGAGAGGCTTGATGGCTCTGGCTATCCACAGGGTTTAAAAGGTGACCAGATTCTCATCGAAGCCCAAATTATCAGCGTAGCCGATGTCGTTGAAGCCATTTCCTCCCACCGTCCCTACAGACCCGGCTTCGGGATGGATACTGCGCTGGAGGAGATAGAAAAGAACAAAGGCATTCTCTACAATGAAAAGGTGGTGGAGGCATGTGTCAAATTGTTTCGGGAAAAGGGGTTTGCGTTTAAGTAATACCGTTCAACCTCGGAATTTAGTGAAAAGTGAAGCGGAGAAACCCGTTATGTGTAAAACATTAAAAGATGAGATACGGGATACCGGGTTTGGGTTCAGTTAATATAGCCATGAAGAGAACAATCTGATGGAAGGCAGAAACAAATCAAGGGAACAGCTTTTGCTTGAATTGTCAGCATCTCGCAGGCAGATAGCTGAACTAAACTCGCAAAGGCTTGAATCCATCGGGACTCTCGCAGGCGGCATTGCCCACGATTACAATAATCTCCTCACTATTATCATGGGGAATATATCTCTGGTAAAGATGAGCACTTCTCCAGGCGATAAAGTATTCCAACGGTTAACCGAGGCTGAACGTGCCTGCGAGAAAGCCAAAGAATTGACTCAGCAACTCCTTGCCTTTGCAAAGGGCGGTGAACATTTCCGGAAGGTGATCTCTCTTAAACGGCTTATCATTTACGCAGCCCGGGTTGCTGTTGAGGGTTCGCAGATAAAGTGCAGGTTCCTTATATCCAAAAACCTTTTCAAAGCAAGGGCCGATGGACGGCAGATTCGTCAGGTGATAAGCAATATTGGTAACTATTCAGCAATAAAATAATGCACCACAGAGTAACCTGAGTAACAAAAATCTGTTTTGAAAACCTGTGGTATACTACCTTATCTTGAGTACGGATGAGGTATTATGACGGTTGAGAGTATCAATGTAGAAGCAGCTATCAAGCGGGTCAATGATCTGGTTGCCCTTGAGAAGGATATTTCTCCGGCGCTCAAAGCCAGTCTTGAGGTGCTCCTGCTTCTGATTGCCATCCTGGCGAACCGGCTTGGGCTTAACAGCAAGAATAGCAGCAAACCGCCATCAACAGATCCAAATCGTCTGAAGGAACCTAAAGGAACCGGTGAACGTAAGCCTGGAGGACAACCCGGACATCGTGGTACAACCCTCAGGCCGGTAGCAGATCCTGATGAAGTCAAGGTCATCAAGGTCGACAAAAGCGCCTTGCCGGAAGGTCGCTATCGGGATGTTGGTTATGAAGCCCGACAGGTAATCGATCTGGACATCAGTACCGTCGTTACTGAATGGCGAGCCCAAATCCTGGAAGATCATCAAGGCACTCGCTATGTTGCCCCTTTCCCGGAAGGGGTCACCCGACCGGTGCAATACGGTATCGGGGTCAAAGTTAACTCGATCTATATGTCTCAGTACCAGTTGATTCCTTATAATCGCATCGAGGATCATTTTCTTGACCAGATGCAAATTCCGGTCAGCAGCGGCTCCATCTACAATTTCAATCAAGAGGCATATGAGCGTCTTGAGTACTTTGACCAATGGGTCAGAAAGCGGCTTACATCATCACCATTGCTTCATGCCGATGAAACCGGCATCAATATCGGCGGGAAAGGTTATTGGTTGCACAACACATCGAATGCTGAATTCAGCTTCTTTTACCCCCATTGTAAGCGAGGGTGCGAGGCACTGAATGAGATCGGGGTTTTGCCCGGATTCCGAGGCATTCTCTGTCACGACCACTGGAAGCCCTACTTTCAATACGGCGCATTTCACTCGCTGTGTAACGCCCACCGCCTACGAGAGCTTGAAAGAGCGTGGGAGCAGGACACACAGCAGTGGGCTCAAAAGATGATGATTTTGCTCAAGGAAATCAACAAGGCCACCGACGAAGCAGGAGGCCGTCTGGATATCATGGCCTCGGAGCATTACCGAAAGTGTTACCGGGATCTGATTGAAGAAGCAGAAAGAGAATGCCCTCCTCCGGATAAAACAGATAGAAAAGGTGGCAGGGGAAGGTTTCCCCGTTCCAAATCCAGAAATCTCCTGGAACGACTTCGGGACTTCGAGGGAGATGTTTTGAGATTTATGGATGAAGAAAGGGTTCCCTTCTCCAACAACCAAGCTGAAAATGACCTGCGGATGACCAAGGTTCAGCAGAAAATATCGGGGTGTTTTCGATCTCTTGATGGAGCAAAAATCTTCTGTCGTATCCGCAGTTATTTATCCACCTGTCGTAAGCAGGGTCTCACGTCATCGGAATCATTGCGCCTGTTATTTGAGGGAAAACAACCTCCATTCATAGTGCCTGAATAAAAGGTTCTGAGCGGCAATTGTTGGAATGCTGAATAGTTACGAACAAAGAAGGTAAAGCCGCCCTCTGTCATTCATCGTCCCGATATGTCACCCATCGTATTTGCCCGCTACGTGCAAAAATCAGGCTTGACCCATAGTAGAACATTCAGCCCGCCGCATTCGTGCAGCCTGGAGCAAATATGAAAGGCATACTTTCAGAACAGAGGAGAAAATGGATATGACCCAAGTGTTATCACTCAAAGGGTTCTCAGGACAACCCTCACCTGGTCAGGGCGGATATGCCCCATAATAACACTCTCAAAACAATTTCCCTGTTTCAATTTATAACATGTATGTTATAATACTATATGGAGTGGGAAGTGATATTCTATGAGAACAGCAAGGGCATGGACCCCGTTTCGGAGTTTCTCAACTCCCTTGCCGTTCAGGATAGGGCGAAAGTTACCCGGCTGTTTAGTCTCCTGGCCCGTTATGGCGTGTTACTGAAGGAGCCCTATACAAGACAGATAAGAGGCAAGCTGAGAGAGTTGAGAGTAATTGGGAAAGACGGGAACATCCGCATATTATACTTCGGCATGACGGGAAAGAGGTTTGTACTATTACACGGATTCATGAAAAAGACAGGCAAGACACCAGCTCAGGATATCAACATCGCCCTGAAACGAATGGAAGATTTCATGGAGCGATATGGAGGAGGATCATGAAGCATAAGACACTAAGAAACTATGTAGATGAACAAATGAACAACCCTGAGTTTAAGGAAGAATGGGATGCCCTTGATCCTGAGTTTCAGCTTATCGAAAGTATCATTAAAGCCAGAGAAAAAGCAGGACTTACACAGGCTGAACTTGCCCTGAAAATTGGCACAAAACAGCCGGCATTATCAAGACTGGAGCGTGGGGGATTTAAGACTGCAACGGTAGACACCTTAAAAAAAATTGCTCATGCCCTCAATACAGAACTTATCATCAAATTCCAGCCTGGCGAAAAGAAGGCGTAATCACTGGAAATCCCCGTATAAAGGAACCTCTTTGCTGTCCAGGAAGAAGGCTCGCGGGCCTGGTTGTCGTAACATACCGACACACAAGTCACTGTTATAATTTAACTATATAAATACCATGACACGAAAAAGGTAATAATTACCGGAAAGCTCGTATAACTGGCAGTCAAGAGGTCGACAGTTCGATCCTGTTCAGCTCCACCATTTTTTTGCTTTTGTTTCGATAATTTACCCGCTCAATATTCACAGATCCATCATCTAATGGACGATATGTTTACCTTTCTTTTCTATATACATTAGTTTATCTGCCCTGGATAAAAGTTCATCCAGAGAAGCATGGTCATCAGGACTGTAATGGGCGGTGCCCACACTCACCGACAGGGTATAGTCAGGAACAATAAAGCTGTTTATGGTATTAATGGCGTCCCTCAAACGTGTTGTAAGAGTCTCTTCCGTTAAATCAGATGTCTCAATGGCAAGGACAGCGAATTCATCGCCCCCTATACGGCCTATAATATCCGACTCCCTGAATGTATCCCTGAGAATGTTGGAAACATCAATAAGGGCTTTATCACCCTCAAGATGCCCGAAGGTATCATTAATATGCTTTAAATCATCAAGGTCTACAAAGAATAGCAGTAATTCCCCGCTGTTTCTCTCCGATACCTTCATCTGCTGCTGGGCGAGGGCAAAAAAACCTCTTCTGTTATGCAGGCCGGTTAGCTCGTCAGTAATTGAAAGGGCGTGCTGGAGCTCTTCCAATTTTCTCCGTTCCGTAATATCAAGCAGCGTTCCGATCATTGCAGCCCTGCCCTGATACATCATGCGTGAGCCGTATACCTCGACGTGGATAACCTGTGCATCCTTCCTTACTGTCCTGAATGCATAGTGGACCGAATCGGCTCCGTCTTCGAGATGTTTTCGGGCGTTCTCCATAACAATAGGGATATCCTCAGGGTATATCGTCTCTGTGTGGGGTAGCGTATCGATTAATTCATCCGCTGAATACCCATGGATTTCTGCAAATCGCCTGTTCACATATTTAAATACCCCATCCTGTATGATATACACACCGGCAACAGATTCTTCAACAAGGGTCTTGAATTTGTTTTCGGACTCCGTCAGAGCCTGCTCCGTTTTTCCAATCTGTTGCAACTGGGTTGATAGCCTTTTTGTGCCAATAACGATACCTATGAGTCCAAAAAGCCATAAAAGACCATGGGTGATCGTAAGTTTTATATTTGAAGATTTCTCTAAGGCATAAAGAGGGGCCATGGGTATGGAAATGCTTATGCCGCCCAGTATATCTCCTGCCTTCACCCTCTGCTGTGCATGACACTTAAGACAGCTCTCTTCTGCAACAAAGGGGCGTATAAGCCGGAAATAATCATTACCCCCGATTCTGCCTAAGAAACCCGCCTCCTTTGAACCCTGTTCAAAGGCCTTGAGTGAATCAGTCTCCCATGGATCCGGCGTATTTTCAGGACGGAGGGGCCTCAAGCTTGTGAGGTGTCCTGATGGCGCGCTCTGAGGGGCAGCCATTTCATTAATCTGACGGGTCATGTAGGCAGGGTTAAGGAGTGTCAATTTCATGCCAGACATAGTTACTACGTCACGATCCGGGACATTCAGATATGGATTAGGCGGAGCATGTTTGGAAACGGGTGCATAGAGACCACCTTTTGATGCATTCCATCTGCGATACAGGATGTCTCTCTCAATGGCAACCCCTGCATTGGTCCGCGCGATGTTGATAATCGTTTTTTTATGTTCTGCTGTGTTCCTCCATAGGAAACCCACAACAACCACAGACCACAGCAGCATGAGGATCCACATGTAGATATTCAGGTTTTTCAAGTTTTGTTCTGCTTTGTCTGTGATTTCCATCTCTTCTCCCGGTTTAGAGTCCGGTCATATTGTTGAGCGGATGGTTACTTAACATATGCAACCGATTTTGCCATGGAGGATTTAACCAGTTTTGAAAATCTGTTGTGGTGGTAGAGAATCGATTGTTCGAGTATTATAACAAACGGACGGCATAAATTTAAGTATAGTCAAACATTCGTGCAAGTCAATATATTTGTATATAAGACCCCCGGGCAGGAGCCCGGGGGTGCATATCTCAGATCATATCAGCGCCATGTAAGCGCCCGCTGTTGGTGTACGCCGGATTGAATCTATTTTCTGAGTTTTATCACTTCTTCACAACTCATCAAATAATCCTTGCCGGGTATGGTGATGATGTCTGATGCAAGGAGAAAATCATAGCCGGGTACCTTTTTTGTGATGCCGACGAACATGGGTAGTATAACCTGGTGATCACAGGCCCGCATCTCGAGTTTGCCTACCGGACTTTCAATTGTACTACCCTCAAGGGCATCTATGAATCGCTCCCGATTTGTATTGCCTGCCTTCTGGAATGCCTTTGCCATGAACATGCCGGTAATGTAACCGTAAAGGGCTGTTGATTTGGGGTATCTATTATAGACTTTTCTGAATTCTTCCACGAAAGCCTTGTTTTCAGGGGTGTTCGGATAATGAAAATGGTAGTTGGCTGTCCCCATGACGCCTTCAGGCCCGTCAAGGCCAATGGGGAGGAGGGCAGCGGTGTCGGTGGCATTATGCTGATAAAGGGGGATCTTTGTGTTAAGACCCGTACTTTTTGAAGACTTCAGAAAATTAACTACACCGCTCCCGCCGGCAGCGCTGATAATGAAGTCAGGCTTTATCTGCATCATAGAGGTAATATAGGGAATCAGATCGGTTTCCCCTACCTTTCTCCAGGACTGGCCTAACAACTGGACATTCGGTTTCATGATCTTCAGATTGTTCCATACTGCATCAGCGCATGCATGACCGAATTCGTAATCCTCACCTGCAATATAGTATTTGACATAGGGTTTTTTGGCGAGGACCAGGGCGGCAGCCTTTCCGATCATAGCCGTATTTTCATTAAAGTTAAAGACATACCTGTGTCCCCTCTCTCCGATAATCTTTTCGCTCTTAGAATCGGTCACAAGAAAAGGTACTTTTTCCTTTTTTGCAAAATCAGATATGGCAAGGGCAGCAGCGCTGTTGGTGGTGCCCATCAGAAGGTCAACATGTTCACTCAGGACGAGCTCTTTTGCCGCGTTCAAGGCGATATCAGGTTTAAATTTGTCATCCCTGGTAACAAACTCGATTTTTCTTCCGATCACGCCGCCCTTTGCGTTTATTGCGTTTATTGCGAGCTTGAAGCCATCGAGGACATCCTGAGAATAGGCAGTTGCAGGGCCTGAGTATGAATCAACGATGCCGATTTTGATCGGAGGTGCTCCCTGTGAAGCAGAACAAAGAAAGAGAATACAGATACAGACTGTTAACGCAGCGAGATATTTCATGCAATGCTTCATTGTTGTTCCTCCTTAATGATAAGAATATTATGGTATATAATTATTTATGTTTTAAAGCAGACTTTGTCAAACACAAAATGGTTTTTAGTTTTATAATGTTTAGTTTATAATTGACAAAAGAATTGTTTTGTATGAGAATCTTTTTAAAGATAGACAATTGATAGGAGATAAATTATGACAAAAAGGTTTACTCTTGCACTTTTCGCGGGCATCCTGTTTCTCTTTTCTTTTCTGGCCCTTGCAGAAGGAAAGATGATCGTCAGATATGGACATACAGAACATAAAAACCACCCTCAACACGAGGGAGCCCTTGCCTTTGCAAAGTATGTGAATGACAAAACCGGCGGGGAAATAGAGGTTCAGGTGTTTCCTCTCGGGCAGCTTGGCACAGAGAGGGCAATGGCGGAGCAGGTTCAGGTAGGCACACTCCAGATGACTGCCGTGAGCGCGAGTGTTCTGGCAAACTTTGTGAAAGAGGTTGGCATCATAGAGATGCCTTTTATATATCCCGACCGAAGCACAGCCTATAAAACCCTTGACGATAAGGAAGTATGGCAAAGGTTATACAGATACTGTGAAGCTAAGGGTTTTGTTTTCATCGGCTACACAGAGGATGGCTTCAGGGATCTTACAAATTCAGTGAGACCAATCAGGAAGCCTGAGGATTTAAAGGGTCTCAGGATCCGTGTAATAAAGGGACCTCTCTTTATTGATACCTTCAGGACCCTGGGGGCTAAGGCTGTTTTTTTTCCATTCCCTGAAATCTATACTGCGCTGAAACAAAAGCTCATTGACGGCCAGGATAATCCGCTTTTTACTTCCGCATTAATGGGGTTTCCGGAAGTAAGCAGATTCGCTACCATAACAGACCATATGTTATCAGAAGGAATTATGGTGGTGAACAAGAAGTTCTGGGATTCCCTGTCTCCCCGGCAGCAGGGGGTTTTAAGAGAGGCTGCCAATGTCCAGACTCAGGTAAACAGAGAAGGCAGCGCGAAAGGCTATGCAGATGCAGTAGAAAGGGCAAAGGCTCAGGGGGCGGAGGTGCTCTTATTGGATGGTGCAGGGAGAGAGGCCTTCAAGTTTGCCGTAAAGCCTGTATATGAAAAATATCGCAATGTTTTTGGAACAGAGTGGTTTGATTTTTTCATCCGTAAGGTTGAATCATTGTCCAGATCAAGATAAAAGCAAGCATACAACCTTCAGCCACAGATCATTGATTATGGAATGAAATAGAATATTACATCGGGTGTCAGTGAGACGCGCTTCTCCTTTTCTGAGGTTCCTATCGGACTAACTTCGCATATACCGGTTCCCGTGCCCAAGCGCGAATCTCATTCCAGTCACGGAAATCCCCTTCCGGGGTTCCTTTGGACTTCAAAATCTTCTTGTTTATCCAAGAAAGGTTGTTGTAGTCCATTGTTCCGGCAAATGTTCCAATGCCAACAGGCTTTATTTCCGGCACAGCCTTAAGGATAGGGTCCATGTAGGACAACGCTTTGGCCCGGTTCTCTTCTGTCGGACGGGCCAGGGTCATACCCACGAGAAAATAGGCGACAGGCACTTTGCACAGGATATCCTTGTTCTCCTTAACAAAATCTACCGCCTCAGACATCCACTTGCCCATATAGATAGCGCTGCCTATGATTACTCCCTGATATGAGCTAATGTTATTGGCATTCTTGATTAAGACCACGTCCGCGGCCACACCTTTACTGCACAATTCCTTTCCAATGGCGTCGGCGACTCCTCCGGTGGAACCATACTTGCTGGCGTAGGCGATCAATACTCTCTTTTCCATATTCTTCTCACCTCCACATTTTCCTTCGGGGAACTTTATGTCTGCTGCATGGCTGATCCTTGCACCTGATGCACCCCCGAGCGTCATTGCAGTAATAAGGCCGGCAGATAGAACCAGGAAGTCCCGGCGGCTGACTCTCCAGATCTTGCTATCATTGACTACCATCATAACACCCCCTTTTCGTTCTATATTCTGCAATTACCAACTTATACCAAATAGCTATCATACATTAAACTTTAAACTTAAAATTGGTTGGAAATCCTTCCCTCCGTTCTCCGGCACTCCACTTTTGACCATGGCTGATGGACCCAAAGCTGGTCCCTTAAGAAGCCGGGTACCCATGGATCAATAATAGGCATCCATGGGTACCCGTGATGATCACTCCGGGAAACATTTCCAACCTGCCCTCATTATTCATCAGATGATAGCGATTTGGTATTACTACTAACGACTATTCACTATCAACTAACGACTGCCTTTTTATTATTCCTCCACCGATAATCACCGCAAGGTAACAGAGTGCAATCAGGATAAAGTAATCTCCATAACGGACATAGAAAGTCTGCGTATCCTTGAGGGCGTATCCTCCCTTTACCACCCTTTCCTCGAAGATAGGCGTTGCTCCGTGAATGCGGCCTTTGGGATCAATAATTGCACTTATCCCGGTATTTGCAGCTCTCAGCACATACCGGTCCGATTCTATTGCCCTGAACACGTAGAAGGCAAGATGCTGATAGGGGGCTGATGTTCTGTCGTACCACGCGTCGTTGGTTATATTTACGAGTACCTGAGCCCCCTTGCGCACTGTTTCATTGGTTATGTAAGGAAATATCCCTTCATAGCATATGAGGACGCCGATATTGCCGACCTTGGTCCTGATGGGGGCATGGGTTTGTCCGGGAAATATCTCGCCAATCTGGACACTCAGTTTTTCGAGAAAGGGTAAGTAATGCCTGAGAGGAGTGTATTCACCGAAGGGCACAAGATGGGCCTTGTAATACCTTCCTGTTTCCTGATCATTCTTTCCAAGAACGTAGGCGGTATTATAAAATCGACCCCCTGTATCCCTTGAGATGGTTCCGAAAAGGATAAGGGCGCCGGTTAAGGAGGGGAGGGCCTTGATATATTTATTTACGTGAATCTCCTGGTCAAAGATAAAAGGCATAGCGGTCTCGGGCCATAAAACAAGGTCTACATTACTGCCTGCCTCCAGGGTCCTCTGGTAATAGGTCCTTATTGTTTTCAGCTTAGATGCCTCGTCCCATTTCATCTCCTGGGATACATTGCCCTGAATGATGGCTACTTTCTGGTTTTCAGTATCCTTCTTGCCTGTCTCAATAAAACCGTATATGAGGGAAGCGATGAATAACAGGGATATGCCGGCGCTGTAGATCAGTGAAATCTTTTTTCGTTTCCACAGATAATAGATGATCCCGTTAATGGCAATGATCAAGAAAGAGATGAAATATGCCCCTGTGATAGATATGACCTGGATAAAGGGCAGGAAGTTGTACTGGGAATGAGATAGATAGCTCCAGGGGAAACCGGTGATAAGGGTGCCCCTCAGATATTCAAGCACTACCCAGACAGGAGGCGCTGAGAGGTAAAAAGGAAGGTCGAGTCGTTTTTCAAGATAAGATATTGCAAGGGTAAAACATCCCGTATAGAAAGCAACGTAGAGAATAAGCATGAGGAGTATGAGAAAGCTCAGGTATACATTGATGCCCCCGTATTTGTGTACTGCTACGATGATCCAGTAGATCAATCCAAGATAGGAGACAATGCCGCTAATGCATCCTGCCATGAAGCTTTGCCGGAAATTCTTATTATTCAGGGAATAGAAGAGGGGTATAAAGGCAAAAAAGGCGAGGAAAGAGAGGGATAGGGGCGGCTGGATGAGAACACAGAGTATCCCTGAAAGAACGGGCAGGCTAAAGGGTGATCTCTTTATAGATTCTATGAGTCGCAACATAAGTGAGAAGCTTCTTTTCCTGATATCTCATTCGCCTGCGTTCATTGCTGTCATTTACATGGTCAAAACCCAATATGTGGAGTATTCCATGAATGATAAGGGCGAAAACTCTCTCGTAAAAGGGGACGTTAAGGCTTGATGCTTCTTCCTGGGCCCTTTCCAGAGAGATTACAATATCCCCGATAATTTCACAAGGAAATTCAGGCCCCACGGCTCCTGAAGGGGGAAGATACGAGAAGGATATGACATTTGTCGGCTGGTCTTTCCCGAAAAATTTCTTATTCATCTTCTGTATCTGTCTGTTATCTACAAAGAGGATGCTGAGGTCCCTATCCTGCAGCTTTAAAAAGGTTAACAGGTCTTCCGTTATCTGCCTTATGGGCCTTTTGTTCGCCTTCAGCGACCTTTGAGAATCTCTTATCATTACTGTCATGGGGTATCCTTTCGGGGTATTCTATCCTTTGATGAAAAATGCCAATCAGGATTGTAATAAAGCTTTTCTGTATGGCATGGAGGTCCTTCAGGGTGAGCTCGCACTCATCGAGTTGCCCGTCGAGGAATATATGCTTTACCATGTTCTGTACATGGGTCTCAATCCTTTTGGGGGTTGGCTCTTCAAGGATTCTTGATGCGGCTTCTACCACATCGGCAAGCATGAGAATGCCCGCCTCCTTTGTCTGGGGTTTCGGCCCTCCATATCTGAAATCTTTATCCTCAACAAGGTGGAGCTTGGGGTCTTCAAGTTCTTTTGCCCTGTTGTAAAAGTAGGTTACCAAACTTGTCCCGTGGTGCTGCCGTATCATATCGGTGATCTTTTTCCCGAGTTTGTATTCCTCTGCCAGTTCCACCCCTTCCTTGATATGGGAAAGGATCACAAGGGCGCTCATGTGGGGCGTCAGATCCTTGTGGCTGTCCTCAAACCCCACCCTGTTTTCAATGAAATAGTGGGGCATCTTAAGCTTTCCAATGTCATGATAGTATGCAGATACACGGGTGTGAAGGGGGTGAGCCCCGATACTCTCCGCTGCAGCCTTTGCCAGGTTTCCCACAAGAATGCTGTGGTGGTATGTTCCAGGGGCCTTGAGCATCATTTCTTCGAGGAGGGGGTGTTCAAGGTTGGCAAGCTCAAGGAGCTTTATATCAGTCGTGTAGCCAAAGAGATGTTCAATGACAGGGAGTAGCCCGAGGGCAATAAAGCTGCTGCCTATGCCGCTCAAAAGTGTAAAGAATACCTTTGCGGGGATAGTGGATGTAGGTTCCCTGTTGAACAGATGAAAGAGGAGCATTATGAAGGCCATCACACATGCAGTATAGAGACCTGCCTTAAGTATGATATTTCTGTTTTCACACTTCCCCGAAAAGTGTGCAGCGAGAATATTCCCAAGAAGCACATAGAGGAAGGATTGTATACCGTTCTGGAAGGCAAGGCCCATTGTTATGGCAAGAACCACGGAGAAGATGAGTGCTGCCTCGGAAAAGAGCACAATTCTTATTATGATACCGAAAATGAATACAGGCAGGATGTAGAACAGAACAGGTGTATATTCGGGGGCGAAATGCCCGAATATAAGGAGAGAACACTTTATGAATGTGACGGTAAAGAGAGTAAGAAGTCCACAAAAAATAACGTCTTTTTCCGTCAGGACAAACTTCTTGATATTTTTTTCCGAGTACTCGTAGATTATGGAAATGGATATAAAGAGGAGCATAAAGATAGAGAGGAACCGCCTGATATTCAGGCCTTCTCCCTTTTCTATGTTTTTCAGGGCGGAGAGCGTGTTCAGGTGGGCTTCACTGATCCTCTCTCCCTCTCTTACAATGATTTCACCTTTCTTGAAGCTGTTATCTGTATTGGGAATAGAGATATCGTCAGGGGATTTTATGCTCTCCCGGGCTATATCGCCGTGTTTGTATTCAGCGCTCAAAAGGGGGTAGCGAATGTGTATCACGAGGGTGAGCACCAGGGAAAGAAGGAGAAAAAAGAAGAGCTTCTTATAGATTATATGGGAAGGGGGTTTCTCTTTCCTGTCTTTACTGCTCTGCATGTTTACGATCCTCGCCATTTTGCCCTTTTACTTCGTAAGCCTTGATGATCTTCTGCACGAGAGGGTGTCTCACCACGTCTTTTCCTGTAAAAAATACAAATTCAATACCCTTGATCCCTTTCAGGATTGTCTGGACCTCAACAAGGCCGCTTGTCCTTTTGTCAGGAAGGTCAATCTGGGTCACGTCGCCTGTAATAACCGCTCTGGAAGAGAATCCGAGCCTTGTGAGAAACATCTTCATCTGCTCTGATGCGGTATTCTGGGCTTCATCAAGGATAATAAAGGCATCATTCAGGGTTCTGCCCCGCATAAATGCCAGTGGTGCAATCTCGATAATGCCTTTTTCAATAAGCCGGGAGGCACGCTCCATATCGACCATATCATAGAGGGCGTCATAGAGGGGCCTGAGATAAGGGTTTATCTTTTCGTACATGGTCCCGGGAAGATAGCCAAGCTTTTCTCCCGCTTCTATCGCCGGTCGTGTGAGGATGATTCTCGATACTTCTTTTTTGTAGTATGCATAGAGGGCCATTGCCATTGCGAGGTATGTTTTACCTGTCCCTGCCGGGCCGATACCTATTACCAGGTCATGTTTTTTGATGGCTTCCACATAAGCTTTCTGATTCCTGGTTTTCGGGGTTATTACCTTTTTTGAGGGGAAGATGTATATCTGATCCTTATAGAGATCATCCATTGTGTTGTGGGCATGGGTAATATACCGGACTGCCTGGTCTATGTCTGTTGGTTTTACAATGAACCCCTTTTTGATAATACCCTGCAGCTCATTGATAATCTTGTTTGTATTCTCTATTTCCTTCTTATCGCCGACAATAGTGAGGAGGTTTCCTCTTATACTTGTCTTGATATTGAAATATTTTTTGAGATATTTTATGTTTTCATCTCTTGGACCAAAGAGATTGCGGGCTACATTCGTGTCTTCAAAGGACAGCTTTAATAACTCTTCTTCGTTTTTTTCTTCCAAAAAAGTCTCGTCAACCTCCTGAATGAATAATTCTGAGAATATTATATCATAATAACGGTTTATGCAATAGGGTAGTTACGGGCATGGCAAATACAATTGGAGGTATAAATTGTGTCGGCAGGTGGAAATTACCGACCCGTGCTTTTCTAAGTCGCCCTCAGCAATGCACGAATCAATAACCTCCACCTGCCTCCTGGAGTAGATTCCCAAATGTCTTTGCTCTCCAGATCGCCCGGTCAGGGATGGTTTTACAACGGGGCGGGGAAGTATCCAGTATGGTCTTTTTATGGTGTACGCTCGAAACCATTGTAAAATCATATTATTTCAAGTAAAATAATAGCCATGCCCAAAGTGCTTATTATTGATGATGAAAAGGATATTCTTGAAAGCCTCTCCTCAATCCTGAAGGATGAGGGTTTTCATGTAATGACGGCAGCTGATGGCCGGGAAGGCCTTTCCATATACGGAAAAGAGAAGCCCCAGATCGTTCTCCTCGATGTATGGATGCCTGAGGTTGATGGACTCCAGGTATTGAAACAGATACTGGATATGGACAAGGATGCCGTGGTGATCGTAATATCAGGGCACGGGACCATTTCCACGGCAGTGGAAGCGGTAAAGTTGGGGGCCTATGATTTTCTTGAAAAACCCCTCTCCATTGATAAGGTCCTCGAAGTAATCTCCAGGAGCCTTGCGGGTGAGGGCCGGATGACGGGCACCGTGAAAGACGTGCGGATTGAGATTTCAAAAGGGCTCAATATCCGTACCCAGAAAACCATAGGAAAGAGTATTGTTGTCTATGGGGTCGGCCTTCATTCGGGCGTAAAAACAGGCATGATACTGCTGCCCATGCCCGAGGATTCAGGTATCGTCTTCGAGCATATACCTGATGGCGAGCGCATACCTGCATACATTGATTATGTATACTCTGTGGGATATGCTTCATCGGTAAAAGGGAAAAACTGCATTGTAAGGACAATAGAGCACCTCCTCGCAACATGTCACATGTATGGAATCACAAATCTTCTTGTAAAAGTGAGTGAAGAAATTCCCATTTTTGATGGTTCTGCAATCGAGATCTGCAAAAAGATCGAGGAGGCAGGTGTTGTGGAGCAGAAGGAAGGGGTGGAGCCCTTAAAGATACAGGAGAAGGTATCCCTCTCCAGTCTGAACGACACACAGTATCTTTCTATAGAGCCCTCGGACGTGTTTGAGGTGGATTATGTGCTGGAGCACGCGAAACCAATCGGTACCCAGAGGTACCATTTTGCCGGTGACATAAACGACTTTGTGAGAGAAATAGCCCCTGCGCGGACATTCGGTTTTATCAAGGATTTTGAACGGCTTGCGAAAATGGGTCTTGCCTCCGGGGGGCGGATCGATAATGTAATGATGAATGTAATCATCCTCAACGATGAGGGGGTAGTGAATACCAAGCTGCGTTTCGAGGATGAATTTGTGAGGCATAAGATACTTGATGTAATCGGGGATATCTATCTCCTCAACCGGCCTGTAATCGGGAAGATTATGGCAAAACATACAGGGCACATTGAAAACATCGCCCTGGTGAAGGAACTCAAAAGGCGTTTCTACGAATCAGATTTACCACGATAAATTCAGCAATACCTTCGATATCGTTTCTCAGGAACCGGGGTAGCCCATATTCTATTGACTGGTCTGTAATGAGGGCCATGAGATTTTTGTCTCCGTGACATACGGGCGTACCGCCCTCTTCATGAATGTACACCTCAATCTTCGGTATGGCAGCCTTCTTGTAGCCTTCCACGATTATGAGGTCAGCATCCATTACGTATCGCAAGATGATCTCTTCAACGGGAAGATCCCCCTCCACATCAGTAACAAGAGCAATCTTGCCGGGAGAGGCGATTATTGTGGAGACGGCCCCTGCCTTTTTGTAGCGGAATGTGTCTTTTCCCGGTATATCAATCTCGAAATCATGGAGGTGGTGGTGCTTTATGACTGCCACGCGGATACCCCTGCTGCTGAAGAGGGGTATAAGCTTCTCGATAATGGTGGTCTTCCCTGAATTTGCGTGGCCTACAAAAGCGATTACAGGGATTATTCCCTTTTTCACTCAATAGATTCCTCGAAGCTCTGCTTCGGGGTAACCATATTCCCTCGCCCCTCGCGGGAGAGGGTAGGGTGAGGGGGCGTAATCATGTTCCTCATTCCGCTGATACCTCGCAGCTCTGCTGAGGGGTAATTGATTTTGTGTGGTTTCTCGAAAAGTAGTAGTGAAAGGCAACAATGACAAGGGCGTGGCTGATAACCCCTTTCTCAATGAGGGCGGGTATTTCCGATGGAGACAGAAGCTCGACCTCGATATCCTCGTCAGGGTCAAGATCTACTTCAGATACCTTTTTTGCCCCTTCGATAAGGTAGGTGTGACAGAGATTATTGAAGATCGCGGGGTTCGGGTTTGTAGCGCCAAGCAATGTCACCTTAGCGCCCCTGTAGCCTGTCTCTTCAAGGAGTTCACGAACTGCGGCCTCTTCAGGGTCAGATTCATCCACGAGGCCTCCCGGTATCTCAAGGGTGATTTCTTTTGAGCCGTGCCGGAACTGGCGGATCATAACAATCTCACCCTTTTCCGTAATAGGGATCACATTGACCCAGTCGTTCGTGTCGATTACGTAAAAACGGCCTTCCTTGTTGGTTCTCGGGGAGAGAGATTTTTCCGTTTTTATGCGAAAAACCCTGTAATCCCTGTCTACCTCTGAATTAATCAGTTCCCATTCTTTCAGCATATCGTGTGGCAAAATGGTACCACAGGAGAGGTGGGGGATTCAACATTAAAAGGCAGCTCGGGGCATCCCCTCAGTTTATTTTCGATCTTGTCAAAAGCCCCATAATAGTTCTCTATTCTTCTGGTCGGCCAACGGCTTATTCGTGAGCACTCATCTGCGGCGTCCTGCTGCGCTTGCGTCCTTCACCGTATCACGATACGGCTGCGGTCAGGCAATGCTCGCAGTCCATCCACATCTAATTCCAATTCTAAGTCGAAGATGATATCGAGGCGGCAAGGAAGAAGCAACGCAGGTGTACTTTAATAGTACATCGAGGAGCGGATGACGCAGCCAACAAAGATAGGACTTTGAATTAGAATTGGAATAAGCACTCCTTTCCAAGCCGTTGTCCATCCACACCGTAATCATACCCTTTTACCATGGGAATGATTATTGGTAAAATAAGGCATCACCGGATATGTTCTACAGGATCCTTCAGTTTGGAGTATATTCCGGAACGCTGTTTTGCTCATCGCCGGGGCACCACTCTGCGAGTGGGTTGTTTCTACTTTACCCTGCAACGTCTCACCTACATTCAATCCCCGGCGGCCTGGCCGCAGTGGCCACCCATGATCGTTCTTCAGGGAAAAATAGGCAACAGATTATTCTGGGGATATGGTACGATAATATGGTGACAGATAAATCCCGAGGCGAGCTATGGCACTAAAACATATTTATCTCCATACCGTTATGATGGCTGTATTAGGGCTCTTTACCGCTGCTGCGGGGCATGGTTTCAATCCTGCTGATCTGGAAAGGCTGAAAACAACGAACCAGTGTTCGGGATGTGATCTGAGCAACGTCAAGTTAGCAAATGCAAACCTGCGGGGCGCAAACCTGTCCGGCACGGACCTGTTTAAGGCAGATCTGCGAGGTGTGGACTTGCAAGGTGCGAATCTTGCTGGTGCCGATCTGTATGTTGCGATTCTGTCCGGGGCCAACCTGTCTTATGCGAACATGCAAGGCACCAAGCTGTCCCATGCATATCTGGACGGCATAAACCTGGCAAATACAAACCTTTCTGCTGCAAATCTCCATGCCGCCGACCTTTCTGCCGCAAACCTGCGCAATGCAAACCTTGTCAATGCGAGACTCACCTATTCTGTCCCTAAGAACGCATGGCTGAACGGCGCTGACCTTACCGGTGCCAACCTCACAGGGGCTGATTTATCCGGTACGGACCTGACCAATGCAACTCTGACCCAGGCAAATCTGTCCGGTGCAGACTTATCAGGGGCCATCTGGACTGACGGGAAGATATGCAAAGACAGCTCTTACGGGGTGTGCAGGAAGTAAATGTTATTCCCTGTTTTCATTTGCTGAACGAGATTATATAACAGAACAGGGACATAGGTAACGCTTTTGCATTAGGCCAAGGAGGATAGATGAAAACCAAAAGTGAGATAGGGGCAGCAAAATTTCTGGAAGGTTACAACTGTGCCCAGTCGGTGCTCTATTCCTTCTGTGATGATCTCCGGATTGATGAGAACATGGCGCTGAAGAAGTTATGAAGGACATTTCTGTCCCAGGTACAATTCTATTGGTAACAATTATTGCGGTGTTTATGCTCTGTTTCTATTCACAGGTGTATTCAGCCCCAACAGACAGGGACAACGGGAGGGCTATGAAGGAAGAGGAAATATGGGCATTGGAAGGGGCGTATTTTACAAACCTCTATAAGGCAGATTATGAGGGGGTACTTGCCCTTGTGCATAGTCAATTCCTCGGGTGGCCGGGCGCTGCTCCGCAGCCGATTAATAAAGAAGAAAGCGCTCGTTTCATGAAGCAGTTAATCCCCAAGCCTGCTCCATGCACCCTGAAGATTGAACGGGCCGGCATCCTGTTTCTGGGGGAGGTCGCACTGACCCAGTACACTATCCACGTCAATTGCAGCGACACAGCCGGTGCGGGGAAAATAGAATCATCGCGGATTACTCATACGTGGGTGAAAGAGGGTGGTCGCTGGAAATTACTGGGGGGCATGAGCTACGATAAATGACCCGATTCAGAAAACCTGGTGGCTGTAACCTGATACCAAATCGCTATCATCCGATGAATAATGAGGGCAGGTTGGAAATGTTTCCCGGAGTGCCGGAGGGAAGGATTTCCAACCAATTTTAAGTTTAATGTATGATAGCTATTTGGTATGAGAATCTACAAAACCTTTGTCCCTGGTGTCCCATACCTTTTCTCTGAGATAAAGATGCCGCACAGGGCAGCCACCCCGGCTGCACCCATGAGAAAAAGAAAGGCCGTCTGGTAGCTCCCTGTCTTATCAAAAACAACCCCAGCCATATATGTCCAGAAGCCTGCACCGAGAAAGTGGACGGTATTGACTACGCCGGTGAGGATGCCGAGATGGGTGACGCCATAGAGCTTGCCTACCAGCATGGGCGTGAGAGGGGCGGTAATGAGATGGGTGAAGCCGAAGAGGAGGGCGAAGACATAGAGTGACGCGATGGTTTTGTACCTGATGACGAGCAGGAAAAGAAGGACCCGGAGTACGAAGGTGAGAAC
This sequence comes from Syntrophus sp. (in: bacteria), assembly GCA_013824835.1. GTDB lineage: Bacteria > Desulfobacterota > Syntrophorhabdia > Syntrophorhabdales > Syntrophorhabdaceae > PNOM01. Next base: position 6,303 of record PNOM01000036.1, on the reverse strand, counting down.
AATGGGTATCTTGTTGCCGATGGAGTCGGCGGCAGGGCCTGCCACAAGGATACCGGCGAGACTGCAGAGTCCGTACCACCCCAGCATATTGCCGGCAGTGATGGGCGAGATGCCGTAATCTGTTGCCAACGGGATCAAGTGAGTGGTGGCGAAATAGTCCCCGCCCCCGCATATAAACATGATTACGAGGAAGAGCCAGTAAGAGCGGGTGCCCAGGGCTTGTTTCAGACTGTAGTCAGGTATATCCCCGGTATGAGGGGCTGCTGAGACCGGTTTCTTCGCCGTGTCTGCCTCTTCCCCCTCGCCGAACGGTTTCAGTCCGAGATGGTGGGGATCTCCCTTTATCACGAACACGGCAAGGAGGATATTGGCAATAAGCATGATGATGCCTATGTAAAGGTATGATGCCCTCCAGCCATAGGAAACCGCAAAAAGGCTGAAGAGAGGAACAAGTGCAAACTGACCTATAGAGCTACCCGAGATGGAGAGGCTGATAGCGAGTCCTCGCCACTTAGCAAACCATTTGCTTGTGAGGGTCGCCATCAACGGAACTGCGGTGCCTGCCACCCCGGCGGCGGCGAGAATGCCGTAAGAAAAGAAGAACTGCCCGATTGAGTGTATATAGGACGTAAGGATGAACCCCGCAGAAATGAAAAGGGTTGAGACGATGATCACCCATTTTGGTCCGAACCGGTCGTAGACCTTGCCTACTATCGTCAGGGCAAGGGCGAACACTACCATATTGACAAAAAAGACGAGGGAGATCGTACCGCGGCTCCAGCCGAACTCTGCAGTGATCGGTTTAAACATGACGCCGAAGGCGTACCGTGCGCCGGAATTGAAAAAGAGGATGATGAAGGAAGCGGCAACGATGTACCACCCGTAATAGATTCGCCCTGTTAGCCCTTGTTTCGCCATGACCTTGGTCTCCTTATGGACAGTCCCCAAAATGAAAGTTCAACGTTCTATGTTCAATGTTAAAAAATTTCGCCTTGATCTTTAATCTCAAGCGTTGAACGTTGAACCCTTTAACCCGCTCAATTGTCTTCCCTATTGTGCTATAATCACTGATATTCTGCAAGCGCTTTTTGAGTTGTGTTTTGAGTGGAATTGGTATTGAAAGGGGTCGGCATAGAACAACTAAAGACAAATAATGGTATCCAACAGAAGGAAATATTGGGGTTTTTCGTTTTCGGAAAAATATTATTCATTGCAGGATGTAGCGATACATAGTATGTATTAGAATATATCTTTAATTGCCCTGCGGGGCAGTTCTTTTCTGGAGCCTCTATGGAAGCCATCTTTTTTCCTAAAAGTGTTGCAATTCTCGGTGTCTCGAATTCTCCGGCCAACAATGGCCGTGTCATTGCAGAGAATCTGGATCGCTTCGGTTTTGCCGGAGCAATCTACCTTGTCGGTGCAAAAGCAGGCGTTTTGGCGGAGCGTAGGATATTTGCCCATGTGGGCGAAATACCGGATGTCCCGGAACTTGCCGTTATTCTTATTCCCGCCAGCGGATTGGTTGAGGCCCTGGAAGCATGCGGAGAAAAGGGAATTACCAATGTCATAATAGAGACGGCAGGTTTTTCAGAATTCGGCGAGGAGCGGAAAGGCATTGAGGAGGAGATAGTTCGTATCGCTTCAAAAAGGGGCATGAAGATTATCGGGCCGAACTGCGTTGGTATTATAAACATCGAAAATGGCCTTGCCCTGCCTTTTTACCCCCTTTATCCCCATGAGGTCAAAAAAGGTAAAGTGTCAATAATCTCTCAGAGCGGGGGCCTTGTCCACGACATCATGGTGCTGTGCAATATTGAAAACGTGGGCATGAATAAAATGATAAGCATCGGGAACAAACTGGTCTGCGATGAAAACGACGTCCTTGAGTATCTGATTTCTGATCCTGCGACCGATATTATCGGATTATATCTGGAGAACATCCGTGACGGAAGAAGATTTATGACGCTGGCGGCCTCCACAGGCAAACCTATTGTCCTCCTGAAATCGAACAGGAGTCCCGGCAGTAATGAGATCGCCAAATTCCACACCTCGGCGCTGGCAGGCGATGATCTGGTTGTTGATATGGCCATGAAGCAGGCCGGTGTTTACCGCGTGCAAAACCTCAGAGAAATGGTGGATGCCTTCAAGGCATTTTCTCTCCCCTTGCCCAAAGGACCACGGCTTGCCGTCATTGCCCGTTCCGGCGGACATGCTGTGTTGTCGGCGGACAGCGTCTATTTCCATGGCTTCCGGCTCGCATCTCTTTCCGGACAGTTCTTTGGCATGCTGTCGGAGAAAACGAGAGCGGGGGTCATAAGAAGGACCAATCCCCTTGATCTTGGCGATGTTTTTGACTTTACTGTCTATCTCGAAATAACGGAATCAGCGCTCCGCGAAAAGGATGTCGATGCTGTCCTCATCATTCATTCCTATGCACTGAGTGTTGATTTTGAGCCTTCGAAGAGGTTTATATCCGATTGCAGGGAATTGTCGCAAACATATGAGAAGCCTGTTCTCTTTTGCATTATTGCACACAAGGAAGATTGGCTTGCCCTGAGGGGCGCGACAGATCTCCCCCTCTTTACCCATGTTGATGATGCACTGACAGCCCTTTCAAAGGCCCTTGAGCATTCCGGGAAAAGGGTTCACTCATCGCCTGAATGCATTGATATTAAAAGACATGAAGAAAGGCAAGGGGCGCCATCCCGTCTATTGCCGGGCATGACACCGGCCCATGAGGTTTTCAACCTGCTCGGAATGTACGGCCTTTCAGTGGCAGACTACAGGATAGTTGCAAGTATCGATGAGGGATTTAAAGCGGTGCGGGATATGGGTTTTCCGGTGGCGCTAAAAACCGCCTCAACCCGGATATTGCACAAGACCGAAAGAGGCGGGGTGATACTGGACATCCTTGATGAGGCATCCCTTGAAAGGGCGTTCTCCAACCTGGAAGCCGATTCGTATCTTCTTCAGAAAATGGCGCCATCAGGATGCGAAATCATCATCGGTGGCCGCAATGATCCTGAATTCGGTCCCATCATTCTTTGCGGATTGGGAGGAATCTTTGTTGAAATTTATAAAGATGTAGCGATCCGTGTAGCCCCCATTGACGAAAAAACCGCCCGACAGATGATAGAAGTACTTAAGGGCTCTGCTATACTGAAAGGATTCAGAGGGAAAAAGCCCTATGATATTGATTATCTTGCCGGCATTCTTGTCAATATTTCAAGACTTCTTTGGGAGCATAGCGAGATTAGAACCCTTGACATTAATCCCCTCATCCTTTTTGAACAGGGTATTGGCGGCACGGTGGTGGACGCAAAACTTGAAATGAACTACCCCGCTGAAAGTCACGGGATATCCTACCCGTGACAACAACATGTAATGAATCACCTTGCAGTAAGTTGCGGGGCAAACCATCTTGAAGCATGGTTCGGGGTATGGACCCGTGGCGACCGGGTGAGGGAATGCTGCGAATTTCCAACTTTTTCCTTAAATGTTTACTCATTGCAGGCTGTCAGTTATTGTAGTAAAGTTAAATATAGAGCAGCAAAAAATACTCGTTCAGGAGGACAGCGTGAATGATTTCAGAATCGATATTGATTCGTGCTTTGCTATACTGCAGGAGGCTCCATACGGAGTAATACTCCTTGATAATAGTGGAAAGATTGTTTACGTGAATACTAAATTTACGGGTATTACCGGATATGTAATTTCCGATGTTCCCACAGGAAGAGACTGGCTCAACAGGGCATACCCGGATCCCGAGTATCGTAAACTGGTGATCGATTTCTGGAAGAACGATGTAGCATTAAAAGGTGTTGACAGAATATTCAGGGTGGTGTGCAAAGATGGAAGCGTAAAAGAGATCGAATTCAGACCTTTCCTGCTCGACGACGGGAGGGCCGTTGCCATATTGTCTGATGTAACTCAGCAAATAGAGGCTGAAAAAGCGTTAAAAGAGAGCGAGAAGAGATTCAGAATCCTTTTTGAAGATTCAAGGGATGCAATCTTTATGACGACCAGGGATGGGGGTTTTGCCAATGTCAACAGGGCATTTCTCGACCTTTTCGGATATACAATGGATGAGCTGGCGGAAATGTCTGCCGGAAACACCTATTTCAATCCCTCAGAGCGAAAGAGGTTTCAGTCTGAAATTGAGAAAAGCGGCGCTGTAAGGGACTACGAGGTTATGTTGAGAAAGAAGGACGGGACCGTAATGAATTGCCTCATGACTGCGTCGGTAAGAAAGAATGAGGATGTTGTTCTTGGTTATCAGGGCATTATCCGGGATATATCTGCACAAAAAGAGATGGAAGAGGCCATAAAGGAATCAGAAAAGATGTACAAAAGCATTTTTGAAACAACCGGTTCAGCCACAATTATCATCGAAGATAATTCCATTATAACCATGGCAAACAAAGAGTTTGAAACCCTTTCGGGTTATGAGAGGGGTGATATAGAAGGCAAAAAAAGCTTCTCTGAGTTTGTTGATAAAGAGGATATACAAAAATTGAGTGATTATCACAAGATAAGAAAGATAACCGAGGATGCGGCCCCGAGAAATTACGAATTTCGTTTTATAGACAGAAATATGAACATGAAGAATATCTATATGACGATTGCCATGATACCGGGGACAAAGAAAAGTATCGGATCACTCCTTGATATTACCGAGCAGAAGCATTTCCAGGAAAATCTTTCAAGGTCCTTCAGGACGATGCGTGATATCATTGAAAACGCCCCCATCGGCATCTACATTGTCAATAGAAAAGGGGATGTTGATTTTGTTAACCCCGAGATGCTTCAAATCTCAGGAGCGACGCTGGAACAGTTTATGAGTCTAAATGTATTCAGGCTACTCGGTTACCAGAGGATCGGTCTTGTAGATAAAATAAAGAGCGGTCTGGACGGCGAATTTTTCCGGATTGATTCAGTGGAGTATACATCTCATTTCGGAAAAAGAACAACCATAAGAAATTTTATCGGGGTGCCTTTCGAAGAGGGAACAGAGAAAAAGCTGCTCATGTTTATTGAAGATATTACGAAACAGAAGTTTAACGAGTTGCAGCTTGCCCACCTTGCTACCCACGATATGTTGACAGGTCTCCCGAACAGAACACTATTTCTTGATCGCCTCAGGATTGCCCTTGCAGGCGTCCAGCGTTACCCTCAAAACCTTGCGGTAATGCTTTTTGATCTTGATAAATTCAAAGAAGTAAACGATGTCCTGGGACATAAGGTGGGGGATGCGTTACTGACGATTGTCGGAGAGCGTGTTGCCGGTGTGCTCAGGCAGTCAGACACCCTTGCCCGCATGGGAGGGGATGAATTTCTTGTGCTGTTGACAAATATAACAAATTTAAATGATGCAGACGCAATCGCGAAAAAGATACTCGACGTTTTTCATAAACCGATTCAGATTGAAAACCATATAATCTATGTTACAACAAGCATCGGGGTTTCGATATATCCTGATGACGGCAAAGATGCTGATGATCTCATAAAGTGTGCTGACATTGCCATGTATGAAGCAAAACAGAGCGGGAGGAATGCCTACAGAAGGTATAAATAGCAGGAATAAGCTATGAAAATGGGTTTACGCTGTAAAAAACAATCTGGAGTGATTATATGAAAAAAATGGTTTTTTTGTTGTTGTTTTTACTGTGTCTATCTGGAAAGACGCATGGCCAGGTTGCTTCCTATGGAGCTATGAATACGACAAATCTTGGAAATATCAGTGTCCAGGACTATCAGGCCGCAGTGCTTTCCACATTTCCTCAAACAAGCCCTTTTGGTCGTGTGGATATGCAAAATCTTGGAACTATGAGTATACAGGGCATGGAGAACATAGAAGCCTCTGTTCTGTCATCATTCAATAAATATGACCTTGACAGGGATGACGTGATAAGCAGAGAGGAATTCAAAAAGATGGGAGGAATCCTGGGCACCACAGATTTTGATGCCCTTGATACGAACAAAGACGGGTATATTTCCCGGGATGAATTACTGGAAAGTATGCAGGGAAGGATACAGTCGCCGGGCGGGGAAAATGGTATGCCGGTAAAGACTCCCGGACAACTCCATGATGAGATGTACCCTACCCTGAGGGTTTATGAGGATAGTGACGGATATTACGTCAGGTGAAGAATCCTTCATGTAGAAGTACAATCATGGGATAATCCGCTGAAGGCCTGCCGCCCTGACGAAGCTGTCTGCAGAAGGGGTGTGTAATTCCATTTCTAATTCAAGTCATTGCGAGGAGCGTAGCGACGTGGCAATCTATACCCTTTCTCAAAATTA
>PNOM01000035.1 GCA_013824835.1 Syntrophus sp. (in: bacteria) | reverse complement strand
TGAAAAATAGGCCCGCACGCACTTTCTCGACAGAACTATTTGCTGGTGTCATCAGCCGATAGGGGGCTGATGACACCAGCGTGGAGTGGACGAAGGCCTGGAGTGGAAGGTGACAGGTGCGATGGGCTACGAGCATTGCTGACCGAAGGTGTATCTTGATACATCGGAGGGCGCAAGCGGAGTAGAGCGCGCAGATGGCCGTTCCCGAACAGGCCTTTGTCCGGCCACAATAACTATCATTTCAAACATTTATACTTTCGTCCCGCCGAACAATTCCACGATTTTCTTGACTAAGGCAGGGAGCGACGGATCGCGCGCACCCATGACAAGAACGCAATCGCCTGATCGCACGTCGGCCTTCAGTCTGGTCAGCAACTTGTCGCGATCTTCTACCGCCTGTGCTTTGAACGATACGGGTCCAAGGCCATTTATGATATCCACCGAGGAGATATCCTTTTGGGCAGTGCCCCCGGCATAATAAATGGGCAGGAGGTAGAGCGCGTCATCCTGCCGGAAGATGGTTCGAAAAGTGGCGATATATTCATCCTTCAGGAATCGCGTGGGGCCAAACCCGTGGGGCTGGTAAACGGCAACAATGCGTCCTGAAAGGCCCCGGGCAGCGCTTATTGCCGCTGCTATCTTTGCCGGATTATGGGCAAAATCATCGACCACATGCACCTTCTGTGATGTCTCAAATACCGTAAAGCGCCGGGCCACACCCTCAAAGTTTCTTACTGCTTCGGCAAGGGCTGGCCCATCGCAATCGAAATGCTCGCATACGCAAAGGGCCGCGCACAGGTTTTCAAGATTGTGTTTCCCCGGAAGGGGTAAATGATATTCAATGTCGTTACGAAAAAGCTTCACCGATGTGGGGAGGAGTTCCTCATGATCCGGCTGCCAGGAGGCCGATTTGTTACAGCCAAAACCCACTGTTGCCTGTAGCGTTGCAAGGCCCGGATCATCTGCGTTTGAAGCAGTCCAGGTCGATTTTGAAACCAGGGTCTCAAAAAGCCCTCTTATCTCTTCAATGGTCTTGTGGTCCCTGGAGATATTGAGAATAACAGCAATCTCAGGTGAATATTTGACAATGGTCCCGTCGCTTTCATCTGCCTCTACAACGAGCAGATCAGAGCCGCCGCTCCAAGCATTGCCGATGAGCCCCTGCTTTTCAAGTCTGCGCAAGGGCGCGCCGCTTATGAGAGAGGGTGATTTTCCACATGCAGCCAGGAATTCGAATATCATTGCCGTCACCGTCGATTTGCCGCTTGTACCGGCGACTGCTATGGTCCTTTTTGTTGTGATGATTGCAGCAAGGAGATCGGAGCGATGGATGATGGGAAGGCCAAGCTTGCGTGCTGCAGCGATGTCGGGATTCGATTCTTCTATCGCGGTTGAGATACAGACTGCATCAGTATCCGCATTGATACCTGAACCGTCCTGATTGACGATGGCGCACCCGAGCCCTTCAAGGGATTGCCGGATAGAGGCAGTATCCTCGCTGGCAAGTAACCGATCGGAGCCGGAGACCGCAATCCCCTGAAAACGAAGATATTGTGCGAGAGCGCTCATGCCGGTGCCGAAAATACCGGTGAAATGGATGCTTCGGCATGGGTTTTTTCCAATAACTATGGGCAAAGGATCGATATAGACAACGGTACCAACCCTTACAATTTCAAAGAGGCGAAGAATATCCTGATTCCGTAAGGCCAGGCATCCGTGGGACAGGGGAGTGCCTACCAGGTCTTCCTGGTTGGTGCCGTGGATATAGATAAAGCGCTCATAGGAATCCACCCCGGCGCCCTTATTGATCCCCTCCTCCAGGCCCTCCAGCCTGAGAATACGGGTCAGTATCAGGTTGTCTTCTGTGGTAACTTGATCCCATTCAACACCTGTGTCCACCCGTCCTTTGAAGATACGCCCCGCCGGAGCGCCGGCCCCGATTTTCTCCTTGATTCTATGGAGACCAAGGGGTGTTTTGAATGAGTTCTCCCGGATACCATTGCCGAAGCGGGAGGTAGAGGCGTCATATTGCCCGATAATGGCCCCTTTCCCGCAGACAAAGAGCGTTTGCGCCTCAATAGATTGGACGAGGTAGAGTTCCCTTGGATCGGTCAGGAATTTCCTTAATTCCCTGTAAATGCGATTTAATTGAGTGGTTTCCATGCTGTATCCTTCAGCGCCCATGCATTCTTCTGCAATGAATCACTGCGGGTTCTTTCATTCCGCTGCCATCTGCTTGCCCTCCATTATTATGGAAATTCCGTAAAATTACAACAGCTATTTCCGGTAGGATACCCTGCTAAAAGCCCCTGCTTATCGTATGTCCGGGATACTCGCCCCCCCTGACGGAAAAATCGCCACATCGGCCAAGGGCATTTTCGCAAAGGTTGCTGAAACTGCTTCATCGAGATTCGAAGAGTACGTGAAATTCATCATCTCCACCTGCTCTTTCGTCAAAGCCTCAGTTACGTGGATAACAGTGAATTTTTCAGACAATTCCTTGAAAATAACCACCATCATAATAAAGGAGATACCGAAACCCTTGAGATGATCTGGAACATCGCCCCGCAGCAACCTGTGATGGTACTCGTTTGCACTTTCCCTGGTAGCTATCTGTTCAATAAGCGGCATGATCGGTCCGGCGTTTTTCTGGGAGGCAACCCAGATAATGGTACCTCCCATCCTCACGGCAAAACTGGCGTTTAAGAGCGCTTTCGTAGCATTAACACCAATTTCAAGGGGAGCAGCCGATGTAATCACCACATCGGGCCTCCTGGCCAGAGGAATCATATAGAGGGTTGCGGCATACTCCGATGCCTTTCGGTGTTCTGCAACAGGGTCTCCCGCAAATGCCCGGATCACCTCATGTTTCTCGTTCATGATGAAATCCAGCTTGAAACTGAGCCTGCTCAGACGGCCAGCCTCAGCCAGATCCTCGTAAAAGGGGTTTCCCTCAAGCAAATTTAATTTACTGTTCCTGTTGCGCATCCACGTATAGTGATGGTCCGCTACTGCCCGATAGGATGAGACTCCGGGCATGATGATCTTGCATCCCCCTCCGAATCCGGAATAGGGATGGGGCATGCATTCCCCGATTCCGATAACCAGGTCGGCCTGTGCGACAAGCCTGTTCACCTCAACCATTGTCCCCTTATTGGTTCTACCGACAAGAATATTCTCTTTGGAACGGGGATCATGGTTGCTGATGCGGCCCTGGAGACGACGAAAGGCCTCTCGGCCCACCTTTTTCTCCAGTTGCTCCAAACTGAGGGGCGGGTGAGTTCCTAATGCGCAAACACCGCTAATGCGTTCATCGGGAATGCCGGCCTTATTGAGGCGGTTGAGGATGTGCGGGAAGGCAATATGTGCCGGTGTAGGCCGCTGGTTATCATCGAAAAGGACCACCACATCCATCCCGGGTTTGGCAAGTTCCTCAAGGAGTGGCGATCCTATGGGATTATCAAGGGCGCGGGCAATCTCCTTTTCAACATCTTCGACCACGGAAACGGTGGAACAATCCTGACAGGTAAGTACATTCCAGCTTGACGGGAGGGAAAAATCCAATCTTCCTCCCTCATAGTTTAGATAATAGCTCATAAGGCCCCCTTTCGTTGGCAGTCTGTAACATGTCTGTAAAGACTCTCCCATTCCTCATCTGTTTCTGTTTGCATCCGTTCAATCTGTCCAGCATCCAAGTGGCGATATCTTCCCTGGATTTTCAGATATTCCTCCACAGGCAGACCCTGGGGCTCATAAGTAATACCATACTTCTTCCCATCAAAGACTTCATAAAGGGGGAAGATTCTTGTCTCCACTGACAATATGGCAGCATTTACAGTCAGGTTTTCGGCCATCCTCCATCCGGTGGCACAGGGGGTGAGAATGTGGAGAAATTTCGTTCCCTCTATGCCTTTTGCCTTTTGGACCTTATCCATGAGGTCCTGCGGATAGCCTATTGAGGCCGTGGCAGCGTAAGGAATGCGGTGGGCTGCCATGATCTCCATAATATTTTTCTTTCTGGCAGACCGCCCGGCGGGCGTTGTGATTGTCCAGGCGCGCCGGGGGGTCGCAGAGCTTGCCTGGATACCGGTGTTCATATACGCTTCATTGTCCAGGCATACGTAGATATAGTGCTCGTTCCGGTCCGCTGTGCCGGAGAGCGACTGCAATCCTATATCAAAAGTTCCTCCATCGCCTGCAATTGCAACGACCGTAATATCACTTTTGCCCCTTATTTTAAGGGCATAGGATATGCCCGCCGCTGTTGGTGCGGCTGTTTCAAAGGTACCGTGGAACGCAGGAATCTCCAAAGCACTGTGGGGGTGGGTGGCAGCAATGATGGAAGCGCAGGATGGAATAATGACCGCTATCGTTTTCCTGCCAAGGGCGCGGAGCACAAGCCGCATGGCTATGGCTACCCCACACCCGGGACAGGCAAAATGACCTGATCTCATCAAATCTTCTACGGTGTTTTCCTTATACATGTCAGTTTCCCTTTACCCATATCGGCAGATTGTCCGGCATCTCTTTGCCCAATACTTCCAGGCAGATGTTCTCAATGATTTCAGGAGAGACATCAAGCCCGTCGAGGCCTGCAATATATCCATAAATACGAGGCCGAGCCGTCGAGTTGTAGAGCGCCGATTTTAATTCCTGGCAAAAAATACCTTCCTTCCCGATAGATATGTTCCGATCTATAACAGCGACCTTCGGGATATTCTGTAAGGCATCTTCTACCTCTCTTGACGGGAAGGGCCTGAATGCCTTGATCTTCAGGAGCCCAACCTTCAATCCTTTGTCTCTCAGGGCTTCAATTGCCATACGGGCCGTACTTGTCATTGAACCGCTTGTCACGAGAACGAGTTGCGCATCTTTCGTCTGCACCGTTTCCACCATCCCGTAACCTCTCCCGAATTGTGCCCTGTACTCTATGTCTACTTCCCTGATAATCTCTTTGGCCTTCTCCATGTCCGTGAAAGCCCTTTCCCTGAATGGGAGAAACTGGGCGCCGCTGGTGACTACATTTGAGATAAAGGCAGGATCATTCAGGTCAAATCGTTCCGGAAGCGTTGCCTGGGGCAGGAAGAGATCAATCAGGCGCTGATCGGGCACATCCATGGGCTCTATGAAATGGGAGTTGAAGAAGGCATCTATGATCACCATGGAGGGGAGCATGGTTGCCTCAGAGATCCGGTAAGCCTGGATGACCGTATCAAAAGCCTCCTGGTTGTCTTCACAGTAGAACTGCATCCATCCTGTATCTCTCTGCGAGAGGGTATCGGTCTGATCGCTTCCAAAAGACCAGGGAACGGCAAGGACCCTGTTTACACAGCCCATTACCACCGGCACCCTGTTGCCCGACGCAAAATGAAGCATTTCGTGCATAAGGGCAAGGCCCTGCGACGACGTTGCAGTGAAGACTCGCACTCCGGCAAGGGAGGCGGCAATGCACATGGCCATTGCAGAGTGCTCCGATTCTACCCGCACCATGACCCCGGGTAATGTCCCCTGTGACTCCATTTCCGAAAGCCTTTCGTAAATCGGAGTCTGGGGCGTGATGGGGTAGGCCGGGATAAGCTGGGCCTTTGCCATTCTTACGGCCTCGGCAATCGCATAGTTTCCTGACAGGAGGTCCCTCATTGGCTCTCCTCCATTTCTATCACGTGACGGGGACATACTGTTGCACAGATGCTGCATCCTTTACAGTAGTCTTTGTCAACACGATAAATCCTGTCTCCTTCTTTGGCAATAGAAATATCGGGGCACAAGAGAAAACAGAGGTCGCATCCAATACATGAACCGCAATAAAAACACCTCTTTGCCTCGTCGATAGCCGCCTTTCTTTCGAGGCCCCCATTAACTTCACTAAAATCGGTTCGCCGTGTTTCAGGAGGAGATTTTGTCCCATGTTCAGCCCCTGTTTTTCTGTAGAGCAACGTGTTAAGTTCAGCAAACTGCACAACCTTTTTGAGGTCGATTAAGCCGGCCTCTATGTATGCACTGATAGAGAGAGATGATCCTTGCCCCAGCGTCAAAGCCGGTATTATTATTTCCGGATCATATCCATTGGCCTTCAGGTGAATGGAAAGGGCAGCCCGTTTTCCCGACAGGATAGCGTCAGCCACAGCGGGCCTCTTCCTGGTCAGGTCGCCACCGGCGTAAAAACGGGATGACGGGGTCATCCCCAGGTCATTAACGAAGACTTTGGAAAAGTCTTTATCCACGATCTCCGGAAGAAAGAGACCAGTATCGGGGAGCTGACCGATTGCGATCAGCACGAGGTCGGCGTCAACCAGCAAGTCATTGCCGTCACCCGGTAATAGCGTATATCTTCCCGTCACCCGGTCTTTTTCCACCTTTGTCCTGACAAACCTTACCTTCTCAAGGTGGCTGTTTCCTATGAACTCTATCGGCTGGTATTCCCCGATTATGCGGATTCTCTCATCCTCGGCCTCTGCAAGTCCTTCGGGGATTGCAGGGAAATCGCCTTCCTTTTCCGGGGCAATCATGGTAATCACCGTGCCCGGGCCACAGAGACGACGTGCTGTTCTTGCTACATCGACGGCCACGTCTCCCCCTCCGATGACAACAATGTTCTTTTTGCCTTGGCAGAAAATTTCTTTTTTTTCATGGGAGAGAAAATCAAGACCGTACTGGATGGTTTCCCGATTCTCGGAGCTGAGCCCTGTCTTTTGCGGCAGCCAGGCACCAGTGCCAAGAAAGATATATTCAAATCGGTCCTGTAAATCGTCCAATCGCTCACTGTCTATCCTCACACCTTTCTCAAGGTCTATGCCCAGGGCAAGTATGCGGCCTATCTCTCTGTTCAGGACTTCTCCGGGAAGCCGGTACTCCGGGATGCCGTACCTGAGTACCCCTCCCGGCTCTGCCCTTGACTCGAAAATGGTAACCCTGTGACCGAAGAGGGCAAGGAAATATGCTGCCGAGAGTCCGGCAGGCCCCGATCCTATGACGGCTATAGTAGTTTTGTTGTCTGTCGGGCTGCTGCATATTTGAGGGGTTGCGCACCCATAATCTGCAATGGCGCGTTCTAAACTTCTGATCTCAACCGTCTCATCAAACTGATTTCTGTTGCAGCTTGTTTGGCAGGGGTGATAACAAACCCTTCCGCAGATGCCGGGGAGAGGGTTTTCTTGAAGAATCAGAGCAAGGGCGGCATTATAATCCCCTTTCGAGACATGGGCAAGGGCTCCGGGGATATTGTTGCCAACAGGACAGGCTTCTCGACAGGGGGACAGTTTCGGGTGATGGGTAGGCTTTTTTTGACTCCACTGACCTGTTTTAAAGACCTTTGTATTGGCCCTTGATACAGGTATAATGGTTTCATAGTCTGCTGCCCTGAGGTTTTCTTGTGTGGTCATAAATCGTTTCCCTCCGATATACGTGTTGTCATTGTGTACCCCTGTAGAGCTGACTTAACGTTTTCCTCTATCTTTCCCGGCACGGAAGACCTGATGACTTCTTCAAGAACATTCATCGGGATATCTCCGGCAACCCTGCAATAGCTGCCAAGCATGGCCGTGTTGATTGCAGTGCCGATGCCCTCCTCCTGTGCTATGGCCGAGGCATTTACTACCGCGACACGCAACCCTTGAATGCCTTTAAAGTGGTCTCGATCAAAAGGGGTGTTGATCAGGACAAAACCACCAGGCTTTAACGTTCGTTCGATTTCATCCTCGTCTATCAAGTCAGGGGCAAAAAATATCGAACGGTCGGGCTTCTTTATTTCACATTTCAGATATATCTTCTTGTCGTCAACTCTCAAAAAGCTCATTACCGGCGCACCTCTCCGTTCCCCGCCGAAAAGCGAGTAGCATTGCGGATATTTGCCTATGAGAAAGTAAGCTTTTGCGAGTATCTGGGCAGCAATTACCAAACCCTGTCCGCCTCTGCCGTAAAATTTGATCTCTACCATAATTAACCGCCTCTACACACTATATAGTGCATTCTCTGTGTTACATATTCATATGGCACACTGTATAATAAGAGTGTAAAATAATCAAGCACACAAATTCTATGTATATTCCCCAACGCCTGGACCACGGTAATTACCCGCTTTTACTTACAGGGCGGTGTTATTGGGCCTGCAATATCCATGTACTCCACAATAGAAGAAGGGGCGAAAAGCTCCATGCTGTCTCTGCACTGATCCAGCGCTTCACAGATTGTCGCTGACGATTATGAAGATTGATGGTATGATTTTATAAAAAAAGGAGAAGGAGATGAAGGCGAAAAAGGTTACTGAAGGCATCTATCTCGTGGGAAGTTCAGATATTTCAGACTCAAGGGATTGTTCCGTCTACCTGGCAGACCTGGGAGACCTCATTCTTATAGACACGGGGGCTGGCCCGGGCTTTGACAGAATCATGTCAAATATCGAGAGTCTGGGTTTTGATCCTCAAAGGATATCGACCATTATCCTCACTCATTGTCATATTGACCATGTAGGAGGGGCCCATAAATTCAAGGAGCGGTGCGACGCCAGGATTGTGATGCATGACCTTGATGCCCGTATCGTTGAGAGGGGGGACCAGAAGATGACTGCCGCCTTCTATTATAATATAGATTTCAAACCTTTATCTGTAGATATAAAACTTACCCTGAAGGAAGAACATTTATTTGTATGCGGATATGACCTGACCTGCCTTCACACACCCGGCCATTCTCCGGGATCTCTATCAGTTTGCCTGGATATGGGAGGCAAAAGGGTGCTCTTCGGTCAGGATATCCATGGTCCTTTCCTGAAGGAGTTCGGGGCAAACCTTGCGGAGTGGCGTAAATCAATGGAAAAGCTCCTCTCCTTGAAGGCGGATTTACTCTGCGAAGGACACTTCGGGGTCTTTCAGCCCAATGAGAAGGTAACGGAGTATATCGAGAGGTATCTTGAAGAATATGGTGAATAAGGACAATGCGCCTTCTGTCAGGTAATCCGGGTGCCGCTGCGGCCGGGCCTTTTTAAGCGCCCCTTTCAGCTTAAACGTCTGCCTTATTAATCAGGATATGCCGCGACAACAAGGATAACCATCATATCTGCTGTGTTGTTTTTCAGGGCATGAGGTTTACCGGCTGGGAGCCATATCGCATCCCCTTCCTTGACTGCCCTCTCTTCATCCCCTACCTTCATCAAGCCGCCCCCATTGAGTACGAAGTATATCTCTTCCACCTCATCTATGTGCTCCTCTATAGCATTCCCTGCAGGGAGCATGGCATAGGCGAGAAACTCCATTGACTTAAGGAATTGACTTGTCATGATCATCCGGGCAACTGCCCCGCGATGAGCGATGTAGGTTGTTTCCAATACTTCAGGATCATTCATGTTTCTTACGATCATAGCGTCCCTCTATTTATAAGATTTTTTAGAATAAATGCCGGTTAATCTTTCCATATAATCCCCGGATATTTATCTGTCATTATGAAGGCATCCTGTTATAAAGTCAATGAGTTTCAGTTTTTTGAGCGCGAGGCGAGATGCCGTATTTTCAAGCGATTCCGGTGATTTTGTATTGACAGCGTACAGGATATACTTATAGTATTGACCTTTAGTGTGCGTGAAAAATCTAATGCAAGAGATTGGGGGAGGTGTCCATGGGCTGCATAATTTGCGGGTCCAATGAATATGCTGTTCTTTATAAAAAAAACATAAGCCAGATACACCAGATAGTAAAATGCAGCAAATGTGGCTTGATGTATGCCTGTCCTCAGGTGTTTTCCCCATCGGATTTATATGGTGAAGAGAATGCGCCCTTATCGCCTGAAGTAATTGAACACCATGCACAGTACAAAAGAAAGCAGCATAATCAACTTCCTGATTATATAAAGATAGCCCGCACCATTGATGCGATGAAACCCGAGAAAGGCCGGCTGCTGGAAATAGGCCCAAATCTCGGCGTTTTTCTTAATTACCTGAAGGAAGACGGCTGGGATACTGTTGGAATTGAGCCGGACAGGTATTTTGGCGACTATGCGCAAAAATATTACAATCTGAATATACATCAGACCACGCTGGAAGAATCCGCCTTTGAAGCAGAAAGCCTTGATGTGGTCATCATGTTGCATGTGATAGAGCATCTTCCTGATCCGGCCTCAAGTTGTGGAATGATTCACCGTATGTTGAAAAAGGGAGGGGTTTTTGTAGTTGAGACCCCAAAATATGACACAATCAATTTTAAAATACTCGGGTCACGGGAAAGAAGCATGCGGTGCGACGGACATATCTATTTTTTTTCCGCACCGGCCCTGAAGGCTTTATTAAGGAAGTCGGGTTTTGAGATAATAAAGGAGGAGGTTGTAGGGAGGACAGTAGCGATAGACAGGCTGCTCTTTAATATCGCACTGGTTTCCAAAAGTAGTTATATAGAGGGTTTGTTTAAGGCTATTTCCCGCCGTTTGCATTTGGAAAAAAAGACAATTCACCTGAACATGGGCGATATGCAGCGGGTTTATTGTTTAAAAAAATGAAGCTTCTATTGCATTTACTCCATTTACATTTTTATGTAAGACTTAATCTTATGACGCAGTGTTTTTTGCCTCAGGCAGGACAAATTGCACAGTAATCGGCAATTCCTGATGTCGTTCCGAACCTTTGCCGCAGCTTCACCATACCATATTTGCTTTAAAGTAGTCTTGCCCTTTACGATATTACCTACTGCAGGGTAGTAAAGACACAGTTTGATCCCTCCGTCATTCTCGATAAAAATTGTATTATTTCCAATGGTACAGGGTTTCTTTTCCATTCGGAGCACCTTCTTCCGTTCTACGGTGGACACCCTGTGGGGATCATCCTGATACTGATGCATAAAATCATTGACAGCAGATTCTTCCATATTAATGTGATATCCACTGTTTTTCATGGTAATAACCCCCTCCATAACCTTTTTAAGCTGCTCAAGGTCGGTTATCCAGAGCTTGTCTATTGTCTCGTGCGGCATCCCATCCAGGATCTCAAAGGGCTGGGGGGTGATAATTACACCCTCAGACTTTCCGTATTTTTTTACAATGTCGATAATAGAAGGCAAGTTAATCTGAGTAAGGGTACATTTTATGTTGATAGTGATACGGGAACGCTGCCGTGCCTTTTCGGACAAAAGCGATTCTATAGCCCGGATTGTTTTAAGGGTGCCGTTTTTATGGGGACGTATTATTTCATTGATATCAGGATCAAGAGACTCCAGGGACATCCCCACATTAAAGGGATTGCATGCCACGACCTTCTCCG
Organism: Syntrophus sp. (in: bacteria); assembly: GCA_013824835.1. GTDB lineage: Bacteria > Desulfobacterota > Syntrophorhabdia > Syntrophorhabdales > Syntrophorhabdaceae > PNOM01. The sequence goes on along the minus strand of PNOM01000035.1, from coordinate 18,325 downwards.
CCATCGCTTCGTCGAGTAAATAGCCGTTTGTTGTAAACCTGAAGTCTAACCTCAGGTCCCCTGCAATTCGTATCCAGTCCAGGAGCGATGGAATAAGAAAAGGTTCTCCTATTGGTGTAAAAGAGACAACCGTTCCTGAACCGGAAAGTTCGGCTATATGATGTAAGATTTGCGGGATATAGCTGTTCAGCATGGAAGTGCTTTGCGTGGGAAAGGGGTGCACATTATTGAACCCCCATTGGCAGAATATGCATTTGGCATTGCACGGTGTATAACTGGTAAGGTGAATCATGCTGGGCCTGGAGACAAAAAATGGTGTTTTTTCAGAGACGATTGATCGCATCTCTTTGGTGAGATATGGAAAACCGCTTTTTATCTTCCTGACCAATCGTAAAGCATTCATTTCATTCAATAACCTAAAGGATGATGTAAAATATATCAGCGCATTAAATAAAATTGACCGTGCGTGATGCTACGCAGTATTCGAAACCATAAAAACCCACCCGTTAACTGTACCACCAATTATTTAAAACCTATTTTATTATAACGTCAACAAAAACAAATCATTTTCAGCAATTCTCGGTAAAAATGGACATAGATTGCCACGCTGCTACGCTCCTCCCAAGAAACTTCCCCGTTTGTCATTGCGAACGAGCGCCGGCGAGTGCGGCAATCTCAGCATTAGAGCATTAGAATACAAGATCGCCACGTCGGCCTGGGCCTCCTCGCGATGACTGCCAGAGAGTTTATTACAATTGATAACCTTGAGAGCGGAGCGTGGGGGGGAAGCAATCTCATGCAGTTGCCGATACGCCGAGGATTGCTAAATTATTTTGCATTGAAAAACTACCTCTATAAATCTCATTGCCTACTTATAAGGGGCAACGGCATACCATTACCCTGACAGGCAAGGATTACCCGCTTTCCCGTTAGGGCGCTGAGCGCAACCACGCTCATTATCTGCCGGATACTTCAGGTAGTCCTATTCCTTCTTCGGGATGTTCCCCTTTCTTTCTGTTACAAGCCTCGGATCAATATTCCCCGTGCCTCCGCAATCAGGTATATAACAGGTCACATCATTAAAGGAACAGGTCTCCTTGCAGGAAAGACATTTCTCCGGAAGATCGTCTGTGTTAAAGGTATACCCGCAATTTGAGCATTGCCATTGAGCCATTTTCCCTACCTCCCTGAAATAATCTTATTGTTGTCCATACACCTTTTCCATGAATATTACACTAATCTAACGACACATATGAGGAATGTAAAGGCGGACATCTGATTTTCTTATAAATTGCTGTGAATTTCCTGACTGCAGATTGCCCGGCAAAGAGGAGATAACGTGCTCCTCCGGAGCTACCACAGGGCAATGGGCAAGAAAAGCACTGAACCCGGATGATCAAAACTTGTGGACTTTTTGGTAAATATCTTATATGCTGTTTGGCATCGGGGCGTAGCGCAGCTTGGTAGCGCACTTGTATGGGGTGCAAGTGGCCGCTGGTTCAAATCCAGTCGCCCCGATTTATTTTGTTATGCATTGCAGCAAAATTCATCCGCCCATCTTCGCAATTCAAAAGGTGACCTGTGTTAATCCTGCTATCAAATGATGACGGCATCCATTCAGAGGGACTTACGGCCCTGAGGGATATACTCAAGGCAAAACATACCGTATATGTGATTGCCCCTGAACGGGAGCGGACCTGCGTTGCCCATGCAATTACCCTCCATAAACCCCTCCGTATCAAGGAAGTGGAAAAGGACGTCTTTTCTACGAGCGGGACCCCCGCAGACTGCGTGTTCCTCGGGGTAAAGACCCTGCTCCCGGGCAAACCTGATTTTATCGTCTCAGGGATAAACAGGGGGCCGAATATGGGACAGGACGTGAACTACTCGGGAACCGTTGCTGCTGCGAAAGAAGGGGCGTTCCTCGGGATCCCCTCCATCTCTGTCTCCTTAAGCGCAGGAGGCGGCTTTTTCTTTAAAGATGCTGCCCGGGTTACGGAAGAAATAATAGATATCCTTTCCCAGCAGCCACTCTCCCCCGCAATCTTTCTGAACATCAATATACCCGATATACCCCGTGATGAGATGAGGGGTTTTATGGTGACAAGACTCGGAAAAAGGATATATAATGATAAGGTAATCGAACGAATTGATCCGAGAGGCGGTAAATATTACTGGATCGGAGGAGACGGGAACAGGTACGAGTCTATAGAGGGCACTGATTTTTCCGCTATAGAAAAAGGCTATGTCTCCGTCACGCCCTTAAGCCTGGATTTCACGAGCGAAAGCTCTATCGGAATCTATAAAAGATACTTCAGGGGCGGGCGATGAAGATCGCGTTGTCCCCTCTCAAGACTTATATCGGAAATTAGGACATGAGATTTTATATAGAGACCTTGGGATGCCAGATGAATGAGCACGATATGGAGAAAATGGCATCCATCCTCGTCGATGGAGGAAATGAGCGAATTACGGCCATTGACGGAGCGGATGTGGTGATCGTGAACACATGCTGCGTGAGGGAAAAGGCTGAGCAGAAGTTTTACAGTCTCATGGGCAGACTCCGGATCATAAAGAAGAGACAGGGTCTGCTCCTCGGGGTTACGGGATGCATTGCTCAGATGGAAAAGGAGCAGATTATGGACCGGCTCCCTTTTATCGATTTTTCCCTGGGGCCCTCCAGTATCCACAGGATCAATGAGGCCATTTCGAGCGCAGCCGCAAAGAAGACCTTTCTCGATTTTTCCGATAATGGATGTACCACCCCCTTTCTGGTGAAACCTCTTGATCCAAAGGGCAGTATAAAGACCTTTGTGACCATTATGAAAGGGTGCAACAATTTCTGCAGCTACTGCATAGTGCCCTATGTAAGGGGGAGGGAGGCAAGCAGAGAGAGCAGGGATATCCTTGAAGAGATACAGGGTTTGGCGCAAAAAGGCCTGAAAGAGGTTACGCTCCTGGGCCAGAATGTGAACTCTTACAATAAGGGAAAGGATGATCTCCCCTTTCCTGCCCTCCTGGAGGCCATAAACAGGATTGACGGCATAGAAAGAATCAGGTTTGTTACGTCCCACCCCAAGGACCTTTCCCCTGACCTGATAGACTGTTTCGGAAGGCTTGAAAAACTCTGCGAACATATCCATCTCCCCTTTCAGTCCGGCTCCGATAAGGTGCTCCGACTCATGAACAGGGGTTACACAGCAGGAGAATATGTTGACAGACTCAACCGCCTCCGGGAAAGGTCTCCTGGAATTGCCATTACCGCAGACTGTATTGTCGGTTTTCCCGGCGAAGACGAGAAGGCCTTTGAAGATACCATGGAACTTGTGGAAAAGATCGGGTTCGACGGTATATTCTCCTTTGTCTATTCACCGAGGAAATATACGGCAGCGTCAACCCTGCCCGATGAGGTGCCAAGGGATATCGGATTTAATAGGCTCGCACGTTTGCAGGGCCTTCAGAAATCGATCACCATACGCAAAAACAGGGCATTTGAGGGCAAACAGGTAGAGGTACTCGTGGAGAATGTAAGTAAAAACTCAGAGGAAGACCTTATGGGGAGAACAAGAACAAACAAAATTGTCAATTTCAGGGGTGACCGGGACATGATCGGGACATTGGTAAGGGTCGGCATCGTGAAAGGTTATGCAAATTCTCTGAAGGGTGAGAAACTTGAAATCGAAGGAGGTATAATATGTTGAAAGAGATGCGAATTGCGGGTATTACCGTGGATCCTTTCACCAATACGCCAATCGTCATCCTCAAAGACATGGAAGATAATGAGGTCCTCCCTATCTGGATCGGTCTCCTCGAGGCATCGAGTATTGCCACTGCCCTTGAGAACATTCAGACACCAAGACCCATGACCCATGACCTATTGAAGAATATCCTCGATAAACTCGGTGCGGAGGTAGTAAGGATAGAGGTAAGTGACCTTAAGGACAATACCTTCTATGCCCTTCTCCATGTAAAGATGAAGAACGAGAAGTTCGTAATCGATTCGAGGCCGAGTGACGCCATTGCCATTGCGCTCCGGACCGGGGCATCCATATTTGTGGAAGAAAACGTAATAAAGCGGGCGGCAAAGGTGGACCTTAATCAAAAGGGCGATAAGGTTGTGACTGACACGAATGACTGGGAAGATATCCTCGAAAACCTTTCCCAGGATGATTTCGGCAAATACAAGATGTAGCCATGATAGACCTCCATACCCACTCTCTATTAAGCGACGGCGAGCTTCTGCCTTCCGAATTGATACGAAGGGCAAAGGTAAAAGGATACAGGATCATCGGCATCTCTGACCATGTGGATATATCGAACATTGAAAGGGTTGCGGCATCTATCCTGAAGTTGAGCGAAAAGATTGAGTATTATCAGGATATTACGGTTTTCCCCGGTGTGGAGATAACCCACTTGCCAAAGCAGCTCATACGGGAGACCATATCCTTTGCGAGGAGGCTCGGTATATTTTACGTGGTTGTTCATGGGGAGACCATTGCCGAGCCTGTAGAGGAAGGAACAAACAGGGAGGCCATAGAAGGGGGTGCAGATATACTTGCCCATCCGGGCATTATCACTGAAGAGGATGTGATGCGGGCAAAAGAACAGAATGTCCTCCTTGAAATAAGCGGGAGAAAGGGCCATTCCCTGTCAAACGGCCATGTAGGGCAATTGGCAAAAAGAATCGGGGCAAGGCTGATATTTAATACAGATTCCCACAGCCCTTCCGACCTGGTGACTGAGGAGCAGGCCCGAAAGGTGGTGAGGGGCGCCGGACTTACTGCGGACGATTTTTATGTAATGCAGTCAAATGCAGTTGAACTTGTAAAGAGGGTGATAGGGAAGAAGGCATGACGTTATCTATTCACGACAGCATAAAAAAGATACCTCATTATCCCATGGCAGCCATGTATGGCCTTGAGGAGGGATGGATACGGCTTGCCTCAAATGAAAACCCCTTTCCTCCTTCCCCGGATGTGTTTTCCCGTATCCTTGATGTCCTTCATCACATGAACAGGTATCCCGGCGGAGAACAGGAACTGAAGAACGCAGTGGCGAATCATTACGGGGTCAAGGCCGATCAGGTCCTCTTCGGTGACGGCTCCGATGAGCTGATTGAGCTGGTATTGAAGGCCATGAAGCACGACAGCAGGAAGGATGTGATTGTCTCTGATCCTTCATTTCCCTTTTACACTATTGCAGCAGCCATCTACGGGTATGCTGTCCGCAAGGTCCCCCTTATAGATATGAAGGTGGATCTCAATACGATAAAGGCAGCAATCGATGAAGAAACCCGTGTCATCTTCCTAAATAACCCCCTTAACCCTACGGGAACCATCTTTGAAGAAAATGAATTCAGTCTATTCCTGAAAGATCTTCCTCCGGATATACTGATAGTTGTTGACGAGGCCTATGCGGAATTTGCGGAAAACAAGGCTTTTCCTGATACCTTCAAATATGTGAATGATCATCCCGTACTGGTCCTGCGGACCTTTTCAAAGGCCTATTCCCTTGCAGGTTTACGGATCGGCTATGGAGTCGGGGAGGCATCCCTCATCTCTTTCCTTGAAAGGACAAAGCAGCCTTTCAGTGTGAATATCTGTGCACTCACAGGGGCAGAGGCAGCATTAGCCGACAGGACCTACCTCGCAAAAGTCCTGAACAACAACAGGAAGGGGAAGGAATTTTATTATGGAGCGTTAAAAGAGCTTTCCTTAGGCTTTGTCCCCACAGAAGCGAATTTCATAATGATGGAGATCGGGGAACAGGCAGAAGCCATCGTGAAACGGCTTTTTGATGAAAAGATCCTTGTTCGCTGGATGGGCGCCTATAAGCTGCCCGATTACATCAGGGTATCCGTTGGTAGGCCCGAGGAAAATGTGCAGTGTATGGATGCCCTTAAAAGAATACTGAAAAGCAGAAGCTGAGCATGACAGAAGATAACGACCTTATTGTCACAATCGACGGGCCGAGCGGCGCGGGAAAAAGTACTGTTGCTAAGATACTCGCCCGGGCTCTCAAATATGCATATCTTGATACCGGGGCCATGTACAGGGGCGTCGCATACGCATATATGAAGGAAGGGGAGCCAGCGGATATAGGCAGGTTCCTCAAGAACCTTGTCATTGATTTTACCTTCGGAACAGACACAAAGGTCTTTCTTGACGGAGAGGATATATCCGGCTACATCAGAGACCCGGAGGTCTCCCTTTGGGCTTCAAGCTTTTCCCAGAACAGGGTTGTGAGGGAGTATCTTACCGGAAAGCAGAGGGATATAGGCAGGAAAGGCGGGATTGTACTGGAGGGACGGGATACGGGGAGCATAGTCTTCCCTGACGCTGAGATCAAATTCTATATCGATGCAAACCCTGAAGAAAGGGCAAAGAGGAGACACCTTGAATTATCCTCGAAGGGTATGGACGCAGAGCGTGCAACCGTTGAGAAGGAGATGGCCGCCCGGGACAAAAATGACTCTGAGAGGGCTATTGCGCCCCTTGTGATACCAAAGGATGCGATTCGCGTGGACACCACCGGGATAGATGCGCAACAGGTGGTAGATATCATGGTCCGACGCATATCAGAACGGAGCAGGTAATGGAAGTTTTAAAAACAGAACATGCGGGCTTCTGCTTCGGTGTAAAAAGGGCCATCGATATTGTCCTCAAGGAACGGGAGAAGACCAAAGAAAACATATATACCATAGGTCCCATAATCCATAACTCCCAGATGGTGCAGGCCCTTGAAGAAAAGGGCATTACGCCTGTTGACGATATCTTTCGGATAAAAGACGGCATTGTTGTCTTCAGGACCCATGGTATAAAGAAAGAGGAAGAGGAATATATAAAAAAGCAAAATCTTAAGGTCATTGACGCCACATGCCCCTTTGTGAAAAGGGTAAGAAAGCACGCCATCTACCTTGAGAAAAACGGCTATACCGTGGTAATTGTTGGGGATAAAAATCATCCCGAGGTAAAAAGTGTGTTGAGTTATTTGCACAATGGTGGTATTGTATTGCAAAAGTCGGTGCCAGTCCCTGCAAAGAAGATAGGAATCGTCAGCCAGACCACCCTCGACGCCGATACTTTTTTAGATGTGGTGAACGGGCTCGTAGGAGGAGCTGAAGAGATAAGGGTCTACAACACGATTTGTGAGAGTACGCAGGTCAGACAGAAAGAGGCAGCCCGACTCTCTTCAATGGTTGATATCATGCTTGTTGTAGGGGGCATGAACAGTTCCAATACTACAAAACTTTACAACATAGCAAAAAAGGAACAGCCCAACACATACCACATAGAGACAGATGAAGATTTAAAACCTGAGTGGTTTTCAGGCATGCAAAGAGTAGGGATTACAGGGGGAGCTTCAACCCCCGGCTTTATAATGGATTTAGTGGAGAGGCGCGTAAAATACATTTAGGGGGTTCACATGGCAGAGACCGTTGACACAGCAGCGCAAAATGAAAATACCGTAGAGGAAATGAAGGAACTCTACGAGACTTCCATGAGGAGTCTGCAAGACGGAAATATTCTAAAAGGAAAGATACTCGTCATAAATGGCGATGCAGTCATTGTGGACGTGGGCATGAAATCTGAAGGCAAGGTCTCCCTTTCTGAGTTTACCGGTAAATCCGGCGAGACGAGCGTGTTGGTGGGGGATGAAGTTGAGGTCATGATCATTGGAAGGGATAGGGAATTTGGCCTCCTCCTGCTTTCCAAGGAAAAAGTAGATGCCATAAGAATATGGGAAAAGTTAGAAAAGGCGGCTGAAGATGGCACCCCTGTAGAGGGTGATATTATATCGGAAGTAAAGAGCGGTTTCATGGTAAACATTGGCGTGAGCGCCTTCCTGCCCATATCTCAGGTAGATGTGAAGCCTGTGAAGAACCCTTTATCCTTTGTAGGCAGACACCTGAAATTCAAGGTGCTCAAGGTAAATAAGAGGAAGGGAAACGTAATCGTCTCCAGAAGAGTCATGTTGGAGGAGGAACGGGACAGGAAAAAACAGGAATTCTGGAAAAACATCAAAGACGGACAGGTGATGTACGGGTTTATAAGGAATATCACTGATTACGGCGCCTTTGTGGACCTTGGCGGGGTCGATGGCCTTCTCTATCTTAATGATATCACCTGGGGCAGGATCACCCATCCCAAAGAGTATCTCCGGGTCGGTGATGAAGTGAAGGTAAAAATACTGACCATTGACTACGAAAAAGAAAGAATCTCGGTAGGCATAAAGCAGCTTAAAATAGACCCGTGGCTCAAGGTTGAAGAAAAATATCCTGAAGGAATGAAGATAAAGGGCAAAGTCGTCGGCATCGTTGACTACGGCGTTTTTGTTGAGCTCGAGCAGGGGCTCGAAGGACTGCTCCATGTAAGTGAGATGAGCTGGGACAGGAAGCTCAAAAACCCGGGAAAGCTGGTAACAAAGGGGGATTGGATCGATCTGGTAGTTCTTGCATTCGACAAAGAAAAGAAGAGGATATCCCTCGGGATGAAGCAGCTCCTGCCTGATCCGTGGGAAGAGCTTGTAGCAGAGTATCCCCCTGGTTCCATTGTAACGGGAAAGGTGAAGAACTTTACTGATTTCGGTATGTTTGTCGGCATAGGGAACGGCATAGACGGCTTGATTCATATATCCGAAGTCTCATGGTCCAGAAGAAAAAAGGTTGTGTCCGAGACGTATAAGAAGGGTACCCCCGTAGAAGCCCTTGTGCTTAACGTGGACAAGGGGCAGAAGAAATTCTCCCTGAGCGTAAAGAGATTGAAAGAAGACCCCTGGAAGGGGTTGGTAAACAGGTACAACCAGGGAGATGCTATCGAAGGTTATGTGACGAGCATTACTGATTTCGGTGTTTTCGTCGAAATTGAAGAAGGTATAGAAGGGCTTATCCACCTCTCAGAGATAGATGATCTTCAGGGAAAAAAGCTCGCCGATGTGTTTAATCTGGACGACAAGGTGAGCGCAACAATTCTGAATATAGACGAGAAGAATAAAAGAATAGGTCTCAGCACCAAGGCACCGAAGAAGAAAGAGGAAAAAAAGGCAACAGAATCTTTCTCAAGAGATGAGTCGGTTTTTTCCACCCTTGGCGATATACTCGAACCAGCGATGAATCGGGATAACGATAACGCCGTGTAAACGGGGGGGTAAGGGTATGGCCGTGAATAAAGAATTGCTCGACATATTGTGCTGTCCGAAATGCAAGGGTGAGATACATCTCAACGAATCGCAGGACGGGCTTATATGCGATTCCTGCAAGCTCATATATCCCATTAAAGATGACATACCCGTTATGCTGATCGACGAGGCGCAACAGGTTGATGCAAAGTAGCTGCATGTGATATCAGCTTCCATAGATTTCCTCCTAATCTTTATAATTAAATCCTTCCAGCAGTTTCTCAGGGTTTTGCCCGAAGGCATTCAACGGGGGATCGGTCTGTTTTTCGGCAGGGCAACCTTTCTCCTGTTGGGGAAAAGAAGATGTATCGCTATTTCAAACATCAAAAGGGCCTTCAATGACCTCGATAGCCGCGAAGTCAGAGGGATTGCAAAGAGGTGTTTTGAGAACCTGGGCGTAAACTTCATTGAATCCATGGTCCTGCCCTTTATCCCTAAAGATGAGCTTCTCCGGCGCTTCACTATTGTGAACAGACATTTTTTCGATGCAGCAGCAGCCTTGAATAAGGGCATAATGGTCCTTGTATTCCACTATGCCAATTGGGAGATCATGGGCGTGACCTCCTTTTTTCTTGAGAATGAGGTCGTGGTTCTCGCCCGGCCCCTCAAGGGGCACGAGCGCCTCAACCGCTTCCTCATTAGTCTTCGGGAACAGGCAGGCCTTACAATAATACCTAACGCGAATACAGGCAAGGATGTAAGCAGGTATCTACGGGAAAACAAGATCGTAGCGATCTTGGGCGACCAGAGAGAGAAGCGCTCAAAAGCAGTTTATGCAGAGTTCTTTGGTGAAAAAGTCCCCACATCGAGGGGCATCACCACAATAGCCATGAAAACCCGTGCCCCTGTAATCCCCTTCTATTTCAGGCGGGAGGGCTTCTTGAGGTACACTATTATGGTCTCCCAACCTCTCGAGATGGAGAGGAAAGGCAATATTGAGGAGCTTATCTGCCGGAACGCAACAAAAATAAATGCATTTTTAGAGTCCATTATACGCGAGAAGCCTGATGAATGGTTCTGGGTTCATAGACGGTGGGAACGAAAGAGCAAGAACATAGGATAAAGGGCTCATGGGTTTGCTCCTGGAACAGGGGGCCGCACCTTTCCGTAGAAGATTCTCTCTATAAACCAGCCTATTCTGCTCACAACCTTCTTTGTCTCATGACCCTTCTCCATGTTGGGCACCATATCATATCCGGAAAGCCTCCGGTAGACCCTTAAAAAATAGGCCTTTTCCTTCAGGGTGATTGTAATATAATTCATTCGTTCCATTTTTTCTGCAAACCTGTTGAGCCTCCAGAACATGCGGGCCATATCATTTTTGGCGAGAGGTCCTGTCCGGCTTTTGTCAAAATCGAGAAATATTAACGCCTTTTCTGGTGTTACGAGGACGTTATTGAGATGAAGATCAGGATGATAGACCCCAAGGAGCTCAAGGCTGAAGAAGAGCTGTGCAACTTTTCTCAGCGCCCTGAACCGTGTCATCTGTCCCGATATCTTCAGGAATTCGAGGAGATCCGAGGCATCTTTTTTAAAGACTGTAACAAGGTAGAGGGTTTTTGCAAAGAACCGTTTTTCAACAATTACACAGAATGGCTCAATTGCGGGAAATCCGTTCTCCCGAAGAGAGCGAATCGCCTCCATCTCCTGCAGAGCCCTTTTTTCGCTGAAAAATATATCCCCGGTAAAGGCCCTTAATAACCCGCCGTGGACATATTTTCTGCACGCAAGGGTAAGATCCCCTGCATGGAGTATTTTAATGTCCCCCCGCCCTTTTCCTTTAAGGATCGTTGCTCCATTAAGCTGATTGATCAGAAGGGCAGGCTCCATTGGTTTCCCCGGGAAATGGATCGTAAAGGGACCGTATGATTCTCTGCAATTCAGTGTATCTCTCCCTCTCCCATAGAGTCTCGGGGCAATGCCCCTCCCTTATCGAGCAGATAGTCCTTCCTTATGCGCGTATGGCTTCTGAATATATTCTTTTTTACATTCGGGTTATGTTGTTTTAACTCCTCAATCATCCCCTTTACCAGTTGTCTTTTTGATGTGTTGCTGTGAGGGCATTGGGAGGCGATGACCGGCAATTCCAGTGTTTTTGCCAGCTTAAGAAGTTCTTTTTCCTCAACATAGGCGAGGGGCCTGATAATGGCAAGCTCACCGTTAAACATCTCCTGATAAGGCTGCATGGTGCCTATTTCCCCCTGAAAGAACAAGTTGAGGAGCATGGTCTCAATGATATCATCCATGTGATGGGCAAAGGCAATTTTGGTGGCACCCATAGTACGGGCAAGATTAAAAAGGGCCTTTCTCCTGCTCCAGCTACACCAGAAACATCCCGGAAATTCTTCTTCCCCTTTCCAGTCTTCCGGGGGGCGCGCTATAATATAGGGAATCGACTCATTTTCGAAATATTGGACAAGATGGTCTTTATCCATCCAGTTGAAACCCATATCAACGTGACATGCAGTAATTTCATAGTTGATGGGTACAAACTTGACCCTCTCCTGCATGATTTTCATAAGGGAAAGGCTGTCTTTACCCCCTGAAACAGCAATCAGGACCTTGTCCCCCTCCCTGAGCATCTTATAGTCCCAGATCGCCTTGCCCACCTTTTTTGTGGTAACATAGAGGGCGCCATGGAGGTTCATGAAACCGATTCAGCAAGTTTTACGGCCTTTTCCCTGTATTCATCCTTGACAATACCCTTGCCTACGCACCCGGGGGCCTCTACATTCCCAACCCAGGAGATCTTCAGGAGGTCAAAGGTTTTACGAAACATGCCCAGAATCGGTTCACAGGAATCCAGGGTTTCGTCAGCAAGAGTGACCAGAGTGACTGCCTTTTTCCCCTCAACCCGGGAATTAAATTTTTCATCCATAAACGCAAGGGATCTGTCCATAGCAACCTTTAATTGACCGGAAGGCCCATACCAGTAAAGGGGGGTAGCATAGACAATAAGGTCCGACTCCAGGATATACTTCCTTATGTCCTTCATGTCGTCGTTTATTTTACATGACCCGTTTTTGAGACACCTCAAGCAACCCTGGCATGGCCTGATGTTCAGGTCATTGAGGTAGAGCATCCGTACATTGCCCCCTCTGGTTTTAAGGGTATCGGATACAGCATTGGCAAGCTGTATTGTGTTGCCGTCCTTACGGGGGCTCCCGAAGAGAATGACTGTTTTCAATGTAGCACCTCCTTTTAAAGGTTATCTCTCATTATACGCGAATTTTGAGGAAAGGGTCAAGAACAGATGGGTGCTCAGATTCGGATCAGGCAACAGTCCCCTGGCTGAGACCAAAACGTATTCGCATTATTTTAGTAAATAATATCAATTAAATATAATATTGCTTGACAAAACCATTTGCATTGTTATACATTTTAAATGTATATTAATATATGATGATGTGGAGCGTGGAGGGGTTTACCATGAAAAAGATGTTTTGCTTCTGTGCAGTATGCATATTTATTGCAGGAACCGTCCTTGTAGCAGCGCCCGCCAAGGCAGCAGTTGTCCAGTGGACAGACTGGACATCAATTACCTCAGGTGAACTTGGCGGTGCCACAGGAACCCTGCACGGCACTACCAACACAGTCACTTATACGGGGGAAGTTTTCAGGAGTGGCTGGACTGATGGAAACTGGACAATAGGAACCCCATACACAACTCCTACAGGTATCAGCAATGCGCCGCCCCAAGGGAACTATTTTGCAGGGGCAATCAACAGCATCGGGCTTGTAGGTGGATTAGCAGGTGCAAATACAATTACTTTTGGCACAGCAGTTCTTAATCCGGTTATGGCGATACAAAGTCTCGGCTCACCTACTCAGTGGACTTCTTATGTATTTACGGCCCCCTTCACCATTTTAAGTCAGGGCGAGGGATTTTTTAATACTAACAATAATAGCAGCACTCTTTCACCTGGCATCAATGTTGTACCACCAGGCCATTATGAGTTAGCAGGTCTTGAAGGTAATGGTGTTATTCAGTTTTCAGGAACATTTAGCTCTATCAGTTGGGTGGTCCCTGCCGCTGAGACCTGGCATATGTTTACTGTCGGCGTGCCAATCCCAGCCCCGGTGCCGCTGCCGTCCTCTATTTTGCTGCTCGCTCCCTGTATCGTGGGCTTTATAATCCTGAGGAAACGGATGGGGCAGCGCGGATAATTTGGTCATTTTATCCAGGGCAGGGCAATGCGCCCTGCCCTCTTTTTTTGTCCTTTTCAGATCACAAATTATAGTCTGGTAGGGGCAACTGCTGATTTACAAAAAAATTATGGATGTTTTACCCTATTCCTACAATTTCAAAAAATACGGCATACCCACACAACACCCCTGGAAATGGATCAAATAATTATTCTTTATTGCCAAGGGGAACAAATATTCTTGTAATAGCCTTTTCAGCCATGATAATCTTTATTTAGATGCAGAGGCGCTGCATTGTATGGTTTCCATTGATATATGGTGCACCATGATATATAGTGCACCATGGGGAGGGTATTTAATTCTCAATAATTCATAAGGGAAATTAGGGTTTTAGGGATTTACCAAGCAGCTCTCAATGATAACATTTATCATCTTCCGGGCATCATTCCGGCACAACACAAACGAATGCCCATGGCGGTAGCTTGTCAAAAAACAGGTGAGAGCTGCCAAAAGCTCATATTCCAATATGTTCTATTTTATAAGAAACCAATGCAGTGAAAGCGAAAAAGACTGAGGGTTACGACGGTTATGCGCGTATTTGTAGTTGACAATATCAATATCATATTAAATGATTATATCAGATTTTACAGAATGAGGTTTACATGAGAAGCGTAACTGCAACGGAACTTGTAAGGAATTTCAAGCAGCTGTTCGATCTCGTTGAGTTTCACGGCGAGGAACTTACCGTAATGAGAAATAATCATCAAGTGGCAAAAATTGTACCGGGGCTTGCCACGATGAATGCCCTTGATGCTATGTCTGATCTCTATCGCACACTCCCTGATAATGCTGCAACTGAGTGGGCGAAAGATATGAGAGAAAACGGGATGGCGTTATCTGAAGATATAAGGGATCCATGGGCTTCTTAATTGACACTCGTATCTGGATTGATGTGGAAAGTGGAAATTTGGCGCCCGCTGATGTTGCAGCAATTACAGGGAAAGAACCGGTATATCTTTCGCCGGTAACAATTGCTGAGTTGAAATTCAATGCCGAGATGGCTGCTTCATCAGATATTCGTCAAAAGAGATCGGCAGCTATTTATCGCTTGAAGAGGAAACTGGTTCTATGAATTGACGAAACAACCGGTGAAATATTTGGTACCTTAGCAGCTTCTCTTCGGGGAGGAGGAGGACAAGCCTTACAAATATCGAGTTCAGGATATATGGCTGGCAAGTCAAGCCATATAACATGGCTTGATCCTTCTTGCCTATAATCGAAAATATTTTGAAGATATTCCAGGCCTGTCCCTTGTAATTCCAGGTAGTAAATCCTGATAGCCCTATCAATATGATCTCATGCTCCCAAGAAACTCTCCGCCGATTGTCATTGCGAACGACCTCCGGGGAGTGTGGCAATCCAGGTCTGATATCGCCACGGCTTCGCCTCGCGATGACTGCGGAAAAGTTTCTTTCATTGATAACACCCATGTGAAGCATGGGGCTCACTTGCTCGCAAGGCAAAACAACGTTTAACAGAGTTGTTATACCTGATTGTGACCCTTTTCTTGCACTCAATATTATATGGGGAGAACTTCTGTACACCATGGGCCCTGTAGATCAGCCCCAATATGACCATTATTGCTAAGGACTTGACCCTGCAAAGGGAGGTGCGGTATGGAAAAAGACCATCTGGAAATCATTCTCGAAGATATCCGGGAGAAATTTGAACTTGTCCTTGAGGGCCACGAGGTACTCCATAAGGAAATTCAAAACACCAGACAGGAACTTCGTGAAGAGATCGGTTTTGTAAATGTCAAGGTCTAAGCCCTAAGCCTCGAAAATGTCTATTTAACGTTCATAAAACACATGCTATCAAGGGGTTGTCTTGGTCCGACCCCAATAACCACCTTTTAGTGTAATATATGTTATACTCTCATAGAAAACATTCGAGGGGTAAATAAAATGACAACAAAACTTCAACGGACATTTGTAAACAAGGGTGGAGGAAAAATTGATCTTGAAACGCTTCCCGAAGAAGCAAGACAAGAATTATATATATATTACGAGTTCTTGCGATACAAATACAACATAGATACCGATAAAGCAGAAGTTGCCAATATTGTAAAAAATATTGAAGATCTAAGCTGGGAAATGGGTGAAAAATTTTATAAAACAAGGGCGGAGTTATATGAAGGGTAACGTGTTTCTGGATACAAACATCATTGTTTATCTCTTCGATAAAACTGATGCAATAAAACATGCTTCAGCAAAACTCTTTATTCAGGAATGTCTTAAAAAGCATAACGGACATATTAGCACACAAGTAGTAAATGAGTTTGTCGTTGTCATATCTGAAAAGATTAAGAATCCAATACCGTTTGAAGAGATTAATAAGAGAATTACGTCTCTTTCCAATATGTTGATCATAAGCCCCCTGGTGTTTCTGACCTGTAAAAAATCTATCGAAATTAAGCAAAGATACAAATATTCTTATTGGGATAGCCTTATCATTTCATCTGCGCTCCTCAATGAATGTTCTATTCTCTACACCGAAGACATGCACGGTGGACAGGTAATTGATGGTAAGCTGAAGATCGTCAATCCTTTCAAGATAACTCAATCTGAAAGAAAATCACCTATATCCACACAAGCCTGATGGTCAGCATATATGGATACTTGACACGACACGGGCTTGCGACGGATTCAGCCAGGAGCAGGAGGAGTTGGCATAAGCAACGGTTTTGGGGTGCCTTTGCGCTATTTGCATGTTAGTGATCCGCATTTCCCGTTGTCTCTCATGCCTTATACAGCCCGCAATGTCCCGTATGGCGTAGTGTGAAGCCGAAAAAGTTCCGCGTTGCCTTGCTTATTCTACCGGTAAAAACAGCGGTTTAAGCCATGAAAATGGCTATTTCGGGAACTATAATGATGACATAATCAAGCACTTAGCTTGGTCTGACCCCAATGACCACCGAAAGGGGAGACTTTTCCTCTCCGCTTTCCAGAGGGCAAAACATTTTAAGTGTCGTTAATTAGTTAATAATATCAATAGTATATGCAGTTCGGAGCTCAGAAGAGCATCATCATCTGTCCCGGCGAATATCGTAGAGGGTCAGAGCAGAAATACAACAAAGGAATACATGCAGTTCCTTTAAAGCGCGCGAGGTCACTGGAAGAGGTTCGCTATTTTCTGCTTTTGTCAAAGGATTTGGGATATATGCGAAATGACGTGTTCGAATCCCTTGAAAGGGATAGCGAAACATGCAGTAAGATGCTGAACAGCCCATTGAAATCTCTCGCATCGAAGCTGTAAATGATCTGGAGTAGGGATTATGCCATAATTCATGGTGTCACTCTTAATCCATGATTCTTAATCCCTAATCCCAAAAAGAGGAGGTGTGGTATGGAAAAAGACCATCTTGAAATTATCTTAGAAGATATCCGGGAGAAATTTGAGCTTGTCCTTGAGGGCCACGAGGTACTCCATAAGGAAATTCAAAACACCAGACAGGAACTTCGTGAAGAGATCGGTTTTGTAAATGTCAAGGTCGAGGCCCTAAGCCAGAAGGTTGATGCAGTCGATAAAAAGGTTGATGCAGTCGATAAAAAGGTTGATGCAGTGGATAAAAAGGTTGATGCAGTGGAGAAGAGGCTTGCCGAGAAGATTGATGCAGTGGCTGCTGACCTAGCTGCTCACCGTGCCGATACGGAAGGTCATGGAAAAGGGTATAGAGTTTCCGAGTCATGACCAGACGGCAAATCTTTTTTTGAATGCCTATCGCATGGATCACAGGCCGGAAAGATGGAGTTAGTCAACAAAATTACAACGTTTCCTCTTGCTTCCAGCACATTCGGCAAAATGTACTTAGCAGAGCTAATTCGTCAATAATATCATCATAATACATAGTATCGGAGCTCCGATACTCCTCCTCACGCTGACGAAAAAGCCGTTTCCGTAAAGGCTCTTAATAGTTACTCTAAACCCATAAAATGGCTATTTAATGATCAAAGATATTTCAATATGCCTGTTAATGAGCATAGGTTAGAGTTACACCATAATCCCGAATCCATACTCCTTAATCCTGCACTTTCATGGGCAGAATGGGCACTCTAAGCCCTAAAGCAAGCCATTTATCACATATAAAACACAGGATTTCAGTGGGTTAGCTTGGTCTGACCCTACACATACACCTAAAGGAAAGCATACAATGAGCGAATATGATAATTTAAAGAACAGGCTAAAAGAAAATCCTAAAACCTGGCTTGTAACAGGAGTCGCCGGTTTTATCGGCTCCAACCTGCTCGAAGCTCTGCTTAGACTTGATCAGAAGGTCGTAGGGATCGACAATTTCCTGACCGGGCACCGCAGGAATCTCGATGAGGTTCAATCGCTTGTTTTGCCATCGCAATGGACTAACTTCACTTTCTATGAAGGTGATATCCGTAATCTTGAATCGTGCCGAAAAGTATGCAGCGGCGTCAACATCGTCCTTCATGAGGCAGCACTTGGATCGGTACCTCGCTCTATCGAGGACCCGATTGCGACGAACGAGCACAATCTTAACGGTTTTCTTAACATGATTGTTACTGCACGGGATGCCAAGGTTGAGAGATTTGTGTTTGCCACTTCAAGTTCTGTCTACGGTGATCATCCTGGCTTGCCAAAAGTTGAAAATCAAATAGGCAATCCCCTTTCTCCCTATGCAGTTACCAAACAGGTAAATGAGAAATATGCCGATGTTTTCACCCGTGTCTATGGTATGGAATGCATCGGGCTCCGCTATTTCAATGTCTTTGGTCCTCGCCAGGACCCGAATGGCCCTTACGCCGCCGTTATTCCGAAATGGTTCGCAGGTCTCATAAGCGGTGAAGAAGTATTTATACATGGTGATGGAGAAACGAGCCGCGATTTCTGTTTTGTGGAAAATGTCGTACAGGCCAATATTCTTGCAGCCGGTTCAGAAAATACTGAAGTGGTAGGTAATGTTTATAATATTGCC
>PNOM01000034.1 GCA_013824835.1 Syntrophus sp. (in: bacteria) | reverse complement strand
ATGATTTTCAGAAGAAGAGACCGTCTTAAAAACCACATTCCCCTTTGAATCAACGTCTACCTTGACTTTATCCCCTTCCTTTACCTCACCTTTGAGGATCATAAGGGCAAGGCCGTCCTGAAGCTTTTTCTGGATCAACCGCTTTAAAGGCCGGGCCCCGTAGATCGGATCATACCCTTCTTTGGCAATCATTGATTTCAGTTTGTCTGTATAGACCAGTTCAATATTCCTCTCCCCTACCCTCTTTGAGAGATATGAAAACTGAAGATCTGCAATCTTCATAATATCCTCAACGGTCAGGGATTGAAAGATGATCATCTCGTCGATCCTGTTTAAAAACTCAGGCTTGAAATGGCCTGTGACCGATTCCATAACTCGCCTTTTCAGCTCAGTATGGTCTTTACCTGCAAGCTCGATAATCCACTGACTTCCTATATTGGATGTCATGATGATTACTGAATTTTTAAAATCTACGGTCCTTCCCTGCCCGTCCGTGAGCCTGCCGTCATCAAGGACCTGGAGTAATACGTTGAATACCTCGGGGTGGGCCTTTTCCACTTCATCGAGAAGAACAATAGAATAAGGTTTTCTCCTTATTGCTTCAGTGAGATATCCGCCCTCTTCATATCCTACGTAACCGGGCGGCGCGCCAATCAGCCTCGCTACAGAGTGTTTTTCCATAAATTCGCTCATATCTATTCTTACAATGGCCTGCTCGTCATCAAAGAGAAACTCCGCAAGGGCCTTAGCGAGCTCGGTCTTCCCTACCCCTGTTGGTCCCAGAAAGAGGAATGAACCAAGGGGTCTGTTTGGGTCCTGGAGCCCTGCACGAGCCCTTCTTATAGTATTTGATACTGCTTCAATCGCCTCATCCTGGCCTATAACCCTCAGGTGCATCCTCTTTTCCATACTGACAAGCTTCTCCATATCTCCTTCGAGCATCTTTGAAACGGGTATGCCAGTCCATTTAGAGACAACCTTTGCGATATCCTCCTCATCCACCTCTTCTTTCAGCATCTTGGTGCTCTTCTGAAGCTCTAAAAGCTCATCATTCTTCTCTTTCAATTCCCTTTCAAGGGTCGATACGAGACCGTACCGTATTTCTGCAACCCGGCCAAAATCACCTTTCCGCTCCGCCTCCTCTGCGTCTGTCCTTGCCCTGTCTATCTTTTCTTTTACTTCATTTATACCGCTGATAAGGGCTTTCTCCTTTTCCCAGTGTTTTCTCTTCTCGCCAACTTCAGCCTTCAGGTCTTTTAACTCTTCTTCAAGTCTGTTCCGTCTTTCCCTGGACCCTTCGTCCTTTTCTTTCTTCAAAGCCTCTATCTCTATCTGAATCTGTATGATTTTTCGGTCAACTTCGTCGATCTCCGTAGGAACACTGTCTATCTCCATCCTCAATTTGGATGAGGCCTCATCAATAAGGTCTATGGCCTTATCCGGGAGAAACCGGTCCGTGATATACCGGCGGGAGAGGGTTGCTGCTGCAATAAGGGCAGAATCCTGTATCCTTACACCATGATGGAGCTCATACCTCTCCTTGAGACCCCTGAGGATCGCAATAGTTTCTTCTATGGAAGGCTCCCCTACTGTGACAGGCTGAAACCTCCGTTCCAAAGCTGCGTCCTTTTCAATATATTTCCTGTATTCATCAAGGGTCGTTGCACCGATACAGCGGAGTTCACCTCTTGCAAGGGCAGGCTTCAGCATATTTGAAGCATCAATAGCGCCCTGGGCATTCCCTGCTCCTACTATTGTATGGAGCTCATCGATAAAAAGGATTACACTCCCTGCGGCCTCATCGATTTCTTTCAGCACTGCCTTGAGTCTGTCCTCAAACTCGCCCCTGTATTTAGCCCCCGCCAGCATGGCGCCAAGGTCAAGGGAGAGCACTTTTTTGTTCCTCAATGTCTCAGGGATATCGCCGCTAATAATCCTCTGGGCAAGACCTTCAACAATCGCAGTTTTACCTACTCCAGGCTCTCCGATAATCACCGGGTTATTCTTGGTTCTCCTCGACAGGACCTGCATAACCCTCCTTACTTCTTCATCCCTGCCAATAACCGGATCAAGCTTCCCTTTTCTCGCCTCTTCTGTCAGATCCCTGCAATAGCGCTGGAGGGCCTGATACTTCTCCTCAGGAGCCTGGTCCGTTATCCTCTGAGAACCCCTGATGTCCTTCAAAACCGCATAAATATGATCCTTCGTTACCCCATAGCGCTTCAATATGGTAAAGGCAGGCCCCTCGGCAACTTCCGCAATAGCAATAAGGAGATGCTCAGTACTCACATATTCGTCTTTAAGCCTCTCAGCCTCAGTAAAGGCAATATCGAGTATCTGTTTCATCCTGGGCGACATATAAACCTGGGCACCTCCCTGTACCACAGGAATTCTTTTCAACTCCTTTTCAAGATCATTAATAATGGCATCAGGGCTTGCGCCCAGCTTATCAAGGATGGGCTTCACAACTCCGTCTTTCTGAGTCACCAGCGCATAGAGAAGGTGCTCGCTATCCACCATCTGGTGGCCAGCCCCCTCCGCCTTTTTCTGTGCCTCAGCAATAGCTTCCTGTGCTTTTATCGTCAGTTTTTCCCAATTCATACCATCACCTCAAACATTAGTTTCGAATAAATGTCGAATACTTTTTACATTGAACCTTGATGTAAATATAATCATTTTCTCCCTAAAATCAATGAAGCAGTCGTTAGCGGCATATAACGTCATTTCCCTGACGGACTGTTAGCCCCATGTCAAAACACTCCAAAATTGCCCCGCAAGGCTGATCTTTTATAAGATCTTTGCAATATGCCTATCCCGACCGGAAAAAGCCTCAAAAAATTAAGGGCCAACGTATTAATATTATTAACTTTAATAGTTATTTAAGAAAAATCACATTTTTATTTAAAAAAAGACTTAAGAAAATTAAGTATGTTCCGATAACATGGACAGGAGAAAAGTGTCAGGATGACAATTACAGACCATCAAGTAGGAGCAGTAATAAGGACATATTTGAAGAATAAAAGGGACACCTTGATCAACGTTGCGTCTTCTTCAAATGGCCGCGATGTCAATGATCAGGTCTCTGTGTCTGAAGAAGGCAAAAGGATACTCTTTGAACGGATGGGGAAACGAGTTGCCGAGAAAGCTCAGGCAGATGTTTCCTCTGCATGACGGCTATATAGGGAGCCCATCCTTTCTTTCAATGATACACTTTCCCTCAAAAAACTTCTATACACCCAGTATATCTTCACATAACTAATAAGCATTTTGACTGAAAAGAGCATTATCTTTCAGTTGTTACGGCATGTTCCTTATCATGAAACCGTCTTGAAATGCTCATATGGGGGTTTCTTGTTATTAAGGAACAGACAACGTTCTTTCTCAATCTTCTCATAATCTCGTCAACGTCGGAATTTCCAAGCCACAGGGTCTTTATGTTTTCATTTGTCATGATCCCTCTGAACCTCCTTTGTTTGTTATATAAATCTTATGCAACATCAATGCCAACAGCATCCTCTTGGGGATATGGCTTTATGATGCCCTGCCCTACGGATTCCTCTTTTTGACAATACCCTCCTATTGTGCTAATTAATTGCTATGAAAGTCGAATGGAACGGCACAGTCTATGAATTTGACAAATCCATGACAGTCTTACGGCTGCTCGAACGATTATCTGTCAACAGAGAATCCCACCTCGTTGTGGTAAATAACAAACTCGTCACAGAAGACTCCAGGCTGGAAAAAGATGATGAGGTAAAGCTGATACGGGTAATATCCGGCGGATGAAATGCAGGGTCTGCGGACAAGCCGCGTGCATCAGTCTGAAATCCTACAATACAGCCCTGTGCAGGGAAGATTTTGTAGCCTTTCTTGAAAAAAGGGTGTTGACTACAATTCAGAAGTACCACCTTATAAACGAGACCGACAGACCCATTGTGGCCGTTTCGGGCGGAAAGGACAGCCTTTCCCTCTGGTACATAATGAATAAACTCGGATACCCCGCTGACGGCATCTATATAGATCTTGGCATAGAGGATTACTCAAGCCCCTCTCTTACAAAGATCAGAAACGTGGCCGATGTGCTGAAGAGAAAGGTGTACGTTTTCCCCTTCCGCGAGGTCTTTAAAAAAGGCATAGAGGAGCTTGCGAGAACCATCAGACGGCCCCCGTGTTCTGCATGCGGCACGATTAAGCGATATATAATGAACAGGGTATGTATGGATAAAGGATATAATACCCTTGTAACAGGTCACAATCTTGATGACGAGGCAGGCGCCCTCTTCGGGAACATCCTCTACTGGAAGGACGAATACCTGTGGAAAAAGAATCTCCTGTTAGAGGGGACGGAGGGCCATCTTTCAAAAAAGGTAAAGCCCTTGTTCCTCTGTTCGGAGAGGGAGATGGCAGCCTATGCAATACTCAATAATATTGATTATATATATGAGGAATGCCCTTTTTCCAAAAATGCGAAATCACTCACCTACAAGAGTATGCTCAACAAGCTGGAGGAGGCATCGCCGGGCACAAAACTCCAGTTCATAAAAGGCTACCTGAAGCAGGTAAAGGAGACAGAGAGAAAGGAGAGCGATTTTTGCACCTTCTGCGGATACCCCACCTATGGCGATATGTGTAATTTCTGCAGAATGCTCGAAAGGTTTCATATAGATAAAACAATTTCTTTTGAAGAGTATGATGCACGCGACCTTGACACGCAGCCTGAAGTAATGACATAATCTTCATAGCCATGGTAGAAAGCTTCATCCAGTTAATCTTCAACATCTATGAGGCCTTTACTGTCGCCTTGTATATAAGAGAAAAAGAAAGGCTGAGATGCCTCTCATCAGTAACCTTTGCAACCAGCTTTGACAAAAACAGGAGTATCCCCATAGAAGGCACCCTTCCCGGATGGACCTTAAAGCACAACGAACCCCTGATTATCCCGAACTTTGATAAAGATGAAGAAATTCTCGGCTATTATGGCAGTCGTGAGGATATAAAATCCTTTATGGCCTATCCCATGGAATCTAAAGGGGTAATCGTGATAGACAGCAAGAAGAAATATGTATTTACCGATAAAGAGAAGAAGATTCTCTCAAGTTTTGTATCCGTTATATACAGAGAGATAGAGGGGCAGAAAAAATCCCAGGACATAGAAGACAGGATTGAAGAGCTCTCCACGGAAAAAAGGATAATGGGTCTTTTTAATGAACTTAATGCCTCAAAGATCTCAACCCACGCGATTTTCAAAGAAGCGCTGCACTTTTCAGGCGCTGATTTCTGTTTTGTAGGCATGGAAAAAAATGAGAAAATCGTTATCCACGACATCTGCGGTATAACCGCCGACGGTTTTTTGAATAAGGAATGTCCCCTCAGGGAGAGTATTACATCTGTAGTAATGGAGGGCGGGAGAGAGCTTCTGCTCCCTTACAACAGTGCATATTTAAAGGGTAAACCCCTGTTCTTTACCGGAGAGTCTATAAAAACAAGGCAATTTTTTGGCTTCCCTCTGATTGCAGATGATATCATCGTCGGGGTTATGGGTTTCGGCTCTCTGTCCGATACACCCTTAAAGGAGGGGGCAATAGGTGTTTTAAGGAACGTTGCGTCCCTTTTTTCCCTGTACTATGCCTATTTGTGGATGCGTGACCACCTTGACCGGGTAAAGGAGTTTGAACCGGTCACTGGTTCGATTGAGTTCTCTACCTTCCTTGGAGTTTTAGAAAAGATGATAAAAAAAGGTGACCGGTTCCACCTTTTGTCAGTGAAACTTCCCCATCTCCGTGTATATAATAAAAAGATAGGTCATGAGTCTACCAACGGCATACTAAGACAGGTTGCCAAGGTTATACGGCACTGCACGGGCAATACCACCTTTATTACAAGAAAAGGAGGCGGCCGTTTTTATGCACTCTTAAAAGGCAATGACCCGGGGGAGATCAAAAACATTGTAAAGATCATGAATTTTACGATCCGTAAGAGTATATTTGAAGATAGGACATGGGATATTGACTCTGCTGTAGAATCAGGCGCTTCCTCTTTTCCTGAGGACGGTCAAGACCTGTGGACGCTCATGGAAAAGGCAGAAGAAAAAAGACACAAAACACGCACACATTAAGGAGGGGGCATGGAATTTTTAAAGAAACTGTTCGGTTTACTCTCAACCCATTTTGCTATGGACCTCGGTACTGCCAACACACTGATATATATGAAAGGCGAGGGGGTTATCCTGAATGAACCCTCAGTGGTAGCTATTGATAATTACAACGGTAAGGTGATAGCTGTTGGGAGAGAAGCCAAGGAATATATCGGAAGAACACCTCCCAATATCAGTGCCATACGACCTCTCAAAGATGGCGTCATTGCTGATTTTGACGTAACCAAGGCCATGATAAAGTATTTTCTTACTGTTGTGAGCAGAGACAGGAAGGTATCGAAACCAAAGATGGTGGTAGGCGTTCCATCAGGCATTACCCAGGTGGAGAAAAAGGCCGTCATGGATGCATGTTTTCAGGTAGGCATCAGGGATGTATTTCTCATAGAGGAACCCATGGCTGCCGCAGTTGGCGCAGGAATGCCCATTGAACTACCCAGGGGGAATATGGTGGTAGATATAGGAGGGGGGACAACAGAGGTCGCCATCATTAGTCTCTCCGCAACCGCGTATAGTGAATCCCTGCGGGTTGCAGGGGACGAATTGGATGAATCCATAGTACGGTACCTCCAGAAAAAACATCAGGTTGCCATAGGGGTAATCGCGGCCGAGAAACTGAAGATTGAGGGTGCATCCCTGATCCCCTCTGATGGAAGATTTGATACCCTTAACGTGGTGGGCAAGGATATTCTCACGGGCATACCGAAAAGTCTCAAGTTATCAAGAGAAGAGATTCGGGAGGCAATAGAGGAGCCCATTTCCGCTATTATCGATTCTATACGAAGGGCCCTTGAGAAACTGCCCCCTGAGTTTGTTTCAGACCTGAATGACTCGGGTATGATCCTCACCGGCGGCGGCGCCCTCCTGAAGGGCCTGGATGAAAGGATAGAGGCTGAAACAGGCGTGCGGGTATATATGACCGATGACCCTCTCTTGTCGGTCGTACGCGGCGCCGGTCAGGCATTGGAAGACATGGCCCGATATAAGCGGGTTTTTATAAATTAGAGGCAGTCGATTAAAGGGGGTACTCATGAAGAAGCATTACGCCTGGATTGTTGCTTTCACGGGAACGCTTGTTGTAGTCCTCTCCCACGGATTCGGGAGGATGTCCTACTCGGTAATTCTTCCTTCCATGAGGGATGGGCTTGGCCTTAACTACACCCAGCTCGGCCTCATCGGGACAGGCAATTTCATCGGATACCTCTGTCTCGCCGTCATCGGCGGCTTTCTCGCAGCACGGTTCGGGGCAAGGAAGGTAATCTTTGGTTCCCTGATCCTTATGGGAATAAGCCTTATCCTGACAGGTCTTTCGAACTCCTTTTTCTCCGCTTTCTTCATGAGACTTATTACGGGCATGGGTAATGGTGGAAGCTATGTACCCATGATGGCAGTTCCCGCCGCATGGTTCGTAGCCCAAAAAAGGGGGTTTGCAACGGGTATCGTGGCCGGAGGCATCGGGATAGGCCTCTCCATCTCCGGGCTTGTGCTCCCCCATTTAATGGCCGGGTCCGGTCCTGATGGATGGCGTCATGCCTGGTTTCTTCTGGGCACCCTGGTCCTCATTTTTTCCTTTGTCTGTTATATCTTTCTGCGAAACAGTCCTGCTGAGAAGGGCCTCAATATGTACGGCGGCACTGAACCGGAAAAAACCGGACCCAAGGTGACCCTCTTCTCTGCATGGAAAAACGTGGTGGCGGAAAAGGAGATCTGGAAGCTCGGATGTGTCTATTTCATGTATGGATTCTCTTACATCATTTACCTTACCTTTTTTGTTGCCTACCTCACAAAGGAGATGGGATTATCCCCCGCGAGGGCAGGCGGAATCTTTGCGGTCCTTGGCCTTTTCAGCATATTCTGCGGCATCGTATGGGGAGGCATTTCTGATGTGTTGGGGAGAAGATGGGGTTCTATGCTGGCTTATATTACCCTCGGCGCTTCCTATCTCATCTTCGCCTTTTGGAAAGGCGATGTCGGTATCTACCTCTCCGCAATCATTTTCGGTATTACCGCCTTTTCGATCCCTGCAATTCTGGCAGCCGCCGCCGGCGATGCGGTGGGTGGGAAGCTCGCCCCTGCGGGCCTTGGGTTTATCACCCTCTTTTTCGGTGTCGGTCAGGCATTCGGCCCCGCGATCGCTGGATGGATCAAAGATACGACAGGCACATTCACCTATGCGTTCATGCTCTCAGCAGGGGTCTCTTTTCTGGGCGCCATCGGGTCCCTTGTGCTGAAAAGGAAGGAAAACTGATCATTTCATCAGATTATTGATATATTATTGATAATTAACCTGTTATTCATTATCATTAAGGATATTGATGAAAGACGAAACATCCTTTACTGTGCGCGATCTTCCTAAGCCGGAGAGACCGAGAGAACGGCTTCAAAGGTTCGGTCCCGAGGCACTTTCCTCCCAGGAACTCCTTGCCCTCATCATTGGCAGGGGCATTTCGCGAAAATCCGTCATGACTATTTCCCAGGAACTTATGACAACCTTTGGGAGCACCCGGGCCATTGGAGAGGCAACCATAGAGGAACTTTCTAAAATAAAAGGGATAGGAATCGCTAAGGCAGCGCAACTTAAAGCCTGCTTTGAGCTTGCAAAGCGGCAGGAATTGGAATTAGACCTGGGGAGTTACCAGATCACAGACCCCCAGGGTGTAGCAAGGGCTGTCCGCAGCCATATCAGGGACAAGGCAAAGGAACACTTTAAGCTCATCCTCCTCAATACGCGCAGCAAGATCATACGGATCAGCACAATCTCAGTAGGCACGTTGAATGCAAGCCTCGTCCACCCACGCGAGGTTTTTAAGGAAGCCCTCATCCACAATGCCTCTTCTGTGATTCTTGCCCATAATCACCCGTCAGGGGAGACAGAACCCTCAGAAGAAGACAGAGGGATAACAAAAAGACTTCGCGACGCTGGTAAGATCATGGGCATAGAGGTTCTTGACCATATCATCATTACAGGTAATGATTATTTTTCTTTTAAAGAGCAGGGCTTGATGTAGAGAAGTTCACTATCGCTCCGGCCCTTTGTATCTAAAATCCCTTTGCATCGAAAAAAGTGTTACGGAAAAGAGGAATTATAACCATGAAAGTGTTACAATGATCAGGAAGAAGGTGCTCATTATTGTGACATATTCTTCACGGGAGAGACTGTATGTTTCTTTCATATATACCACGATCCATATCTTCAAGCCGGATAATATTCCGGACTACATTGCTAATGATATCGTCATGCCCTGTGGAGACCCTGCGGGGTATATGTCGGTAAAAAAGGAAAGATATCGATGAATAAAAGGCGGTATAAGTTTACTCTCCTTATGGAATTGATTCTCTCCGCGGTTATATCATTTATATGGGTAGGCTCTTATGGATATACCTACAATATTGACTATTTTAATTCTTCACCGGTAAACTGGCTTGCATTCCTTCTCTGGGCATGGGGACTTTTCTTTACCATTCAGATATACCGATTCTTTGGAAGGTATTTAAAAAGTCTTTGGCTGAGCCTTACCCTCACATGGCTTGTCTATTTCACGGGTCTCCTCGTTATTGAGTACATAGGTTATTACGTGCTTACAATCCGCCAGATCACACCTGAAGGACCTCTTCTATTCGGGCTTATTCACGGACCGATGGTTCTTAAGGTTTATTATATTATCGCAGGGATAAGTGCAGTTTTTTTGTGCAACATTCTCAACGCATTATCAACCTCGCTCACAAGAAGAAGGCATTTTGTCCGAAACAGCCAGGCACAATTACTTTATGAATATGGCAGTAACGGTAAAAACATCCGAACCAGGCCCTTGCGAAGGACTTAAACAGAGTATCCTCATACAATCACGATCTCATGGATGCTTTGAAACCGGGTCTTCTCATGCATAACAGACGCATCAAAGTTATCTTTGCCATAAGCGCCGATATGGCGGCGGAGACGGTGAAAATGAAGCAAGAGAGGAAGTAACACATAATGCATAGGGAAATAATACAACAGATCAAACCGGACATTTTCATTTTGGTAAAAACCGGACATTTCTACTTTGGCTTGACAGTAAGAGGGGCAACTATTGCAAAACACACGCATTTATGCTACATTCATGAAGCGGGGCGTGGCGCAGCATGGTAGCGCGCTTGCTTTGGGAGCAAGAAGCCGCTGGTTCAAATCCAGTCGCCCCGATTTAAATAAACTGCCCTGCGGCACACCTCGTGGTATCAAACTCATAACAACAACATGCAATGAATCAACCCGCTATTGCACATATACTTCTTTACTCACCCATACAGGCTTATATCATCAGTAAATCCATCTCACAACGCTGCTGGTATGCTCCCTGGGCGCCTTGAAGCGGTTCACGGGGCTATCCCAGTCCGGGTAACCCAGCGCCATTCCTATGACAACATCCTTATTCTCCGGGATATTCAGGAGGTCTTTAATCTCCTCTTCATAGGCGCTGATAAGCCCGATTGGACAGGTTCCGAGCCCGTAGCCAAAGGCAACGAGGGTCAGATATCCGAGTACTATGCCGATATCCACCAAGCGGGCCTTTGAAAAGGCATTATCAAGACAGAGGATTATTGCTACCGGGGCTCCGTAAAAATTACAGCTCCCTTCGTTCACAAAACGGTCGAACTGAAGACCCATCTCTTCCAGATAGGGATTCATAAGCTGAAATGATTCTACCCCTCTTTTGCTGAATGTATCGGAAAGAGGCTTCACGTTTCCGGGGCTGCAGGAAATCTGCTTTTCCCTGTAAGATTTGACAAGCCGTCTGCTCAGCCTCTCCTTTTCCTCTCCCATGACCACGGTAAACTCCCAGGGCTGGAGGTTGATTGCAGAAGGGGCCTTTGTCGCCAGGGCGATCATCTCCTCAACCTTTTCTTTCATTATCTGATCCGGTTTAAAGGCCCGTATGCTTCTCCTCTCTTTGATTGCCTCAAAAAGGTCCATATTGGTTTCCTCCATGCTCTTTTTCTGAATAATACCGAATTATTTTCAGTAATGTCAAGGAATCGCGCCCAAGATAAATATATCCTTACCCGGTTAAACTGATATCTTAACCAGCCGTAGATGATGGAGGCTGTTTTGCCGCTACTGCTATTTAATTATTTTGGGATTATGCAGGTCAGGATGTTCCTGTTTTTCTTTCCATCCCTCCTGTATTCAATATTTTTGATTGTTTTTTTTATTTTTGTCAGCGATATCGATTCTCCCGGTCCTACAAAATCTGATGCTTCAGGGAATACACCCGCAACAAGCATATTGAACGAGACCCCTGTATCATAGATATCGATTATGATGGCCCCTGTATCATGAAAACCACATTGAATCGTAATCTCACCCGAACCGCTGCCACAGGCGAAGTGGACAATATAGTGAAGGATTTCTTCGACAGCACATCCAATCTCACGGGTCCTTTCATCTGTAAAACCACCTTCCCACGCATGGGCAGATACAAATCCCACAAGGGCTGGGATAGAATCCTCCTGGCCAGGAAGGGTAGTCTCATCAGGTATGTGTGCGCTGCCGTCACGTCTTTCCATAACACTTTCCTTTATCTTGTTTAAATGGTCGATTTATAAAATAACAGATGATGAAACGCCAATGATATTTAAAATGCCGAAGGCGGGATTTGAACCCGCACGAGTCTCCCCGCCACCCCCTCAAGATGGTGTGTCTGCCTATTCCACCACTTCGGCATAAAAAATAATCACTTTACTCCTCATGTTTCAGAGGATTATTTTTACCATATATTGCTACCGATGGCTATAAAAATATGCAAGGAGCATACTTGTGATCATAAAAATAGCAACTGCCACAGCAGTCAATTTGGTCATAAAGCTTGTTGAGCCGGAACTGCCGAAAAGGGTCTGACTTGACCCGCTTCCAAAGGCCGCCCCAATCTCGGATCCTCTCCCTGTCTGCAACAACACTATCAGTATCAGGGCTATAGATACCAGAACATGAATAATCGCAATAACTGTTAACATTATCTCTTCTCCAAAACTTTGTTTATTATACCAAGAAATCCTTCGGATTTCAAGGAAGCTCCACCCACAAGGGCTCCGTCTATGTCCTCCATGCCAATTAAATCGCCGATATTGTCCTGGGTTACGCTCCCCCCATAGAGTATTCTTGTCCGGGCGCAAACTTCACCATACATATCGCCAACCAGGTGTCTCACAAACCGGTGTACCTCTTCGGCCTCGATAGGCAGGGCATTCTTGCCTGTTCCGATAGCCCATACAGGCTCATAGGCAATCACCACATCATCTATTGCATTGATACCGTACAGGGCCTTTTTTACCTGAAGACCTACAACAAACTCCGTAATCCCCTGTTCCCTCTCCTCAAGGGTTTCTCCCACACAGAGGATCGGCTTGAGCCCTGCTGCAAGGCATTTCTTTATCTTAAGATTAATGTTTTCATCAAGATCATGGAAATACTTTCTCCGCTCAGAATGGCCGATAATCACATAGGTACAGCCTGCATCCTTGAGCATCAAGGGGGAGATTTCACCTGTATATGCACCCTTTTCTTCATAAAACATGTTCTGCGATGCAAGGGATACCGGAGTACCCTTAATGACATCAGATACAGCAGCTAATGCGGTAAAAGGCGGTGCGAGCACCACTTCACCTGCGCTCAACCCTTTAACTCCTGCACTCACCTGTCCGGCAAGGGCTACTGCCTCAGGTATTGTAGTATGCATCTTCCAGTTTCCTGCAACCATCCATTTCCTCATGTGTTGCCTCCACACGCTTCCAGCGCAGCAACTCCCGGCAGGACTTTACCTTCCAATAATTCGAGGAATGCCCCTCCGCCAGTTGATATGTAAGATATTTTAGAGCTCTCTCCTGCCTGATGAACTGCCGTATCTGTATCCCCGCCTCCGACTATAGTAAGAGCCCCTGAATTTGCCACTGCATGAACAAGGTCGAAGGTCCCTTTGCTGAAAGGTTCAAGCTCGAACATGCCGAGGGGGCCGTTCCATACGATCGTCTTCGCATCTCTTATTGCTTCAGAAAACAGCGTAATCGTGGCAGGCCCGATATCAAGGCCCATCCAGTCTTTCGGCATATTTTCTATTGTGCATACCTTCGCCTCACTATCAGCGGTTGGCTGCTGTGCAATCATGGAATCTATTGGCAGGTAGAGTTTAACATTTCTGCCCTTTGCCTTTTCCATAATGTCTCGCGCGAGGTCAAGCATATCTTCTTCGCACCGGGACTTCCCGACCTCATAACCCTTCGCCTTCAAAAAGGTAAAGGCCATTGCCCCGCCCACAATAAGCACATCCACTTTCTCAATCACCTTCTCGAGGACACCTATCTTGTCGGATACCTTTGCCCCTCCGATGATCATAACGAGTGGCCTCTCCGGATTTCCCATAGCCTTGTTAAAATATTCAATTTCATCCTTCAGAAGGAACCCCGCAGCGCATACCTTTACAAAATCCGTGATAGCCGTATTTGATGCAGCTGCCCTGTGTGAAACAGCAAATGCATCGTCGATATATACATCGCAGAGTTGTGCAAGTTCCTTAGCAAACCCTGCGTCATTCTTTTCTTCTTCTATATGGAAACGAAGGTTCTCAAGGAGCATTACATCGCCGTCCTTCATTGCCCCTACCGTTTTCTCTACTGCTTCCCCCACGCAATCATCAAGGAAGGCGACCTCTTTGCCTGCAAGCTCGGAAAGCCTCTTCGCCACGGGCTTCAACGAGTCTTTCTCAGTCCTTTTTCCTTTGGGCCGTCCCAAATGGGACGCAAGCATGACCCGTGCGCCCTTACCCACCGCGTAACTGATGGTGCGCAAATGAGCCTTTATCCTTGTATCATCCGTGATATTGCCCTGATCATCGATAGGTACATTAAAATCAACACGGATAAGAACACGCTTATTCTCAAGATCAACCTGATCTATGCTTTTCATGGTCAACTCCTGTTAATTAGGCAACCCTGGACAGGCGCCGTTATTTCATTATAAAAGAAAGGAGCTCAAGCATCCTGTTCGAAAAACCCCACTCATTGTCATACCAGGAGAGTACCTTTACCATATTACCACCGATCACACTCGTGTTCGGAAGATCCACGGTAGACGATGCAGGGTTGCCATTATAATCATGCGATACCAGAGGCTCGTTGGAACAGAAGAGAATCCCCTTCATAGGACCATTCGCATATTGAATCAATTTCGCGTTGACCTCCTCCTTGCTTGTAGCCTTTGACAGGGTAGCAACAAAGTCTACAATGGAGACATTGGGGACCGGCACCCGTATTGCAAGACCATCCAGTTTCCCTTTCAGCTCCGGAATCACCTCAGAAATGGCTTTGGCTGCGCCCGTTGTAGTCGGTATCATTGAAAGCGCGGCTGCACGGGCCCTTCTTAAGTCCTTGTGGGGTTCGTCCTGGACAACCTGATCGTTCGTGTATGCATGAATTGTGGTCATAAGTCCATACTCGATGCCGAATTCATTCTGCAATACCTTCACAATGGGGGCCAGGCAGTTTGTTGTACATGAGCCCATTGATATCACATGGTGTTTGGTCTTGTCGTAGATTTCCTGATTTACACCAAGGACAAAGGTCACATCAGGACCCTTGGCCGGAGCAGATATTACAACTTTCTTCGCCCCTGCCTTTAAATGTTTTTCAGCCCCTGCCCTGTCAGTAAATCTTCCCGTACTCTCAAGGACAACGTCTACACCAAGGTCTTTCCATGGAAGGCTTTCCGGATCCTTCGCCGCAAAAGTTTTCATTTCTTTTCCATTCACAATGATGGAATTTTCTGTTGTTTTTACTTCACCATCCATGATGCCGTGTACAGAGTCATATTTCAAGAGGTGACCCAACGTCTTTGCATCCGTGAGATCATTCACTGCAACAAATTCTACATTGTCGCTTTTAAAGCCTGCCCTGAAGACAAGCCTGCCTATCCTTCCAAAACCATTAATACCAACTCTAATGGACATAGTTACCTCCTCATCCCCTTTTTTTCTTAATAGTAATCAAAAGCACCTGTCCTGTCAACCATTTCATTCATTGCAGGACGATTTAGACAGCTTCTTTTTTCAGCAGGATACGGAACCCTCTTGTTACATACTGAATGCCTGCAATCACGGTAAGGATAGCCGTGACATAGAAAAAGAATGACTGATAGTCCCTTGGAAGAGCAATTGCTGGAAACGAGATGGACCAGAGGACATAGACAACAGTAAAGATCTGGCAGAACGTGCTCGCCTTGCCGAATATGGTCGGAACCAGCTTTACCATTCCAAAGAGTTTATAGAGGCCCAGAAACCCGCATGCAACAGTCAGATCCTTAAGAAGTATGACCATTGTCACCCAGAGGGGAATAATATTATATACAGAGAGCACTACATAGGCAGAAACCAGCATCGCCTTGTCTGCAACAGGATCAAGAAAGGCCCCGAGAGAAGTCTTCTTGTTCATCGCCCGGGCAAGAAAACCGTCAAGGAGATCGGTCAATCCCTGGAGGATAAAAAGATACAAGGCAGTCCGGTACCTTCCTTGCATAATGGCCGCCACAAAAAAGATGGTAAGAAAAAGACGGAAAATTGATAAGAGGTTAGGGATATTCATCTTTCTATATAGAGGTTCCTGAATGCAGCACATTCACTCAGAAAGGCAAGCTTTATTGTATCTGTCGGCCCGTTCCGCTGCTTTCCGATAATAATCTCAGCAATACCTTTGTTTTCCTCTTTGTCCTTAATGTACACCTCATCCCTGTAAATAAATATGATCACATCAGCATCCTGTTCAATAGCGCCCGATTCCCTGAGATCGGAGAGCCTTGGTCTCCTGTCCTCCCTCTGTTCAACCATCCGGTTCAGCTGGGATATGGCAATAACCGGTATATTCAACTCTTTTGCAAGGCCTTTTAAAGACCTCGAAATCTCCGAGATCTCCTGTTCCCTTCTTTCCATATTGCTTCTGCCCCTCATGAGCTGGAGATAATCGATAATAAGCAGGCTCAAGCCATGCTCTTTTTTCAATCTCCTTGCCCTGGCGCGGAGTTCAAGAACGCTCATACCGGGAGAATCATCGATAAAAATGGATGCATCACAGAGCTTGCCCGCGGCCTGTGCGAGCCGTTGCCAGTCCATCCCGGATAGGGCCCCTGTTCTGAGTTTCGACTGTCCCACCTCCGATTCGGAGCTCAAGAGTCTTGTGACAAGCTGTTCCTTTGACATTTCGAGAGAGAAGATACCCACCTGCATAGAATTGCCGTCCTGGTTCCCTACAAACTGGGCAATGTTCATGCAGAAAGCCGTTTTACCCATACTCGGTCTTCCTGCAACCACGATGAGATCAGAGGGCTGCAGGCCGCTTGTCACTCTGTCAAGGTCTGTAAACCCTGTAGGCACCCCGATAACGGACTGCTTGTTCTGGGAAAGCCTCTCGATGGTTTTTACGTTTTCTTTAACTATGTCCCGTACAGAAAAGAAAGAAGGCCGCAGTTTGTTCTCAGCGACCTGGAAAATCATCTTTTCTGCATCATCTATGTAGTTCTCTACGCCTGAATCAACATCGTGCCCTTTTTCTATGATCTCCGTAGCCACATTCATGAGATTCCGGACAAGCGCCTTTTCCCTGACCATCTTGGCATACTGGGCAATATTCGCAGCACTGGGCATCTGGTCTACGAGGGTATTGAGGTAGGTAATTCCCCCGATTCTTTCAATAATACCCTTATCTTTAGCTGCGCTGCTAACGGTAATAAGGTCTATAGGCTCATTTTTATCATAGAGATCAAGTATGACCCCGTATATTTTCGAGTGGGCCTCTTTGTAAAAATCATCCGGACCAACGATATCGGCTACTTTGTTAATTGACTCCGCATCAACCAGCAGACCACCGAGAAGAGATTGCTCAGCCTCCAGATTCTGCGGCGGTACCCTGAGCTTCGTCTCCCTGGTGCGCTTCGGTTCTTTGATCATCTATCCTTATTCGTGTTCTTCCACTTCAATCTTAACTGCCGCGTTCACTCCCTGTCCTAAATGGACCTCCACGGTATATGCACCGATCATCTTGATCGGCTCGTCTATTTTTACATGTTTCTTGTCAACATCCATACCCAGAACGCGCTTAATCTCTTCAGCGATCTCCTTATGGGTTACAGAGCCAAAAAGTTTTCCGTCGAGACCGACCTTCTTTTTCACATGAAGAGTAACCTCTTCCAGCCTTGTCTTGATCTCTTCAGCGGTCTTCAGTTCCCGCATTCTCTTGTTTGCAATGCTCTTTACCACATGCTCAATCCTCTTGATATTACCCTCGAATGCGGGAAGCGCCTGCCCTTTCGGTATCAGAAAGTTCCTTCCGTATCCATCCTTTACCTCAACAACCTCACCTTTTTTTCCTGTACCCCGTAGGTCCTCAGTAAGAATAACCTTCATCTCTTTCCTCCATTATTTTGAAAGTGTAGTAAAAGGAAGAAAAGCGATATGCCTGGCCATCATTATTGCCTCTTTCAGCTTTCTCTGATGGTTGGCGCAGGTGCCGGTCATCCTCCTGGGCATGATCTTTCCCCGCTCTGTAATAAAATGCTTTAAAAGCTTCGGGTCCTTATAATCGATCTCAAGGTTCTGATCCTGGCAGAACCTGCATACCCTTTTCCTCACATATACCCTTTTCTTTCCAGAATCATGACTTCTACTAGCTGGTCTTGTTGTTGGTCTTGGCATCTATTCCTCCATCCAAAAAATATTATGAGCCTTCAGCCTGAATTCATGGCGTCTATCCATTGACTTTGTTAACATACCCGACACCATGATCTTGCTTCCGACCATTCTGCTAAAATCCTTGATACCCTGCTGGTCCGCATAGACTACATCAATGCTGAATGCATCATCTTCAGTCCATAAAGGAAATGAAACGACCCTTTCTCCTTTCGGGGTATGCATAATCTCAGGTACAACCTTCATTTTCCCCGTAAGGAAAACTTTGTTCACGAGTATTCGCCCTCCAGCTCATCAAAGACAACCGGTTCAGGCGCCTTTTCAAGGACCTTTTTTGCCTGATCTACTACTACAAACATATGGCGGAGTATGTTGTCTACTGTTCTATAGAATTTACCAAGACCAGCCACCTTGTCTTCGTCCATATCGAGGAGGAAAAAGAAGTAATGGCCCCTGTCTTTTTTCTTGATGGGATAGGCAAGTCTTCTTACACCCCAGTCATCAAGCTTCGCAGTGACTGCACCGGCCTTTTCCATATTGGCGGTAATTCTCTTCAACAGTTCCTCTTCTTCCTCCTTTGTACAATCGGGGTTAATCACAATTATATTCTCATACCTTGCCACTTTATTCTCCTTTCCCTACAGTCATTACTATTGAGCTTTTTAACACCTTTACCCTGATCTTCTCGGCAATCTCCATGGTAACCGTATCGTTCGTAATACCCGTTATTTTACCATACATTCCGCCTGAAGTAACAACATCATCGCCTTTTTTCAAATTCTCAAGAAACAATTTCTGCTGTTTAGCCTTTTTCTGTTGAGGTCTGATAAGTAAAAAATAAAAGACCACAAAGAGAAGTATGAGAGGCAAAAAGGCCATTAACTGACCGGCACCCCCCTGCGCAGCCTGACCACCACTACCCATTGCATACGCTATATTCATCCTGCAATTCACCTCCTTCCTGTTTCGTTCTGAATTCTTCGTAAAAACCTTCGAATCTCCCTTCCCTGATCGCCTCCCGCATCCTGTTTACCATGTCGGCATAAAAAAACAGATTATGGAGGGTGTTGAGATAGTAACCGGTCAATTCATGAGAGACAAAAAGATGCCTCAGATAGGCCCTTGTAAAGTTCCTGCACGTATAACACCCGCACTCGTTGTCTAATGGTTCATCATCTCTTGTGTACCGTGCATGCTTTATATTGATTCTCCCCTTCCAGGTAAAAAGGCTGCCGTTCCGCGCGTGTCTCGTAGGAATCACGCAATCAAACATATCTATGCCTTTACTTACTCCTTCCACAATGTCTTCCGGGAAACCAAGACCCATTAGATACCTTGGTTTCTCCCGGGGGAGATACTCCTTCACTGCATCAACCATGTCCCACATAAGCCTCTTCGGTTCTCCCACGCTCAAACCGCCCACTGCATACCCGTCAAAATCCATACTTACCAGATCGCGGGCTGATTTTACCCGGAGGGTGTCATAAAAACCACCCTGAATGATCCCGAAGAGAAGTCTCCCGTCAATCCTCTTCGCATCTTTACACCGTTTCGCCCACCTCGATGTCAGCTCAACAGAGTTTTTTGTATATTCAAAGGAAGAAGGGTAGGGCGCACATTCGTCAAAACACATACATATATCGGCGCCGATATTCTCCTGTATCTCTATCGACTTCTCCGGGGTAAGAAAGTGCCTTGAGCCGTCTATATGGGACTGGAACACTACGCCATCTTCCTTTATCTCCCGGAGTACACCGAGACTGAAGACCTGATATCCGCCACTGTCCGTCAGCACTGCACCATCCCATCCGCTGAAGCCGTGAATACCCCCAAAATCTTTTATAAGACCGTCACCGGGCCTTAAATAAAGATGATATGCATTCCCGAGGATGATCTGTACACCCATCTCCTTCAGGTCTTTGTGGGTAACAGCCTTCACTGCGCCCTGGGTACCGACAGGCATAAAAACAGGAGTTTTGACCTCTCCGTGTGCTGTCCTCACTATACCAAGCCTTGCAAGACCATCCTCTTTTAAAATCTCCATAGTCTTCATACTACCAGCATCGCATCCCCGTAACTGTAAAACCGGTATCCTTTCGCTACAGCCTCCCTGTAACACCATTTGATCTCATCCCTGCCGGCAAAGGCTGCGGCCAGCAGGAGAGGTGTCGATCTCGGCAAATGAAAATTGGTGATCAGGGCATCTACCGCCTTGAAGGGATAACCGGGATAAATGAAAATATCCGTATATCCTGCAAGGGGCGTGTTACCGTTCAAGGACCCTATCGTCTCCAATGTCCTCACCGCGCTTGTTCCGCATGCTATCACCCTTCTCCCCTGTTTCTTTGCCTGCATTATTGCAGCTTTTACTTCAGGAGAGAGCTCGTAATACTCCCGGTGCATAACATGTTCCTCCACCATCTCTGTCTTTATGAGAGAGAAGGTGCCGATTCCTATATGAAGCGTTATCTTTGCTACATTAACGCCTTTTTCTGCAAGCTGATCAAGGAGCCCCTCCGTGAAATGAAAACCCGCGGTCGGCGCTGCAATTGACCCCATCGGTTCTGCATACACGGTCTGATACCTCTCAAAATCTTCCGGGTCACTCCCCTCTTTCCTCTTTACATAGGGAGGAAGAGGCATCACTCCATATTTTCTTATAAAATCAAAACTGTTTCCATGGCACAATAAATTTATCACCCAGGAGCCTTCATTGTCATCCCACGACAATACCGCCTTCCCCTGTCCCATGGAAACCGTTAAATCTTTCGTCCCCTTCCTGGCGCCCTTCACCAGGCACAGCCATTGGTTATCTGTCCTTTTCTCAACAAGAAGGATATCCAAAACCCCGCCGGTCTCTTTTACCGCCTTTAACCGCGCCGGAAAAACCCTGCTATCATTGAGCACGAGAAGATCGCCTTCGTGGAGATAGTCGACGATACGGGAAAAATACACATGTTCAATAGTCTTCTCTGCCCTATTCAAGACGAGGAGACGGGACGATGCCCTTTCTCTTTCCGGATGTTGGGCGATCAGCTCCTTGGGCAGAAAATAATCAAACTCTTCAATCCTCATACTCATAAAAACAGGTTTATTTTATAACAGATTGTTAAAATATTAGCAAATCAAATCAGTTATCTCTTCCCTGTAACTGAGGGAACACTATCTCTTGTCTACTGAGTCTTACAAAACTCCTGGCTTTCCCATCTCATCATAGCCAGATTTGCCCCTCATTGCAGCCCGGAAGTATCCCTACAGGGCGCTATCGTCATTTTCCTCTTTTTATCCCTCATTTTTTACGCACTTTTCCCGAGAATGGCAGGGATGGGGAGACCGCAGCAGGCAGTATCGATACGAAGTTTGTATCCTGCCCAAGTCTCCTTGTATCCCCTGGCATTTTTCTTTGTTCCCGTGTCACATATCTTTCTATTTCTATGACCTCCAGAATCATAATAAGGTCCTTCTGTTTCTCTGTTAAAGGATCATCAAGGCATTCCCTGAGATGGGGAAATAAATTCTCTTGTATTCTGGTTTTTAACCATGATATTCTTTCCAATAATTGCACTGGCTCTCCTTTGTAACTTGTTGTTTCGACAACACATTTTACCATAAGGAGAACCTAAATACCTTATAATTCATCAAGAAACAGGGCTAATTTAAGGGTTTTCAAGAGGCTCAGATGATAAAGATTATTACCTGCAAAGAAATCGGCCGGTTGAGTATGGGCCAAAAAACAATATTTTGGTTCTTGTCAGGTCTTGCCATAATAACCTTTTTTCTGTCTGTGTCCCTTGTCTATAACCACCTCTCCTATAAAAACCGTGTTGTTCACAGCGCCCGGGAAAGGGTAATCAATCATTCAGAAAAAGCTGCCGGCGAGATCGATGATGTCCTTAAGAAAAATATGTCTATAGTCCATGCCATTGCCAATGACTTGAGTAAAGGCACACTGGCCCGCGATTCAATCCCCGCAAGGCTTAAGGCTGCATTAGAACAAAATCCCCATCTCCACGGTATTGGCGTTGCCTATACACCATATGCATATAGCCCTGCAAGGAGATTGTACGCGCCCTACTATTCGAAGAAACAGGGGAAACCCCATCTCACCCAGGTCGAATCTGTCTATGAGTATACAAGGCCCGAGCACGAATGGTTTTCTATGCCCCTCGCTCAAGGCCCTGCGTGGATTGAGCCCTATTTCGGCACGGCTGGCGCTACCCTGATGACTACATACTCCGTCCCTTTTTTCAGGAACGATCCATTAACAAAAAAGGCTGTCCCCATAGGGGTGGTTGCCCTTGATATATCCCTGGGTGAGATCAGGAGGATCGTTGAGTCAATTGATTATGGGCCAGGTGGACATGGCTCTGTCATATCAAAAAAGGGCACATACCTCTATCATCTTAACGACGAATTTGCAAAAAATCAGAAAACATTTGTTGATGTAGCAAACGATTCCAATGTTAAAGACCTGATATCCATAGGGAATAAGTCAATCAAGGGCGAGAAGGGGATCGCGGACCACGCGAGTGTTACCACCGGACTTCCTTCATGGCTTGTGTACCTGCCGATTCCCTCAACCGGGTGGTCGCTCCACACTTCCTTTATCAAAAAAGATATTCCCGTAGACATTGATATACTCCGTCAGCAATTGATGCAAATTGCCGTCATATCAGCACTCTTTTTATTGTCATGCACATCAATTCTTCTGAGGGTCTATGAGGGGGATAACGGCAATCTCTGGAAGGCCTCCGCCATTGTCTCCGTTCTATTCCTGGTTAGCATAGGTCTTGTATGGAAGATTGCCCTCTCTTATGATAATGATCTGAAAAACAAGGGCACAAGAATTCACAACAAGGCAAGTCTTAAAAACTTCACCAATAAATACGACAAGGCATCCTTTCAAAAACAGACAGGACAGCCCGTATATATTCCCACAGGTATTTTTATCAACTCAATTGAGTTTTCCGGATCAAACAAAATGTTGGTAAGCGGTTATATATGGCAGAAGTATTCCGACAAGTTCCACAAGGGCATTACGGAAGGATTTGTGCTGCCGGACGGGATTGATGACACAGTAATTAAAGAGGCCTATTCCCAGCGGGTTAAGGACGGGAAGGTAATGGGATGGCGTTTCTCAGGGGCATTATATCAGCATTTTGATTATTCAGACTACCCGGTAGATCATGAAGTGATCAGAATTCGTATCAGCACCAAAGAACCTGGAAAAAACATAGTGCTTATCCCTGATATGGATTCCTACAAGCTTCTGAATCCAGGGGCCCTCCCCGGACTGGACAAAAATTTTGCACTTCCTGACTGGAAAATAAAGAGTACCTTTTATGAGTTTATATCAAAAAACTACGACACCAACTTTGGAATTCAGAATTACGTCGGGCAGGAAGGTCTCCCTGAGCTCTGTTTCAATGTAATGATAAAGAGAAACCTCATGGATGCATTTATCCGCAATATGACCCCTCTTATTATCGTTGCCCTCCTTTTGTTTGCGATCATGTTTATTAATACAGAAGAGAAAATGTCAAAAAAATTCGCCATGGACATTGGAGAAGGTCTTGTTTTTGTAGGGTCGATGTTCTTTGTGCTGATTTTTTCCCATATCAGCACGAGAGGAAAGATACCGACCCAGGAAATATTCTATCTGGAATATTTTTACTTTGCCATGTATCTTGCCCTCTTATGGGTGCCGATAAGTTCCGTTCTTCTCGTGATCACAAAGAGGATGTCCTTTGTCGCCTATAAGAATAATTATATATCAAAGCTTCTATACTGGCCCGTAATACTCGGGGCACTCTTTGTGATCAGCGTCATTCAGTTTTATTAAAGAGAGATACTGCCTGCCTCGGGATATATGCCTTTTTTGTTATGGGTGCAAGGACCGTGATCCCCTCAAGGGTATAGGTTTTTACAGACGGAGAGGTGATCTTCATGATATTTTTACCAAATGGCAGCTCTGCCCTTTTATTGCCCTTTTGAACGATGAGCACGGGATTTTCGCTTTGCAAACGGTCAATGGCAGTCTTTGCGCCTATAGCGCCAAAGGCTTGGTCTGCCTGTACAAAAAGCCTGCGGTCAATTGAGGTAAGGTCAAATCCCATCCCCCCTGCGATCATGTGGGCAATCCCGGTATTTTCCATGAGAGCTATTGGTTTCCTGATACCGTAAAGGTAGATAAACAGGTCCTCTCCTGTGTGGCCGCCCGTTGTCCAGTTGATATGGGACCTGGCGCTGATCATGGGACCCACTGCAGAGTTCATCCTCCCCTTTTGTGCACCCTGTATGGCCTTCACCTCTTCAGGTTTCAGGCTGCTGATCCCATAATATTTCGACATTACTTCCCGTATTTTCCCTTCCGATTGAGTGCCCGCAAGCTCTGCCTCGATCCCTTCTCCGGTGAGGAGGGCCTTTTTCAGGGACGTAAAGACTGCTTCCCACTGGAGTGTTGAATACGCATTTTTGCTGCCGAGAGACATCCCTCCGCATCCGTGGTCAGACAAGGCTACGACCAGAGTCTGTCGGTCTTTCTCTGCAAAATCGACGGCAATGCCGACTGCGTCATCAAAGGCAAGGACATCGCTGATAACACCAATGGGATCGTTTGCATGGGAGGCCCAGTCTATCTTGCTTCCTTCGACAAAGAGGAAGAAGCCTTTAGGGTTTTTAGAAAGGAGTTGAATGGACTTTATCGTCATTTCAGCAAGGGTGGGCTGTTCGGGGGAGAATCTGCGCCGATCGAACTCGTAGGCCATGTCATCATCGGCAAAAAGCCCCCAGATTTTTGTTGAACTCGCTGCAAGCATTTCCTTGCGGGTGCTGACGATGCGATATCCCCTGGAGGCGAGCACTTTCAGAAGGTCTTCGCCATCTGTTCTGGTTCCACCGTCTTCTTCGAGACGGAGATATCGCCTGCCCCCTCCGAAGAGTACGTCGATATTGAGATAGGCCTGCTGCTTTGCAATCTCGTTGTAATTACCCCGATCCGGCCAATGGGCGGTAAAGGCAGCAGGTGTTGCGTGCTGGATATTGGAAGTAGCTACAACGCCTACTGATCTGCCTGTGGCCTTGGCGCCTTCAAGGATGGTGGCTACGGGCTTATAGTGCAATTCATCGGGAATGGCCGGTACACCGGGAATCGTCACCTTTCCGGGAAGTATGCCGATCATCTTGTCGCCGGTTTTATGGCCGGAGGCAAAGGCAGTTGCGGCAGGGGCGGAATCGGTGATGAGCGAGTCTGCCCCATAGGTGCGTATACCGCCGATATACATTCTGTCGAGGGCAAGGGGCATCCCCTTCTTGTACCAGCGCGTGATCGTTGTATGGGTAGAGCCCATGCCGTCGCCAACAAGGACGATAACGTTTTTATAGCGGGGTTGCTCCCCGATAGCCGGGAATGGAACAGCAAAAAGCAGGGAGAAAAGGCAAAGGGCAATAAAAACGTTCGTGCCGGTTTTCCGGTGCAGGCAGATCATGGGGAAATTCCCATGCAAGAAAGTCATAGCTGGGATGTGCAATGGGGACAGCGCACGGCCTTTACAGGAATCGCGGTAAAGCAGAAGGGACACTCCCTGGTGGCAACTGCAGGAGCCGGGGGCGCTGCCTTTTTTAAACGGTTTATCTGTTTTACGAGAAGAAACACCACAAACGCAACAATCACGAAATCGATGATGGTATTAATAAACAAGCCATAATTAAGGGTAGGCGCCCCTGCCTTTTTTGCCTCGGCCAGGGTTGAAAAGGTCTTGTCGGACAGATTTACGAAAAGGTTGTTGAAATCCATTTTGCCAAGAAGCAGGCCGATAGGAGGCATGATAACGTCCGCAACAAAGGAGGAGACGATCTTTCCGAAAGCGCCCCCTATTATGATGCCTATAGCCAGATCCATGACATTCCCTTTCATGGCAAATTCCTTAAATTCTTTAAGCATGTTTTCTCCTTTCCGGGCCTGTTGCCCGAACATAAAATGAATGGTATATCCTACTTTCCAAAAACGCTTTTCAACAGTCCTGTTGTCCTGGCAGCAGGGTTTGTCCTGATATTTTTTTCTTCCTGTCCTACCATGGTGAAGAGACCGTCGAGGGTCTTGTTGGTCACATAATTATCAAGGTCCACTGACTCCTTGCTTATAAAAGGAACACCGTCGGCCTTGCCCATCATTTCTTTATAGGAACGGGTTACGCCGACCT
This sequence comes from Syntrophus sp. (in: bacteria), assembly GCA_013824835.1. Lineage (GTDB taxonomy): Bacteria > Desulfobacterota > Syntrophorhabdia > Syntrophorhabdales > Syntrophorhabdaceae > PNOM01. Next base: position 3,577 of record PNOM01000034.1, on the reverse strand, counting down.
GGTTCATGGTTGCAGACACGGTCGGCTTGAAGGCATCATGGAGTTTCTGTGAGGTTTTTGTCTTGAAATAGTCGGTAGCGGCAGTATCGCTGCCCTGAAGGATCTTCTGTGCATCATCAAAATTCATGCCCTTTATGGCGTCAACAAACAGTGCAACTGCCTTGGGGGCTGCCTTTTCAGCAGCGCGGTTCATGGAGAGGATAAAATCATCAACCTGTTTCTGGTACCCCATCTTGCTGAGCACATCGGCTGTTTTCTGGATTTTGTCCGGCAGGAGGATTTTAACCAGTTGATTACCGAAGTATCCGTCAGTCCTGGATACAGATTTTACTGCGTTGCCTGTCCCTATTTCAAGCGCTTCCTTAAGGCCTGAGGCGGTAGTTTTATTATCCGGGCCTGCCTTTGAAGAGGTCTGCCCTGCAATTCCCGTGTCCTTCAGCAAGTCGCCGAGACCCTTTGCGTAGCCCAAAGATGTACACACTACAGAGAATAACAATGCACACATGACAAGAGATATTTTTTTCATTCTCCACTCCTTTTCCTGCGACAGGATTGCCCCCATGAAGGCTCTCTATATATTACCGACCCCTATGGGAAAGGGCAAACACTTTTATGGAAATTATAGGTACTTTTCTGTTGGAATTGTATCCCCCAGTTTATTTCAGTTCAGCCAAAAGCCTCATAATACTTCTCTATATCATCCAGTCTATGCTCCTGGTCTGTATAATCCGCTCCTCCTGGTCGGCCGACACCGGTAACCATACGCATTTACCGTGCGAATAATTACCGGTATAAATAAGACATCGGATAACCATGTTTTATGCTGGTTCTTCAGTGTGCAGTATATTCCGGCATCCTCAGCGTTAAAAGAAAAATAATAGTGCCGGATGGAGTGGCTCCTGGCACGGAAGGAAGCTTCAGGTGCGTTGGGCTGTGAAGCCTCGCAGACCGTAGGCGTATCGTGATACGCTGGAGGACCGAGGCAAGCAGAGCGATGCAGATCAAGTTTTCGCACCGTGCAAGGAGCCGTCCATATATATTAATTTATTATTTCAGTATAGCTGAGGGCTTGCCCATAAATGAAACTCTCCGCTGCAAGCAACGGGGTATCAGTGGAATAAGAACCACATCCCCCTCACCCTACCCTCTCCCCCGGGGGCGAGGAAATGTTGTTACCCCGCAGCAAGCTACGGGGAATCATTCCGATTGAAGGCAAATCTTGATAAAAAAGACAAGAATCAGTACCCTATAGGGGGCGTAAGACAAAAACAGTCTTTCGGTTCTTTAATGCCGGCATGCTTTCTTTGTGTTTGAGGCATCAGAAATTTATTATGTACGATATGCAGGAGAGGTTGAACTATGAGACTTAAAAACAGAGTAGCATTACTGACCGCAGCCGCAGGGGCAGGTATAGGACAGGCAACTGCACGGGCCATGGCAAAAGAGGGCGCACAGGTGATCATAACCGATGCCCATGAAGATCGGGTCCTTGATGTCGCTGGGGATATTAAGGACCTATACGGCATAGAGACCCTCGGTCTCAAATGCGATGTAACAGACAGGGCAGAGGTAGAAAGGGCGGTTCATGCTGCCCTTGAGAAATTCGGTCATATCGATATCCTTGTGAATAACGCGGGGACAAATCGTCCATCCCAGGTTGCGGATATGACAGACGACATGTGGGATATTGTGATCAATACATCCCTCAGGGGAACCTTCTACTGTTCCAGGGCAGTAATGCCTGCCATGATGAAGCAGAATTACGGTCGTATCGTAACTATCACCTCTGTAGCAGGTTTTATGGGGCTGAAGGCGGGTCACGCCCATTATGCGGCTGCGAAAGCAGGGGCCATGGCATTTACGAGATGTCTTGCCATGGAGGCGGCCCCCTATCACATCACGGCAAACACCATTGCCCCGAGTTTCATTTATAACGAGTTTATCCCCCATATATATCCTGAAGACGAGATTGAAAGGATGTATGAAAACATACCATACCCGAGAAAAGGAACCCCTCAGGATGTGGCAAATACCGCAGTTTTTCTTGTTTCAGAGGAAGGGGAATATATTACCGGACAGACAATATGCGTGACAGGGGGAAGCTGGATGAGATGATAGAGATCATTTACAAGGATACATATGCATAGTTGCAAAAGTCTACGCGATAAAGCGTGGAAGCGGATATGCGGCAAAACAGAAGAATATTTCTTTGCATTCCCGCTTTTACGAGCCTTCGCATCATCGCATTTACTTATGCAAATCAACTACCCCGAAGCAGAGCTTCGAGGAATCTATTGATTGAATTGGCGGAGGCAACTATATTTTACATAGATTTACGTTTGACGCCTCGATGGATATTTGTAAATCTTCTTAATAGATTGACATATCTCAGAACCATTGACCGCTACGGGAGAACCTGATGAACAATACATCAAAGACAAAACAGGAGTTAATCGAAGAGATATCCTTCCTGAAACAAAGAATTAAAGAACTGGAACAATCAGAAGTAGAACGTATGCAGATAGGGAAAAAGCTCCGGGAGAGCGAGGATAAGTTTGCGGTAGCTTTCCTGAAAAGTGCTATCCCTATGGCCATAACGACAATCAGGGAGGGCAGATACACCGATGTAAACGAGGCATTCTCAAAGGTCATGGGTCTTAAGCGAGAGGATCTGATTGGAAATACCTCTACAGGTATTGGATACATAACACCGGAACAGAGAGCCCTTTTTCTGAATGAGCTCAACAAAAAGGGATACGTGGAAAATCTTGAGTTACTGATGAGAATAAGGGGTGGAGAAGCAAGGTATGGATTGTTTAACTCTACAAGAATAAAAATATCCGACGAAGATTACCTTCTCACAGTGGTTACAGATATCACCGAGAAGAAACGGACGGAGGAGGTGCTCTATCAAAGCAGAGAACAATTCCGCGCCATCGCTGATTACACATACGACTGGGAAACCTGGATAGGACCCGACGGAAAGGTAATCTGGATTAGTCCGGCAGTGTTGCGTCTTACGGGGTATTCGGCACAAGAGTGCATGGTTATGAAGGATTTCCCTTTATCCATTGTATATGAAACCGACAGGGGCAGAATAACAAAACACCTTGAGGGGGCGCTTCAAGGCTCAAGCGGAAATGATGTCGAGTTTCGTATTTGTTCCAAAGACGGGAACCTCAAATGGGTTTCCATATCCTGGCAAACTATCCATGATGAGCAAGGGAAAAACCTTGGTTCTCGCTCAAGCATCCGTGACATCACCGACCGCAAACTTGCTAAAGAGGAACTGAAGAAGAGCGAGGAGAAATACCGGAATATCTTCGTGAACGCCGTTGAAGGTATATTCCGGACAACCCTTGAGGGGTGTTTCATCAGTGCTAATCCTGCCGTCGCCCACATGCTTGGATATGAATCACCTGAAGAATTAATCAACACCATTACAGATACGGGGTCCCAACTTTATACAAACCCTGAGGACCGCGACACATTAATTGGACTGTTGAGTAAACATGGTTTCGTCAAAAACTTCGAGGTACAGTGCCGCCACAAAAATGGAAGTATTATCTGGGGCACA
>PNOM01000033.1 GCA_013824835.1 Syntrophus sp. (in: bacteria) | reverse complement strand
GTTCCAATTATAAGATTAATTTCCGGCATCCGCTGTGCGCTGCGGAAGAAACCGAATGCTGCCAAGCACTCATCAGAGCAGATTGCTTCTCAATCTCCCGAAGAACTCCTCTGCCTCTTCATAATCCTTCTGACGGATGATATGCTTGAGCAATTCAAGGCGGGAGGTGACCTTCTCCACCTCCTCAAGGGAATGGGGGCTGAAGAGGACCTCGGCAAGGAGATTGTCGTCTTCCGATAAAAGACCCTTTGCGATATTCATATGCTTCCTGAAGGTAGTCCCCGGCACTGCCTTCGCATCAATACAGGCGGCAAAGACCATTGTTGACACAAAGGGAAGGGTAAGGGAATAGGCCATCATCCTGTCATGCTCCTTGTAGGAATATTCAAAGATATTAAGACCCATAACAGCAAAGAAGTCCCTGAAAAACTGAGCCCCCTCCCTGTCCGATTCCTTGATGATGATGACGTTTTCTTCCTTTAATGAGTACATATCCGCAAAGGTAGGCCCGAACATAGGATGGAGGGAGACAAATCTGAACCCGCCCCTTTCGTAATAATCGGGTATTCCCGTCTTTATTGACGCAACGTCGCAGATGATGGTGTCTTTGGAAAGAAAGGACGCCACCTCTTCGAAGACCGCAATGGTGTTCTGGAGGCTTACTGCATTGACCAGTAGCTCAGGTCTGAAGGATTCTATTTCGGAAAGGCGGGATAACAAAGCAGTACCCTTAAGGGTGCCGGCCTTCTCCCTGTCCCTGTCAAATACGGCAATTTCATGATTTCCACACATCTCCCTTGCGAGCCATGAGCCCATATGCCCTGCACCTATTATTGCAATTTTCATGCTTTTCTCCCTCTGTAACACCCGAGAAACTTGTATTTTACTGTATTCTGTTCAACATCCATTAAGGCATTGATTACCTTTTCATCCTTGTTCGACCCTTCAAAATCAAGAAAAAACGTATAATTGCCCAAGCCGGTCCGGACCGGTCTTGATTCTATCCTTGTAAGACTTATCCTTCTGTCGGAAAATATCTTCAGGATGGAAAATAGGGCGCCCGCTTCATGGGCTATGGAAAATATTATGGAACACTTGTCTCCCTGTTCCGCGCTCTCTTTCCTGGACAAGAGCACAAACCTTGTAGCATTCGATTCATGGTCTTCGATATTCTCCTTTATGATCTCCAAATGGTACAATTCAGCACAGAACTTATGGGCAATGACCCCGGCAGCCTCGGGCCTCTCCTCAGAGAGCATCCGTGCAGCCCCTGCCGTATCGTAAAAGGGTCTTGCTTCGAGTTTATGCCCTGCAATGAATCCCCGGCACTGGCCGAGGGCCTGGGGGTGGGAATAGACAATCCTCAGGTCCTGGTACTCCGTTTCAGGAAGGGCAAGGAGGGCATGGTGAATGGGGATATGAATCTCTCCGACAATCTTGAGATCAGTCTCCGTTAAAAGATCATTAACCTGGGTGACTGCCCCCTCAAGGGAGTTTTCCACGGGCACGATACCAAAGTCAAGCTGGCCTGTTGCCACCTCATCAAAGACCTCCTGAAATTCCTTGCACGGAATCGGCACAAGGGAAGGGTCGTAGACAAGGGAGGCAACCTCACTGTAAGCGCCGTGCTCTCCCTGAAATCCGGCGAGCTTCAGTTCCTGCTGCTGGAGCCGCTTGCTCTCCTCCATAATCTCCCTGTATAGTCTCTCGGAAAATTCGGGTGTGATGACGCCATGGGAGTATTGACGTACATTCTCAAGGACCTTCTTTTCTCTCTCAGGTTCACAAATGCTGTTTTTCAGCTTCTTCAGCCGCAGCCCGAGTTCCATTCTCCTCTTCATGAGGGCCATAACCTCATAATCAATCTGATCGATATTTTTACGCACCCCGTCTACATCCATAATGATCACCTCACCACCCTCGGTATTATTTGTTCCATAATCATCAGGTCTGCGCACGCAATCGCCGTCACTGCCTCAAGAATAACAGGTACGCGAAGGGCAATGCATGTATCATGTCTCCCGCCGACAACAAGCTCCACAGACGCGCCATCAGTTAAATCAATGGTATGCTGCGCCTTCTGCGTGCTTGACGCAGCCTTGACTGCAACCCTGAAGACGAGTTCGTTGCCGTTTGTTATCCCGCCGTTTATGCCTCCGCAATGATTCGTCTCCGTCTTTCCTTCCCTGTTCAGAATGGCATCATTATATTCACTTCCTGCCATGGCGCTGCACGCAAAGCCTGCGCCGAACTCTATGCCCTTAATGCCAGGAATAGCAAATACTATATGGCTGATAAGGGATTCAACGGAGTCAAAAAATGGCTCCCCTAAGCCTATTGGTATACCCTCAGCCCTGCACTCCACAATGCCCCCTATAGAGTCCTTATTTTGCAGGGCTATTTGTATTGCTTCACTGATATCCCTTGAGCCGCCCGCTTCAATCAATGATGCAGAAATTTTCACCGGTTCTATAAGTCTCTTTGCAATAACCCCGGCTGCCACAAGCCCCACAGTCAGCCGACCGGAAAAGGCCCCTCCCCCCCTGTAGTCCTGAAACCCGCCATATTTGTGAAAGGCAACGAAGTCGCCATGGCCGGGCCTTGGGGTATTCCTGATCCTTTCATAGGCTGAGGAATCGATATCCCTGTTTTCAAAGAGTATGAGGATCGGCGTCCCGGTAGTTCTCCCCTTGAATAGGCCGCTCTTTATAAAAGGGATATCCGCCTCTCTCCGTGCCGTTGTCCCTTCCCGGCCGCTTCTTCTCCGTTCCAGGTCTTCCAGGAGATCGTCTTCCGAGAGCAAAAGCCCCGCAGGACAGCCGTCTATAAGGACGCCCACGCATTCACCATGGGACGCGCCGAGTATGGTAATTCTGAAAAGACTGCCGAAGCTGTTCATGAGGACACCCTTATCCTTTCTAAGGTTTCAAAAAAATCGGGATAGGATTTGGAGACACATTCTGAATTTCCTATGGTCACCTCCCCTTCCCCGTTGAGGGCCGCTATTGCACAGGCCATGGCAATCCTGTGGTCATTACGGGATTCAACAGAATCACCCTTTATATTGCCCCCAAAGACCTCCATTCTGTTCTCTGTGAGGAGGATCTTAATCCCCAGTTTGGCAAACTCGGACGCAAGCACTGCAGCCCGGTCGCTCTCTTTGTGGCGGAGCCGTTCAGCGCCGTAAAGGGTGCTTTTCCCTGAACAGTTGGCTGCAAGGGCTACGAGAGGAGGAAAAAGATCAGGGCAATCAGTAGCATCAAATTCAAATCCTTTAAGCTCCTTCTTTTTTACTGATATGGAATCAGCGCCAATTATGATCTCTGCCCCGGCCTTTGTCAGGGCCTCCATAATGGCCTTGTCGGCCTGAAAGGAATCCATGTTCAATCCGCGGACCTCCAAAGCCCCGGCAATAGCCCCTGCAACAAGAAGAAAAGCGGCTCCGGACCAGTCCCCTTCTACCTTACAGACACATGACTTGTATGCCTGATTTCCTTTAATAAAAAACTCATCATACTGCTCATCATGGTCAACCTCTATCCCGAATATCCCAAGGAGCGAGAGGGTCATTGCAACATAGGGTCTGCTTGCAAGGCGGGTAACAATGACCCGCGAATCAGCCCCGCACAGGGGAAGGGCCATGAGAAGGCCTGTCAGAAATTGGGAGGTTACGGATGCATCAACCCCTATAAGACCCCCTCTGAGAGGCCCTTTCACCACAACAGGGGGGAAGCCCTTCTCTGTCCGGCATAAAGCGCCTATCATTCCTATCCGCTCGATCATGTTCATCGGTCTTTTGAGGAGGGAACCTGATCCCCCAAGGGTTACTTCATGGGAAAGGAGACATGCAATGGGGGCAAACATACGCATGGTAAGCCCTGATTCCCCGCAATCAAGGAGATTCCCTTTTACCTCACCCTTCAAGGCCCCATTGCCTGTGATCACAATTTTATCACGCTTCCTGATAATCCCTGCCCCCAAAGTCTCTGCTACCCTGATAGCTGCGAGGGCATCATCACAGTATGACGGGGTTTTAATTATGGTAGTACCCTCGGCGAGGAGGGCCGCGGCTATTGCCCTGCCTGTCATACTCTTTGAGGGAGGGGCATTCACGGTCCCGCTAATTCTTGACGAGGTTATCGATCTCATTCCTGATCCTCCCTGCGATTTCTTCAGGTGTTTTCTTCCCTGTATTGATGAGCATCTCTCCGGTACGAGCATAAAGAGGGAGTCTTTCCTTGATCATACCCTTGATTTGCGCCTCTATGGCATCTCCCTTCAGGAGGGGTCTTTCTTCGCTCCCCCGTGTCCTTTCTACAATAGTCTCCACCCCTGCCCACAGCCAGACTGAAACCGCGTGAGTTTTCAGAAAGTCCCTGTTTTGCCCATCGAGAACCGCTCCCCCGCCGCAGGAAATAACCGCCCCAGACAGGCCTTCTATTGCCGCAATCTCCGATCTCTCCAAAGACCTGAAGGCGTTCTCTCCTTCTATTTCAAATATCTCATGTATGGAACATCCTGCCTTTTCCTCTATCCTCTTATCGACATCAACACATACCATACCCATATCCCGGGCAAGCCTTTCTGCAACCGTTGATTTACCCGTACCCATAAAACCGATTAAGGCGATATTCATTTTTTGGGGCCTTCTCTCTTCATAGAGCGCCCTGCCCATAACCTCTATTGGCGCCTTTCTTCCTGTAAAGAGGGTAAATGCCGGCAATGCCTGGAAGAGAAGCCACTCCCGGCCGTCAATGACCCTGCATCCTTTCTCCTTCCCATCCTTCTGGAGCGCTGAGGAAAGGGCATAATTCCCGTCGAGTATCACCAGGCCCTTTTCCAGAAAGGCCGGTTCAATGACCCTTTTCCCTGAAGGGATTGAGGAAATGAGGATATCAGCCCCCATAAGGGCATTCCCGATGCGTTCAAGGGGCGTTGCCCTGCAACCCGATGCCTCGGCAATCTCCGCAGCCTTTTCAAAGGTACGGTTGACAATGGTTACTTGGGCCCCGGCAGACAGAAGGGCATATACCGCAGCCCTGCTTGCGCCGCCTGCCCCGAGGACAACCGCCTTTTTGCCTTTTATTGTAACATCATTATGGAAAAGAGCATCCTTCACGCCGCTAAAATCAGTATTATAGCCCGTTAATAGCCCCCCCTGATTCACTACTGTATTGACTGCGCAGATTTTTCCCGCTGTCTCGTCCACCCTGTCAAGGTATTGCACAATCTCTTCCTTGAAGGGCGATGTAATATTGAGACCGGAGATACCGATCTCCCGTGCAATATCGATAATCTCTTCTGCAAAAGATGCAGCCATGGCAGTGTATATCCCGTTAATCGACAGGGCCTCAAAGGCGCTGTTAAAGATCGACGGGCTTCTGCTGTGAAAAACCGGCCTTCCTGCTACTGCAAAGATTTTGACCATACCAATCCGACTCCCTTCTCCCTGAGGCTGTCAAGATATCTTCTGAGGGTTTTCTCCTCAATCTGCCCTTCAGCAGTCTCCTTCCCATAGGCAAGGGTTGCGTAGGTAAAGGGACTTCCGAGAATGGGGGCCATAATCCTTGTAACACGCCCCTTCTCACCCATTCCGATCACTAAGATATCCTGATCGGAATCAAGGAGCCCCAAGAGCCTTGCATTATCCTTCTCTGAATGAACCCTGCATGCAATTTTTGCCACATCAGCCCCTGTGTCGAAACATGCGGCAATAGTCCCCAACAGCTCCTCTCTTTTCGGGGTTTTATCATAATCATGGAAAGAGACTATTATTCTACAGCCTCTTGATCGCGCCTTTTCGATGATCTCATGTTTGAATACCTCCCCGGAATCAAGCTCTATATCCACATAGGAGGCCCCTCCTTCAATTGCAGCAACAAGTAGCTCGGCCCTCCCCTTTTCAGTCAGGGCGCCTGGCCGGCATGTGGCAATAAGTGTTCCTCCAGTTGAAAATATACGCCTCGCATCCTCTTCCGTACAATGATCTATCCTGTCCATCCGAATCTCTGCAAATGAAAGCCCCTTAAGCGCCTCAAGGCACCCCTCAATGGAGGACTCACCTATACTCACACAAATCATCCAGAACCCCCTTCAATTCCTCTATTGTAATCGCCGTAACCCTCGCATTTCCAATGCCCTCAAGCAATACAAAGTGTATCTCCTCCCCGACCCGTTTTTTATCCTTTTTTATGGCATCAATCACCGCTTCCCTGTCTATTATCATGGTCCGGGGAAGCCCGAAATGGGCAAGCAACCTTTCGATCCGCGCCACATCATCCTTTGTGACCATACCCTTTGCTTCAGAAAGTCTGGCCGCCGCCACCATACCGATGCTCACCGCTTCACCATGTCTGATACCCATTGTCTTTTCCAGGGCATGGCCAAGGGTGTGACCAAAATTGAGCTTCCTCCTCTCCCCGGTCTCCCTTTCATCAGCAGATACAATGCGCACTTTTACGGCAAGGGACGCCCTTACAACCTCATCTATCGTTGCCCCATCAAGAGCAAGGGCCTTTTCCCGCTCTGTCTCAAGAAAGGAAAAGAAGGTGCGGTCCCCTATGGCAGCCTGTTTGATCACTTCGGCAAACCCGTTTCTCAATTCAGGCCCGGGCAGGGTTGCAAGGAGGCTGTAATCGCAGAGGACAAATTGAGGCTGGCTGAATGTGCCGATGAGGTTCTTGTATCCTTTGTAGTTTACACCGTTTTTGCCCCCCACGCTTGCATCTACCTGAGCAAGGAGGGTAGTGGGTACAAAGGCGAAAGGGATGCCCCGAAGGTAGGTAGATGCGGCAAAACCCGTCACATCACACACGATTCCACCGCCAATACCTATAACCAGCGATGAGCGGTCAAGACCCCATTGAAGAAAGGCCTCATATAAGGTTTCTATTGCGGGGAGCGCCTTCAATTCCTCTCCTGTTCCAATCTCTATAACCTCATAGGGGGGAAATAACCCCCCATGGAGTCTATTGACGGTTCCGTCCGTTACAATTACGGTCTTCTTTGACCCACAATAGTCGCCAAGCTCCCCTATTGAGGCACCCGTCATAATGGTGCACACCGCAGATTTACCCCTTATCTCCATATGCTTCACTGCAATCCGCCCATAAATTGATGGAGAGACCTGAGCTTCAGCATCATATCCGCAAACTGCCACGGGGCCAGCGCCTGTTCCTTGTCACAGATGGCCTCATCGGGCCTGATATGGACTTCAACAATAATCCCGTCAGCGCCTGCAGCAACAGCCGCAAAGGTCATGGGGGCTATAAGACTTACCTTTCCTGCTGCATGAGAGGGATCAACAATAATCGGAAGATGGGTTAGTTCCTTAATAACGGGAATAGCGCTCAGATCAAGGGTGTTTCTCGTATAGGTCTCAAAGGTCCGAATCCCCCTCTCGCAGAGTATCACATCAGGGTTCCCTTCATTCAGGATATATTCCGCACAATTGAGCCACTCCTCAATAGTGGAATTGAGGCCTCTCTTAAGAAGAACAGGCTTCATAGCCTTACCCACCTCTTTGAGAAGTGCAAAATTCTGCATATTCCTCGCCCCTATCTGCAATATATCCGCATATTCACAGACCCATGACACATCCCGTGAATCGATAACCTCCGTCACTATGGGAAGCCCTGTCTTTTCTTTTGCCTTCTTCAATATTTTAAGACCCTTGAGTCCAAGACCCTGGAATGCGTAAGGCGAGCTTCGCGGCTTAAAGGCCCCCCCTCGCAAGGCGTCCGCCCCTGCCTCCTTTACTGCCTGTGCAGTCTCAATAGTCTGCTCTTCGCTTTCTACGCTGCAGGGACCGGCTATGACAGTAAACCCTTCTCCGAATTTTATGTGTTCAACTGTCACTACTGTCTTTTTAGTACCATTCAATGCAGCCAGTTTCAAGTTTTTCATGATACGCCTCCTTAATGCCTTGTGTTTCATTTGTGCTCAAAAACAAAAGGCCATGGAATCTTCCATGGCCTTGAAATTAAAAAGGCCATGGGTTGCACCCATGGCCTTTGCTCGTTATGCCTGTTACAGCATAAAGCTCCATGGGTGCTTTATCCCATAAAAGTACCAGTAATAAAAGTTGAAGGAGCTTTGTGCCGTTTGTATCATATGTTTCATTTTATCTGCCTTTTCGTTTTTTGTCAACAAGTTTGTGATTATCCATATTTTTGAACATAGACGTTTGTGCCTCCGTCTATAATGTGATAATGCCTCTTAATTCTCAACCAGCATGTTATGAGCCATCCCATAATTGTCGCTATAACTGCCTTATTTCAAAACCCTCGACCTTTCCCGCGAGGGTATTTTCAAGAACTTCGCTATGCTCAGGCAAAAACCTGATACAGACTCCGCAGTCGGAACTTATTATCCTCGGCACCGGGATCAGCTTGTGCGGCACATGGGCCTCTTTCAAGATGCGCTCGGCATGCATCACATGGCTTACTGACTCAAAAAGTGCGACTTGATACTGTACGGATGGCTCCTTCATGGCTGAACAATGCGCCCCGCCCGGGAAAGAATACCTGCTATGTCGTACATGTTCGAGACAACGCCCGCGGCAACCTTGCCGGTAAGATTGAAGTAATTTACACAAGTGCCGCATACGAGCATTGTGACGCCTTTTTCTTCAAGTTTTTTAAGATTATCGAGCACATCGGACCCTTCAGACGTAAGCTTCACGCCGGCGTTATAAAATATCATCACATCAGGTAAGGATTCGAGTTCTGCTGCTGTATGAATAAAGGCCCTCATGAGAACAGAGCCAAGTTCGTCGTTTCCTCTTCCCATGGTATCGGAAGCAATGACAAAGACGGTGGGGCCGGCTGCGGCCAAAGGAGCGTCTGTATTGCAGGAAAGATATTCCGGCGTCAGGTTGCCCGGCGTTCCCCCGCCTTGTTTCATTAGGTGTATTCTGAAAATTCCTTCCGCCTCGTCAGCAATCTCAACGGAACACCCCGCATTGGATGCAAGTCTCCTGATATTTTCCATTGCCGTTGTATTGTCTACCAGCACAACGATATCGCCATGGGCTTCCAGGGCCTTTTTGGTGAGAATAACCGGTTCGGGACAGGCAAGCCCCTTTGCGTCAATAATCTCCGACATATCGTCCTCCTTTGAAATTTGAAATCATTTGTGGTTCTCACAAGAAAGCGTTTCAATCGCCTTTATGGCCGTCATAATCTCCTCTTCTGTCGTAAAGATGCCGAAGCTGAAACGCACCGTTCCATCAGGGAATGTTCCGATAGTACGGTGCGCCGACGGAGCGCAGTGAAGACCGGGCCGGGACATAATGTTGAATCGCTCGTCGAGGTCAAAGGAGATATCCGACGGGCTCGTCCCGTTGATCGTAAATGATACCAGCGCCGTGCGTCTCGTTGGGTCTGTATGCCCGTAGACCCTTACCCCCCTGATCGAACGGATACCCTCCAGAAATAACCGTGTCAGGGCAATTTCTTTTTCCCGTATGGCCTCTATCCCCATAGCGGCCACATACCCAGCCCCTGCGCCGAGGCCCGCTATGCCTATGGTGTTGGGTGTGCCGGATTCGAAACGGTCGGGCATGAAATCCGGCTGTTCCTCAAACTCCGATCCGCTGCCCGTGCCTCCCCGCTCAAGGGGATTTACCTGCTTTTCCAGTCCCTTGCGGATATAGAATCCGCCTGTTCCCTGGGGACCGTTGAGGGCTTTGTGCCCTGTAAAGACCAATATATCAATGTTGTCCTGTAAGACATCGATGGGTATGCTTCCCGCTGTTTGAGCGGCATCAACGCAGACAATGACGCCCCTTTTTCGCGCTATCTCCGCGATATCGGCAATCGGTATGATCGTGCCGATGACGTTGGACGCGTGGGTGATGATGATCATTTTCGTATTTTTCCTGATTGCAGCAGCAATATCATCCAAAGAGATGCCTCCTGCGCCGGAGCACGGCACCACACTCAGTTCAACTCCTTCCGATTCCATGGCCCGTAGAGGCCGCATAACAGAATTATGCTCCACGCTGGAAGTAATGACGTGATCTCCGGGCCGCAGCAATCCACGCACTACTGTATTCAAGCCCTCTGTTGCATTCCGCGTAAAAATCACCGTATGGGGATCATCCGCTCCAAGCAAAGAAGCGACGGTCTCACGGGCATTGAAGATAATCCGGCTTGCCTCAATGGAAAGCCTGTGCCCCGAGCGGCCCGGATTCGCCCCCACGTGGGCATTGAATGCCGTCATTGCATTAATCATCGCCTCCGGTTTCGGCCAGGATGTCGCTGCGTTATCGAAGTATATGCAATCCATAGCTCAACAAGACTCCAGCAGGGCTTCAACGCGGGTCCGAATCTGACCTACGTCACTCTGGGAAAAATCAGTAAGGATTTTAAGGAACGGGAGTCCGTGGTTCTTTGTGACATGTTCTCCCACCTTGTAAGATTCGATGTTAAAAGAATGGCATGCCTGGAGCACAACGTCAATAACCGCGTCAGGCTTGAAGGTTTCTATTATACGGGTCGTTTCTGTAAGGCGTCGCGTATTCGGCGACATACAGGCACAGGGATACTTGAGATACCGCTCTGCGAGGGCTCTCACAGGATCGCCGGTTCCCTCTTCGATATAGTCCGCATAAGGCTTCATGCCTGAGCAGGAGTCAAGCGCGATGATTACCCCTCCCGCTTCTTCTATAATGGTCAGTACCTTCGCAGCGCCGCCGCCTATAGGACCTATGGGACACCCTGTCACCATCACCCGTGGCGCTCTTTTTCCACCGTAAACATACCCATTCTGTTTCCGCGCTTCGAGCTTCATCATTACATCATCAAGGATAGGCGCCATTTCAATAGCGGAGGCAGTCTGGGCAAGGAAGAGCACATCGTAAAGTTCCGGCCATCCGATCACCGGGGGCGTCAAAGCAGCATAGCTGAATACCCTGTTCATGAGACGGGATTTTACGTTCGCCGCCCGAATAGCCTGCTCAATCTCATCATCTGTTGCAGTCCGGTTGAATTGCGTTTCGAGAAACTTCTGGAGCTTTCGGATCATAAGAGTCCAGTTATCAAGGGCCTCAGGTTCATCGGGAAGCTGCGGCAGATCCATGACATGCATAGGTTTGCGGTCGGCGATCAACTCGAACATCTTTTTCTTGCCGTCGCAAGTAGTCTCAGCAATCACCGCATCGGAAATGGCAAAGAAGGGACAGGCATCTCTCATGATAAAACCATAACTCGATTTGATGAGGGGACAGAGGTTTGCAGGGAGAACCTCCTCGGCAGCCTCGATTGAAGCCTCGGAAAAGGCACAGAGGGATGCAGGCACAAGACCAAGGGCGCGGACAATCTCTTCAGGGGCATAACCGCAATACATTCCCACAATTTTTACTTCCCGTTCCCGCTGGGATTGAAGGTGCGCAAGGAGCCGCTTTGAAGGCGGTTCCCCTGTATATTCGTCATTGATAAGCGGTTCTACTGGTGTATTCATCGTAACTTGTGTAAAATTTGACATAAATATCTCCCAAGACAATAAATCCGGCCACGGATTTCCGCGCCGGGCTCCTAAGGAGGCAAGGTAAAGGTCAAGGCGGAGAAACTGCGGTGACGGTCAAAACGGGAAGCCGCACGGGTCCCCAATATGCCTCTCAGCCTAAAGGGATAAAGTTGTCTACCATTCTGCGCATGATCTCGCTACCTCTTTATGAATTTGTGAAATACTATATTAGAATGATCAATATTACCAGAGTCGCCCCCCCAATGTCAAGACCTGGCACAGCACCCTATTCTGTTGCACCGAACGTAGAGATTTTATACAATTGAAATACAAGAATGGATTCAATGCCAAAATTTTCAATCATCATACCTGTCCTCCATGAAGAGGAGACCATAAATAATACAATAAATCATATTTATGGAACAAATCGTGAGGTTGCCTTTGAGATTATAGTTGCCGACGGCAGCCCCTACGGGCGCACTTTAGAGGTAATTCAAAACGAAACAGCGGTGAAGGTTCGATCATTACCCGGCAGGGGGGCGCAATTAAACGCAGGGGCATTGCGCGCACGCGGCGAGACACTCCTTTTCCTCCATGCTGATACGAAACTGCCTGACCGTGCACTTTCACTCATCAGTGCGGTAATGGCAGATTCCAGGTATGTTGCCGGAACCTTCGATCTCGGTATTGATTCGATAAAGACTGTTTTCAGAATGATCGAAACCGTGGCTTCCTTCCGCTCCCGGTTTACCCGAATACCCTACGGGGACCAGGCAATATTTGTCAGGAGAGAGTATTTCCGCAAAGCGGGCGGATTCAGAGAAATTGCTATTATGGAAGACGTGGAGTTCATGAGGAGAATGAGAAAGAGGGGAGATAAAATCATCATTATTCCCGAAAAGGTTTTAACATCGCCCCGAAGGTGGGAAAAGGAGGGGATTCTCTATTGTACATTGCGGAACTGGTTATTGATTCTCCTCTACTTTATCGGCATTTCCCCGGAAAGACTTGCCCGTTTTTACAAAAATGAGGTATCCAGAGATGTCAAATAAAGAGTGCATAATTCTTTTTGTCAAATACCCTGAAAGAGGAAAGGTAAAAACAAGGCTCGCTGAATCAGTGGGCACAGAGCATGCCCTTGCTTTATACAGGCTTTTTGTAAAGGATATTATGGCTACCCTCCAGGAAGGTGATTATGAATTGATCATTGCCTTCTCACCTCCTCATTCCCTCGAAAGTTTTCAGGGATGGCTCGGGAAAGATCACCATTATATTCCCCAGAAAGGAGACGACCTTGGAGAGAGGATGAAAAACGCCTTCAAAGATGCCTTTGCACTCGGTCTCCAGCACGTTCTTTTGATAGGAAGCGACAGCCCCGACCTTTCCGGGGACATTATTATGACGGCTTTTGAATCCCTCAAGAGTAACGATGCCGTCATCGGCCCAACCTATGACGGCGGGTATTATCTCATCGGCTTTCGATATGATACATTTTTGCCTCGTGTTTTTGAGGGAATACCGTGGAGCACTGCCCGTGTTTTCCAAGATTCAATGGATATCTTTGAATCCGGGAAATACCTGATTCGGGTGTTGCCGGAATGGCGCGACATTGATACCCTTGATGATCTTAAGGCGTTCTTTGAGAGGAACAAAGGCAGCAACAGAGAAGCTTTTCAATCCCTGTCATACGTGAAGGCAAATCCAGGGCGCTCATAGCCCTGCCGGCAGATTCCAGGAATTACAAAAACACTGGACCCCGTTTTTCAACAGGGTGACAGCCAGAAACAGATTATTTCACATCTTCCGGTTTACAAAGGTAAGTGATTCTTAACAGCATTCCATATAATTTTTTTCATACCCCTCACTTTGCTTTGTGGAGACTTTTCCATATTAAATCATATTAATTTTTTCATGTAACTTGTGATAATACCTATATCCTCATGTTTTGTTTGATTTATTTAATTTCATCGGATAATATTTTGTATATAAAACAATTAAATAAGGGGGATGAAATGGCTACAAAGAAAACAACGGAAAGCCCGGAATTTCTGTACCTGCCAATGGGAAGCATTATTGTGGAAGAACAGATTCGTTCAAAGATCGACACAACAAGGAGTCCTTTAAAGCCCTTATGGAGTCAATAAACAACAGGGGAGTTCTTGAGCCTGTCCTTGTAACCCAAAAAGATGACAAATACCTTCTCCTCTGCGGTGAACGCCGTTATCTTGCAGCACAGAACCTGAGTCATGAATCCATCCCGGCAAGGATTGTAAATGCAGTCACACAAAAGGATGAAATACTGGCAATACAAATAACAGAGAATCTTCAGCGGGAGGACTTAAATCCAATAGACCAGGCAAAAGGCATACTTGCATACATTCAGGCGAAACATCCTGATAAAGGGTACAATCTGGATGGTGTTATGGGCGAACTTGTGAATTACGATAGGAGACCCGAAGACCTATCTGGTGAAATTGCAGACACTGTGTCTGCAATTTCTGAAATCTCTGGAAAGTCAATACGGACGCTGTCTCGCACGATATCGCTCTTAAAACTGGTCCCTAAAATACAGGATGTAATTGCCAGCGGAAAACTGCCTGTTTCACAGGGTTATCTTTTTGCAGCCAACCTTGGAAGTCCGGACTTTTTTACCATTTTTGATGAAGTAATGGAGAAACCAGTTACAAATGTTACATTGGAGAAAATGCTTATTGCATACAAAAAGGCCAAACCGAAATCAACATCGAAACCCATGCCTATTAAAAAGAAAGTCGCCGTATTACAAAACGCTCAATCATATTTTGAGAAAAAGACCGGGATGTACGCAAAATCAGATATTCAGACATTCCTTGATGAACTACTGGTTTTAGTTTCTTTCATGAAAGATCAGGTTCAGAAAGCTCCGGAAACTGTAAACATAAAAAAACCGGATAACAAACCGAGACCACAGATATAGAGGCGCGCGCCTTTGGCGGCTGTGATCGCAAACCCTTTTCTCAGACAGTAAGAGGTTTGAGGACGGAGCTAAATATTGCTATGATTAACTAAAAGTTTATGGCAAACCCAGTGGCACGGGAGCCCGTGAGGGACCTGCCATGCTGCCCCAAAGTTGGCTCTTCGCACTTATCTATCAATTGATAGCAAGAGTTTTTATCACAATGAGTCATGAGCAAAGAACTGTTGCTATTCCACCCGGCTTCCGGTCCGGTTACGTCCTATTCTTCTCGATGGTACCATAAACTTCTTTTCTGTGCAGGATTCCGAGTATAAAAATATCCTTTGACCCTATCTTAAAAACAATCCGGTAATCCCCGACTCTCAGTTTCCAGTATCCTTTTAGTGTCTTTCGTAATGGCTTGCCATAGTCCTGGGGCGCGATTGTAAGCCGTGTCTCTATGGCTTTCTTGATTCTTTCCTTCGTTTTGTTGTCCAGCTTTGGAAGGTCTTCACTCTTTACGGACGGGTGGTATTTTAATTCGTATGGCACGTCAGCCCCATACATCTTCATGAGAGAGTGCTTTCTTAAGAGTCGCCTCTCTTGCCTCGGCGAATCTTGCCAGCCCTTGATCCTCCTGAGATTCGATTGCTTCCCGAATAAGGTCTCTTACTACCATAGACATTGAGAGGCCGCGTTCTTCTGCAATTTCACTTACTGCAGCATAGAGCGGTTTTTCCATCACTACATTTACCCTTGCGTTTTTTGTCGGCATAACACCCTCCTTTATCCTGATAAAGTGTAGCACTTATGGCACACCTTAGTCAACAAACAGTGCTATTACTTGCTGCAAGAAACACATAGTTCAACGCTTGCGAACCGGGGCGTGAGCAAGATAGCGAGCGACACAGTGTGTGTGGACAAAGGCTTGGAGTGGAACGTTTAGATGTGGATGGGATGCGAGTGAAGCTGACCGAGAACTGTACTTGAGTACGTTCGAGGGCGCAATCGCAGCAGGACGCCGCAGATGAGCGTTCCCGAACAAGCCTTTGGCCGGACACAAGAACAAAAGTCTATAGGTGTAAGCCGCTTGTCCTTGCGCCTGTCATGTTGTCTGCCCCTGGCAGGAACTCCCCAAATTGGCCGTGCAGCCGTAACAGTGGTCTCCGACCACGATCTGACGGGTTGCCAGCGGTCCCATCTCAAAAGCGGAGATATGATCGGGTGCCCCGTGATCTATTGTCAGACCCAGTATCTGGTTGAAATCGCAGTCATAGAGCCTTCCGTCCCAACCCACAGAAACAGTTGTCTTGCACATCACTCCCTTAAGGCTCGCCGGGTTAAAGGCCCTGATAAGGGTCCTCATGTAATCCTCATAGTTGCCTGTATTACGAAGATAGTCGAGATATCGGCCTATGGGCATATTGGTAATGCAGAATAGATGGTTGAAATTTACACCATATCGTTCTTGAAAAGTCTCCCTGTAAAGCAATTCCAGACCTGCCTGGGAACCGGGAAGATAGGCCCCCGCCGGATTATGGACAAGGTCGAGGACAAGGCCGCTTCCATCCTGACCGTAGCCCCTTTCGTTGAGGCGGTCCATGACCTCGATCAACATAGCGAATACCCCTTCCCCCCTCTGCCGATCAGTCACCCGGGGATCGACGTGGGGCAAGGAGAGAACGACTTCAACCTGATTATCTGCATAGAAATCAATGAGTCCCTCGTGTTCCTTGTCGAGAAGAATCGTGCCGTTGCTTCTCACAAGGAGACGCCGTTTAAGGGCAACACATTCCTCCAGAAACCATCTGAAATGGGGATGTAATTCCGGGCTGCCCCCGGTGATATCAATGGTGGGTATGGGATGGTTCATAAGGACCTTCAGGCACTCTTCCATGGTCTCTCTTGCCATGATTTCAGACCTTTGAGGCCCTGCTTCCACGTGGCAGTGTCTGCATTCCAGGTTGCATTGGTATCCGACGTTTATCTGGAGAATATCAATACCTGCCGCGTTGACAGGTTCCTGAACCTTCTGCGCAAATGAGGGTACGACCCTGGAGACATCCATTTCTACATCTCCTTCTTCTTGATTATTTTCCTCATCTGGGTCGAATAGGCCAGGACAATTCCCGCTGTCATGGCAGCACCCACGTGGACAGCCTCCATCATCTCTTCCCGTGATATACTCAACGACAGGCATTGGTTGGTATATGCGTCAATACAATATGGGCACTTCTGTGTAGTTGCGACGACGAGGGCAATGAGGGCCTTTTCCCGTTCGCTCAGCCTGCCCGTTTTCATTGTAGTGTCGTAATAGTCAAAATATTTCTGCCCCAGCTCGGGAGCATATTCCCCGATATTTTCAAAATCTTCAAGGTCTTTCTTCTCGTAATATTCTCCCATAAACACTCCTTATTCAGTTTTTGCATGTCGCCTGTGTGCCCCTTATCGGCCGCGGGACTGTCCTTCACTTACCTCTTCACCTTGAAGGTGATAACAACCAGAGTGCCGTGAGGCGGCAAAAGATCCTTGTTGCTTGTGAAGACCACGTCTTTCCGAATGTCAATTGCTCCATATGTGTAAGCGGCGTTACTCGTAATACCCACAGGGCAACTATCGAGACACAGAAGACACCCTGTTTTCTTTTTGAGCGCAGTCGCAAGGTTGCCGCCAAATTTTATGACAAGGGGTTTACCGTTGCTGTCTTTAATCACTTCATCTATACGGTAGACTCTCTTCGCGCCTTTCCACGTCACGGATACGTCAAGAAGATCTCCCTCCACAAACGTCTTTTCCATATTGTCCATAGTCATGTTGTTGCCCGGTCTGAAGCCGACGCTCACGAGGCTCTCATGAAAGGTCTTCGGGTCGACAAGACCAACAAAAATAGCCTTCCGGCTTAGCTTGCCACCTTTGAAGACGACGCCGTGGTGGGTGGGCTCGGGATGCTTCCCGTTCACTTCTGCAAGGATGGAGACGCTCCGCTCTTTTATGTCAACTTTGAGCGGATTTTGCGGTGTCAGCAGCATTTCCTCCGAAAAAACCGGAGTCACCGCAGATGACGCCCATAATACAGAGATCACGGCCATCAAAAGCAACTTCTTCTTCATGGCTGAATCCTCCAAATACAGCAGTCTATACCGGATCATTCTCTCCCCGTTTTGCCTTATAACGTCTATAAAACAGAGGAAATATGGAAACAAGGATAACAAGGGCAATACCGATGAGGAAGGTCAGGGAAACCTTCCCCCGGATCAGATCAAGGATGGAACTCGAAAAAACAATGTAGGCAATACATGCGGGAAGCATACAGAAAAAGGTGGTTACCGCGTATCGCAGGAAGCCTATTCTGGTGAGACCAAAGGCATAGTTGAGAAGGTTGAAGGGAAAAAGAGGGATAAGACGGGTGAAAGCTACAACTTTCCAGCCATGCTTTTCCACCCCCTGATCCAGCCTCCTCCACCGGGGACTCTTTAACCGTCTTTCAACCCACTCCCGGGCAAGGTATCGGGACACAAGAAATGCAACACAAGCGCCTGCTGTAGCGCCTATTATCGCGTAAACGACACCCCAGAAGGGTCCGAAAAGGATGCCCCCCACAACGGTGATGGGAAGACCGGGTAGAAAAAGGGCAGGGGCAACCGCATAGATGAGCATGTAAACAATTGGAGCCAGGGCGCCATAACTTCCAATCCATGCTCTCAGTGTCTGCTCTTCGAAATATCGGGAAATTCCGGTAGTTTTGACCGTCACTATTATAGCCCCAAGGAAAAGAAGAAAAATGAGAAATTTGATTATGGCCCCTTTCTTTGATTCCTCTTTCCCGGTGAATGTCCGTTCCCGGGATGTTGCCACAGGCACGTGTTTTTTAAACCATCTCTTCAGACTGAGCCGTTTCCAATAGGTGAAGGGCGGCTTCGTGACCCTTGCCCTGCCTGCGGAGTCTACCCCTCCCTCCCAGAGGATATCAAGTATATGCACAGTCGGAACAAGGCGGGAGAGCATGTTTGCGCACCCTGCGCGGTAGGTGATCACATTTCTTCCGGCAGCCTCCTCCTGACGAAGGCTGCCCCAGTTTCCTGCAAGATCGGGGGCAAGAGCGCCTACAGCCCCGCCTTCACCACAACAAAGGGTCCTGTTCCCGGCGTGGGACATTTCTTCTATGGCGTGCCCTTTTTTCTTGATAAGCTCTCGAACAGACCGGTGGACCGTCTCCTCCAATCTGATAGCACACGGGTCATGAACAGTCACCACATCCGTTATCTGTGCTGCGGTTACGTCAATGCATCTCTCGGCGAAAATCCCGTAGATGCTCTTGGTTAAAAGGCCTGCCCCGTAACGGGCAAACACTTTATGGCAGTTCGGGCACGCTACGATAACAGTCTTGACCCCATGCGCTGCAAGGTAGTCTCTCATCTCCCCGAACATAGCAGCGAAGTGGTCCTGTTCTCCCAGATCATGGGAGGGCTTCGTGCAGCAATCGAGCACTATGCCGAGAGAGGGAATCTTCTTTTTCAACTGCTGGTAAGTCAGAATAACCCTATCCGACCTTGTGCCCGACAGGGTGCAGCCGGGAAAGAAAACAGTGTTACAGCCCTCGGGGAGACCGTAGTAGGAATACCTGCGGGATGTCCCTCGCCGTTCATAGCCTCTCAAAACAGCATGTTCCGGATAGCCCCCCCCCTCCGCGCCGTACCGTCTCCCTTCGCATCTCAAGGAAGAACCCCGCAGGGTCAATACCTTCCGGACAAACCGCAGAGCAAAGCCCACAGAGACTGCATTCGAAGGGCATTTCCTGATCCTCTTTTTTATTGGGATCGTAGCCTTCGGCAATCTCCTTCGGGTTACCATATTTCCTCAGGAATGCACATTCTTTCCGGCACAGCCCGCACTCAATGCAGGCACCGGAAACGGTTTGAAGTTTTTCCTTTATATCCATATCATCAACTAATTCCGAATATTCTACATTGCAATGTCCCCACCTGCCTTATCGATATCAGTCGAGCAACTCAACCGCAATACCGAATATCTTCTGGCTCCCATCTACAAGAAGGGTGAGGGAGAATCCGTCTGCCTTAAACTTATAAGAGGAGCCCGCCTCAATGAAACCGGCCCCTAAAATCTTTTGTCTGCCCTCTCCGAAAGACATGCCCGGACTTACGCCAAATAGACTGGTAGTGGGGTTTCGGGTGATAATTTTTCGTATTCTTTTATTAAAACCATAGCCGACCGTTATGTCAAGGGCGTCATAACTGCGATCATAGCCTTTAAGGCACGGCTCCTCAGTCGCAGATACACCGTTTATTTCCTTATAGTCCACACTGGAAAAGAGGGCAACACCAAAAACATTAATTTGATCACGTACCTTTTCGTTCTCAACATATTTCCCCATGCAACCTGCCAGCACGAGAAACAACAACATCAGGATTGCCTTTTTAAATTTCATCAATATCCCCTTAAGTCGGAACGGGCCGCCCTTTCAGGCGACCCAATATTCTGTTGATTCAGCAAGGTTTATTTTGTTATTGGGTAGCCCATTTCCTGCCAGCCTGTAATGCCTGCGGGGTAGCGGTAGACATCCTTAAATCCGTCCTCCACAAGTATCTTTGCACCGATGTGGCTTCTTCTACAGGCAACGAACCCGCAATAGATCACGATAGTCTTATCTTTGTCCGATCCGGCAACTTTCAGCAGGTTGGCCTTATCAGCCTGGGTAAGTTCTTTTTCTGTCTTAGGTATGGCCCCATTGACTGCCGAAGGAAGTGTACCGAATTCCTTGTCTTCTGGAGCTGGAAGGGCGCTTACAATGGTCATTTTCTTGCCCGCATCAAGCCATTTCTTCAATTCAGCGGTATTTACAATCTTGTAGCCGCCATCTTTCACGTCGGATGCAAACTTAATAGTCGCGTTTTCAATCGGGATTTCCAGACCCTTGGGTGAAGTTCCGTGGGTAGACGCGCAACTGATAAGCGCAAGGGACATGACCAAAAGAATTGTGATGAAGCTGAATTTTTTCATATTAAAACCTCCGTTTATATTTGTTTGTTTCTATGCATTCTAACCGTCAACCGGAAGGTATGTCCAATTCAAATAATGATTCTAACATCCTTCAATTATAGGGTTTATGAATCGATCTGTACCTGTCGCCAAATGGGGTATCCCTGCACCTTATCCTTATCACTTCAAACATCTCTTCTCCTCTCGGGTTAAATGATAGCTGTCTTTGTCTATAACCCTGCCCTCTTAAGATCTTCATACGTTCCTGCCAGGTAGCTGCGTTCCAGTGTTTATTTATACCCATTATTTTCTTGCCTGGGCATTTTTTCATCAAACAAAGATACGCGCCCTTCATCGGAACATAGAAGCCCCACGGCATCTGCCCTGCATCTTCTACAATGATACATTTGCGGGATGTGAAGAGAAGCGATATCCCGGATACATTTTATCTCAGCGTCAGCAGGTACCGCCAAGCGCTCGAACGGAGTGTCCGGAACGGGGATCATGGGAATGCAATTCATCAGATCAGCCCCCAGACGAGCCGCTTCTTCGGCAATAGCTGTAATATGGTCCACGTTTATGCCGGGGAGGACCACCGTATTTATCTTCACAATAAGCCCCCGCGCCTTCAACCTGACAATGGACTCCCTCTGTCTGGAAAGAAGGCACTTAGCAGCTTCAATGCCTTCATAGGTATGATTTTTCATCGTAACCCAGGAGTAAATGTGCTGCCCGATTACAGGGTCAACAGCGTTTACCGTGACTGTCACATGGGTCACTCCAACGTCTACAAGGTCGTCTATATACTCCGTCAGATTCAGCCCATTAGTGGAAATGCAGATAAGCAAATCAGAATACGCAGAATGGACAGCGCGCAGCGCTTCGAGGGTACGCTCCGGTTCGCACAGGGGATCTCCGGGACCTGCAATACCCACTACGGAGATATCTGACCTCCTCCTGAGAAGCAGGTCTAAATAGGTGAGCACATTGCCAGGTTCAAGTATGCCTTGAGTGACAGCAGGGCGGCTTTCATTGGCGCAGTCGTAGAGCCGATTGCAGAAATTGCACTGTATGTTGCAATTCGGCGCTACAGGCAGATGGACACGTCCCCAGCGGGCCTTAGCGCTCCCGTAGAAACAGGGATGATCTGAAACAGCCCTTTGAGTACATATGCTGGCTTGCATCATATCACACTCTCTTTCTGCCGATCTTAATGGCATCGACTGGGCAGGATTTAAGACAGTCCCCGCAGTTGGTGCAATTAATCTCATCAGGACGGCTCCCCATTTCGCAGACCTTCAGGCAGGCATTGCAATCATTGCAGGCGCTCGTTTTAAAAATCCTGAACAGGGAAATCCTTTTGATCAGTTCCAGCAATCCTCCGGTAGGACAGGCAAAACGGCACCACAGATTAGCTACGATAAATCCTGCTGCCACGAGTCCGAGCACTACAAAGGTACGGATCAGCCAGAAATTCGTTGCATGGGTAAAAGAGAGGCGGATTGAACCCCAGAATTCACCGATGCGAATGGGTATCATCGAACGGGGATTGTGAAGACCAAGCCACAGTACAAGGGCAATTATTAGACCTGCGAAAAGCCCCCAGGGGGCAATCCTGTTGAAAAAATTCCGAACACGCATTTTCGTTATCGATACCTTGCCGATTAACTGGTTGACCATGCCGCCGGGGCAAACCCAGCCGCAAAAGGCCCGACCAAAGAGGATAGCTGAAAGGGGGAGGAGGAGCCAGAATCCCCAAAAGAGCGTCGTAATCCTTCCCCAGCAGGTTATAATTGGGCAGGTCTGGCAATCGACAAAGGGAACCGGGAAGGGACACCTGAAAATACCGTAAAAAGACCATTGACCGAGGATGGCAAGCATGCCTGTCTGGGTGATCCTTCGCACCCATGTGATGAGGCTTCCAGACGTCTTCTTTTCTGTTTTTTCAGGCATCTTTCACCCCCAGCTTTTCGATCAGCGCCCGACCCTTTTCGGAAACAGCAGGGATGAACCCCTGTTTCTCGAATATGGCCTGTGCTTCGTCGGAACAAATAAAATTGACGTAGTTATCAGCAAGGGTGCGGTTCTTTGCATGTTTCATTACACCGATAGTGAATGTAAGCGGTCCTGGCGGGAAAAGGTTTTCAGGTATGGGTATGACTTCTACCTTCCCTTCAAATCCGGCCATCCGCGTGAGTCGTCTTTCCACGATAGATGCATATCCCTTTCCTTTGATGATCTCAGGCATCATTTTTATCACACAGGTCTCTTTCTCAATTGCATTCTTGAGCACTGCCTTTTCGATGCCTGCCTTTTTAAGGATGGCCATGACAGCATCTCCGCCAGGGGGAGATGCCCCGAGGGGCAGTATGACCGGTACGCCGGGCCGGGCCAGATCTTCCACCGACTTAATGTTGGCAGGATTCCCTTTTGGCGTAATCAACACATATTCAGTAAAGCAGAGAGGGCGAAAGTAAACCATTTTATCTTTCTCTCTCAAGGTTTTCGCGAGTTTCAGGACACGCCCGGCGAAGACCTCTGTTACGGCACCTCCGAGCAAAGATTTTCCCAAAGCTGCCGCGAAGGCTCCGGTATAAGAGATTTTTATGCCCGTCTTTTTCTCATAATTCCTGTTTGCTATATTAAAGGCTTCCGATAGCCCTCCGCAGGACCAAACTTGCAGCGAATCCCCCTGGCGCTGGCCTGCATGCAACAGGTTAGGGGCCAGTGTAGCGGCAACCGTCGAGGCCACTGCTGTCTTCAAAAAGGTTCTTCTTCCCATTTCACCTGTCTTCTTTTCCATATGTCACCTCTTGCAATTTTAAACAATATCAGGTTGTCTTCTCCCGTCTATTTTATGCTCCTAGAGTTGGCTATTTTTCTGAAAACATGATCTTGTAGCCGATATTGAAACCATAAAGATCCTCATTCAATTGTTTGCCGTCAGCTTCAGCATAGGGGTACATAATATAATTGATCGGCTTTCCCGATTGCTGGGGATTAAGGGTGATATCTTTTCCTGTGTAGTATCCAAGACGAATCTCGTCAACACTTCCAAAGTAATATTGCACAAGATCTTTTACGTCTTCCAGCGCATTGGTATTCTTGATAAGCATCGCTCTTCTGACATCAGCAGGATCAGCAACAACCCAACCGTATCCGGGAACATAGAACTCTACCCAGCAATGCTGGAACTTTGTAATATCCTGATCTTTCCCTCTTGCAAGTCGAAGCCCCCAAAGATCCCTTGTGGGAACTCCGGCGCTCCTTGCCAATGCCGTAAATACCGAATGAATATCACCGCACTTGCCACCCAGATCAATGAGGAGCTGATCCACTTTGCCAAACCCACACCCCTTCACGTTTGGGTCTCTGCGCATATTGGAAACAATCCAGTCATATATTGCCTTCGCCTTTTCCAGATTCGAGGTCTTACCCTTAGTGATCCGATCGGCAAGCTGTTTTACCTTTCCTGTTGTCGGGCCATAGGTGGTCGCCCTCAGATATTCGCTGAACTCCTCCCTCGAAAATGGCAGTTCATTTCTCGGAAAATCTTTTGTTATCAATTCTTTCCTTGTCACATCAAAAGAATATGTCATATTTCTTGCTTTTAATGAGCCATTCCACTCAGCATACAGGAATACGTTGCCGTTCTCGCCTTCCCGATATACAGCGCTCGATGCAAAATTGCCGGCCACTTTTATATTCTTAACCAACTGGTTTTTGTCCGATAGAGCATAAGGTATCCACAGCCTTACCTGTTTTGCATCAACCGGCACTTTGAGGTCAAACTGCATTGTGACGGTTCCGCTCAGTTCCTTAGCAGATACCAATGATGGGATAACCAACAAAAGCAGCATACTCAAAGCAATAATTGTTTTCTTCATCTCTTCTCCTTTTCAAATGAAGTTTGTTTTAATGCCAGACTTCACTTTCACTTTATAATCAGACATTGTTTTCTCCATCCCTTCCTCTCACGATTCTCATGTAGCTCTTTTCGCCCGCCAGTGCTGCCCCATGGAGTGCTGCCCCATAGGCCCCGACAATCTGGGGGTCCGGGGGCACCACAACAGGACGGCTTAATTCTTCGGCTATGAGTGTTCGGACACACTTATTAAGGGCTACTCCCCCGGCAAAAAAGACTTCGCCGGAAGGGGCTATTCGTTTCAGGAGCGCTATTGACCGGCTGACAATGGCCTTGTGGATGCCAAGGGCCACTTCATGGCGCTTTGCGCCCTGGGCCGTCAATGATATCACCTCCGACTCGGCAAAAACAGTACACATGCTATTAATTTTTTCAAAGCTTTCGGCGGTGAGCGCTGCCTTTGAGAATTCTTCGAGGGTGTAACTCAGGGCATTTGCCATGATTTCGAGGAAACGGCCTGTACCTGCGGCGCATTTATCATTCATCTCGAATTTGCTCATTTCACCGGCATCGTTCAATGAAATCGCCTTGGTGTCCTGTCCGCCAATGTCGAGGATAACCCTGCACGACGGGTGAATGGCCTTTGTCCCCAAAGCAAAGGCCTTGATTTCACTGATAACCGGGCAGCCAAGATGCTCCTTTATGAGATGACGGCCATAGCCGGTAGCCACGATCACGTCATACTCGACACCACTAATGAGTGTACGAGCGGCATCCAGAGGATCATGAGAAGTGAGGGCTTTCCGCGTCAGGACTGTTGCTCCCCCTTCGACTACAACAAGTTTGACAGTACGGGAGCCTATATCAATACCGGCTGCCCTCATTTCCCCTCAATTCTCTCCCGGAATGCCTCAATCCGTGTCTTGAGCTGCCCGGCATCTTCCTGACTGTAATCTGTTTCGAGTCGAAGGGTGGGAATGCTCGCCTTTTCCAGTGCTGCCTCTACGGGACCACTCTCAACGATGTAAGGATGACAGAACTGGAGGCTATAGTGGATAACACCCTGAGCATTGTATCTATCGAACATATCTTTGACATGGTCAACACGGGATGGATTTGGTGTAAAGACCGCACAGTCGATCTGGAAATACCGATCAATGATGTTGTCAAGCAACTCGGCTACCGTGTCTCCCTTGACATCAGTCAGCCACTGGGTACCCCGCTCGCCCACACATGATTCTTCACCTACGATCACAGCCCCGCTCGTTTCAATAATCAAAGGAACCTTCCAGTTCGGCACTGCCATGGGGCACCCTGACATGAGTACACGGGTAGTGCCTTTCGGGAATACACCCTCACCCTTTTTAACACGCTCCTCAAGCTCATCACAAAGGGCGTTTACAGACGCGGTAAATCGCAACGGGTCATCATAGAAGAAAACCTGGTTTACGAGAAGGGCATCAAGACCTGAAATAGGGGCAGGATCAGCCTTACGCAGGTCAGCGAGGCGCTTTACGGCCTTACGCTTGCCATTGGTAATCTCAATCCCTTTTTTAAGGGTTTCAGCAGTAATTTTCCTTGCGCTTGCATCCTCAAGTTTTGCCATGAATTTGAGATACTCCCCTTTCAGAAGCATCTTGCCAATATCGCTTTTCATCTGGGGTAAATCAATAATGTAAAGGTCCTTAACCATAGGGGATAGAACCTCGTAGGCCTTTTTCTTGCCATCGCAGGTATTTTCACCTACGATGATATCACTTGCCTCCACGTAGGGACAGACAAGGCCGCGCTTAAAACCGAAGGCAGATTTGATGAGGGGGCAGAGGTTTCTGGGAAGCACCTCTTCGGCGCCCTCAAAGTTAAATTCAGCGCCCGCACAGAGCCCGACAGATACGCCATCGACAGCAAGGATGAGTTCTTCCGGCACAAACACACAGTAAGAGCCTACAACGATACGGCCCGCTGCCTTTGCATCCATGAGTTCCTTGATCCGAAGGCCATGCACTTCGCTCATAACGAAGTCAAAATACTTCATCCCTTCAGGACGGTTTTTCTGGGACAGAAAGATGTCCTGATAGGCGCTGCCCAGAATAGAGAGCAACGCATCATGGGCCTCAAGGTCAAGGCCCAGGTCCAACCACATTTGTCTGTAATTTGACATAAAAACCTCCAAAAATAAAAAATCCGGTCGCGGGTTTCCGCGCCGGACTCCTACTGGAGGCTGGTGAGGATTAAGGCGGAGAGACTGCGAACACGGTTGAAGCGGGAAGCCACCCGGGCTCCCGATATGCTTCTCAGTCTAATGGAACAAATAGTTGTGCTCTTTTGCGCATGGACTTTCGATCCTTTTATATGAATTTGTGAAATACTATTTTTGAATGCGAAATACTAACCGAAAAGGCTTGTCGATGTCAAGACCATGGATTGTCAATGTCAAGCCAAAGTAGAAAATGTCCGGTTTTTACCAAAGTAGAAATGTCCGGTTTAATCTGCTGTATTGTTTCCTTCCTTCTCTTCGTATAAAATAGGGGTAATGTTTATTACCGAAGGCCGCACCAATTATGACGGTATCTTTGACAAACTCCTCTCTGCATATCTCCACAATGCTGATGACAAAAGCATTGAAACCCCCTTTTTTCAGGACCTCTGCACCATCCGTGCAGACGGTATTTTTGCAGATCATCGCAGGATCGATACCATTGGAGGGATATTAATCCTCAGGTATATGATGAGGCAATCCGATCACGTGCCGGCGGGAAACGACTGGGTGCCTTACCGGGAGTTCAAGGATGGTTCTTCCTTTGCCTCCTACATTAAGACCCACATAGAGGATCAGATTTCACGGCAGTTTTCGGGTCGCCAGGACGCCCTGATTGAAGCCTTCAATGGGTTGGGCGGCATACCCTTCCCTTCCGAGGCCCGGCCGGACTTGTCCATGATTGTCCGTCCCTTTCCGAAAATACCCGTCCTGTCTCTGTTCTGGGATCAGGATGAAGAATTCCCTTCGTCCTTTCAATTCCTTTTTGATCGCTCCGCCCCTGCCTTCCTTGATATGGAATCTCTGGCCGTGCTTCTTCGTTACATATATCTGAAAATAACCGCCTGACAAGAACGCCATTCTGTTGACCCTATGGTTAGATAGTAAATTATTATACATGGACGCTGAAGAATCTGAAAAATAGACTCAATGATACCTTATTTTACCGGTGATCATACCGTATATGATCACCGGTGTTGGTGGCCGACGGCTTGGATGGGAGTGCTTAGATGGGGATGGGCTGCGAGCATTGCCTGACCGGAGACCCTGTAAGGAGGTACAAGTTGTTTTGTAGCCGGGCACCCGCAGCCCGGGGTGAAACCACAATGAATCAGACTACGCTTGCGGGTGGCAAACGTTGAAGGGCGGAAGCGCAGCCGGGTGCCGCAGATGAGTGCTCCTGAACAAGCCGTTGGCCGACCAGAAGATAACATGCAGTGAATAATCATAAGGCTTATAGCTGAACCTGAAAATAACTGACAGGGTACCCTCTAATGGGTGAGGGGATACCGTGGCCCGGGGGTTTCTCCGCCATGTTTCACATTCCTGCAAAGAACAGGGTAATGATGATATATGGGGCAACAACGGGAGGTTGATTTATTTAAACCCCTGGTTCGTTGCAAAAAATACGGTTTTATACTACAAATAATAGATCATGGATGTGGGACAAAAAATACGTCTTCTGAGAGAGAAGCACGGCTTCAAACAGATCAATCTGGCGAATGCCCTCCAGGTAAGTCCCCAGGCTGTATCCAAGTGGGAGCGTGGGGCTAATCATCCCGATATCCCTATATTGGTAAGAATTGCCCGGATGTTTAATGTAAGCATTGATTACCTCCTGGGCATGACCGATGCCCGGACCGGCGTTATTGAAGCAACGGTCTTCTGCTCGGGTGTCACCCATTTTGCCCAACGTTCGATCTCCATGGACTCTAAAGAGGTTGCCGATTATACGAATGTCCTCTTCTATCATCTCACCGAATCCCTGTTAAAATTTGACGGAATCCCTGTCAAGTGCGTGGGGGACGGTTTTTTGGGGTTCTTTTCCGGTCCGAACCATAGAGACAGGGCGCTCGGGGCTGCAATCCATTCAAAAAAGGTGATCTATCAGAAGGAATTGGTAATTGCACTCAATTCAGGCAATATATACCTGGGCCTCATCGGTCACCCGAATTATGCTATTCGTGATATTGTAGGCGAGACCGTAAACCGTACCTTCCTGATTACAGGATGGCTTTCAAAGCACTGCCCTTCCGGCATCGGGGCTACAGATGGAGTTATAGGGCACACAGAACACCACTATGAGATGATTCACCACAAGGATGCAGTGATAGATTTGATGGATGAAAAGATAGATATATACGAGATTATCAAGATTGCATAGGGGTTTCACCCATAGGACAAGGAGGTATGTATGTTAGAAATGAACTGGAAACGTTACGGGTTATACCTTCTCCGGTGGCAGCTCTCCACGCCGATCCTTGCAGGGGCCCTTTTCGCCCTGTCCCGGGTCGACAGGATCACGGCAACCATCATTGCAAACCTTGCAGGAGGCCTCATATTCTTCTGGGTAGACCGGTTCATTTTCATGTCCCAACACCTCTCTGTTCAGTGGGAGGTACGGGATGCGGTAACCTGCATAGACTGCGGCAGAAAAGCAAGGGGTTACAGGATCATACGGGCAAAGAAATATGATAAAGCCTCTGACATGGACCCGGAATACCGTTGTGAGGAATGCTCCATGAAAAAAACAGACGATCTAAGACAAAGAGGCATTGCGGTATAAAGACAGGAATAGACAATAAAACAATTGAGGTGTCCATGGAAGCAGATTTGAAGGTTATTCTAATAAGCCACACCCCTGACCCTGAAAGGACGATCAGCGCCGCAGCAAGGCTCTGCTACAGTCCTGCTGATGTGGATGAGGTCGTCTCTTTTGCGGAAAAGGGCGATCAGCGCCTCTTTCTTGAAAGGCTCCTCAGTGTCGGACATCTGAGTCCAATAGAGCATGCCTCTTTCACCTTCGCAATTGAGGGCATATCCCGCGCCTGCTCCCACCAGCTCGTTCGCCATCGCCTTGCATCATACAGCCAGCAATCACAACGCTATGTAGGTGAGGAAGAGGGGTTCTCCTATATCATCCCCCCGGCAATAAAAGAAGACCCTGAACTGAAGGCGCAATTTGAAAGGCTCATGGAAGAAACCGGGAATTCTTACAGATATCTTGTTGAAAGGCTTCGCGCGAAAGGCCACACCGTTGAGTCCGCCCGGGAGGATGCACGGTTTGCCCTTCCCAATGGGGCTGAGACAAAGATCATGGTAACCATGAATGCCCGGGAACTGCTTCATTTTTTTAGCGTACGGCTCTGCAACCGCGCACAGTGGGAGATCCGGGAAATGAGTCTGTCCATGTTGAGCCTTGTAAAGGCCGTTGCCCCTGCAATATTCCGCAACGCAGGACCGCCCTGTCTCAAGGGACGGTGCCCGGAAGGTTCCCGCACCTGCGGGAAAGCTGACGA
Source organism: Syntrophus sp. (in: bacteria) (assembly GCA_013824835.1). GTDB lineage: Bacteria > Desulfobacterota > Syntrophorhabdia > Syntrophorhabdales > Syntrophorhabdaceae > PNOM01. The sequence goes on along the minus strand of PNOM01000033.1, from coordinate 1,022 downwards.
AGTGCGGCATATCCTGTTATCTGAATAAACGAAGATTGCCTATAATGAGCCACAGGCATATGACCATCCCGCAGAACAGAACATCATGCCCGGATAAATCCGTAGCCCTACGAACATATAACACCGACATTCGTTAAAACACGAATATTTGAATGATTTTTTCACTCTAAATATGTTATTACCTTATAATTACAGCATGTTTAGTGCATGGCATACTTAATGCAAAATATTTCATATGGTACATTGCAACATAATAACAAAAGGAGGTACAAAGGTATGAAGAAAACGTTATTGTTAGTATTGGCGGTTATTATCAGTATTGCTTTTGTGACTACGGTATTTGCCCAGGATGCAGCAAAAACAGCTCCTGATAAGAAAGCGGTGACAGAGAAGATAGTCGCGAAAGAGGCAACAGCAGCCCCTACAGCAGACGTAAAAGCCCCGGCTCCAAAGAAAGAGAAGATGAGGGCAAGAGGTGAAGTGGTCAGCGTGGATGCAGCGGCAAAGACCCTGGTAATAAAGAGCAAAAAAGGCGAGATGACCTTTGATGTTGCCAATGCCAAGTTTGGCAGAGGTTTCAAGATTGAAGATGCAAAGGCAGGCGACAAGGTCGTAGTCGGCTATAAAGAGATTGATGGCAAAATGGTCGCAAAGTATGTAGGAAAACACCGTCACCACGGAAAGAAACATCACAAGAAAGAGGCAACCGAGACGAAAGAAACGAAACCTGCGGAAGCAGCTCCGAAGTAATCAGTCCCGAGGTATAATTCCAATTCCAAGTCGAAGATGATATCGAGGCGGCAAGGAAGAAGCAACGCAGGTGTACTTTAATAGTACATCGAGGAGCGGATGACGCAGCCAACAAAGATAGGGCTTTGAATTCAAATTGGAATAATATAATAAACCGGGAGGCGTATATCGCCCCCCGGTTTATTATACCAGCCCGTCTTTCAAACTCCGTTACTTCATTGCAGCATCCTTCTGCGCTTACTTCAATTCACAATTATTCCATTTCTATACCT
>PNOM01000032.1 GCA_013824835.1 Syntrophus sp. (in: bacteria) | reverse complement strand
GCCCTTATTATTTGTTGTACTGTTCCCGTAGCTCTCTTTTCAGAATTTTGCCCGCTGCATTACGGGGTAGTTCGGAAATAATGTATACCGTCTTAGGCACCTTGTACCCTGCTACCTTCCCCTTGCAAAAATTGGTCAGCTCAGCCGGCTCAACGGTTGCCCCTTCTCTCAAAACACAGACGGCTGCCACCGCCTCTCCCCACACGGGATGGGGTGTACCGATGACACAGGATTCTTTTACGCATGGATGAGAATGGAGGACTTTTTCAACCTCTGCAGGATAGACGTTCTCTCCACCGGTAATAATCATGTCTTTGAGGCGGTCGATAACCCTGATATATCCTCTGTCGTCAATAGAGCAGACATCCTCCGTGTGAAACCATTCGCCCTTGAATGCCTTCTTTGTTTCCGCTTCCTTTCTCCAGTAGCCGAGGCCCATGCCTGGTCCCCTGATGATCATCTCTCCAACTCCTCCTGGAGGGACGACCTTATCGTTCTCGTCAACCACGAGTATCTCCATGTCATAACTTGCTCTTCCGCATGATTCGAGGATACTGTAATCTCCTCTTTCAAAGGCATCCTTGATGTCCATTACAGAGAGATTTGTGGTAACACCGGTAGACTCCGTAGTGCCGTGATGTTCGCCGAGGATATTGCCGAAGAGATCTATGAACTGTCTGTACACGGCAGGTATTATTCCTGCCCCTGCGAACCAGATTGATTTCCAGCTCGACAGGTCATATTTTTTAAGGTTGGGTGAATCGAGCATCATCATCACCATGGGTGTTGCGAGCATACCGGCTGTCAGTTTCTTTTTTTCGGTCATCGATAATAGGAGATCTACATCCCACCGGGGAAAGATGTAGGCCGGGGCGGTTGCATAGAAGCTGCCGAAAAAGGTGTAGTGGGCGGTAATGTGATACATGGGACAGATAATAAAGACATGATCATCCATGGTGAGGAAGTTGTTTTTCGAGCAGACGCGGCCTGCATGGTAGTAATTACCGTGGGTTTGCATAACCCCCTTTGGGAGCCCCGTTGTTCCGCTTGTATACATGAGCATGGCAATATCATCTTCGATTATCTCAGTGGTTTGATCATCTGCCGGGGTGCTATTGATCAGTGCTTCATAGTCGTACCAACCCTCCGGTTTCTTTTCAGGGGAACCGAAATAGATGAATTTCTTTATCGAGGGAACTGCGTTCTTCAACTGTTCGGCCAATTCGACGAACTGCTGCTGCACGATCAGCAGTGTCGGTTCGGCATCGGCAAGAACAGCGGCTATTTCGGGCGGGGCCAGTCTGAAATTACAGACCACGTAGATGAGCCCGGCATTTGGGACGGCAAGAGCGGATTCCATATACTCATAACTATTCTGACTGAGTATAGCCACCCGGTCGCCCTTTTTTGCGCCCAGACCATGCAATGCATTGCCGAGCCTGTTGACCCTTTCCTTCAGTTCTTTGTAGTTGTAAACCCTTTCAGCTCCTTCCATTTCTTTCATTGCGGTTCGGTCAGGATAGAGCATGGCGTTTCTGTTGATGAGTGTCCTGATTGTTGAAAACTGTTTTGTTTCTCCCATCGTAACCCCTCCTAAATTTTGTCGCTATTTATACCGACTAAGCAAAATCAGTGCCAAAGGCGTCGATTGTTGCATTTCGTTGAGTTAGCCATTTAAGGGGTGGATGTTTTGGCGAAAAATGTGTATAAATAGTACACATATGTAAATTAAATATACTTCCGTTGATGATGAACAAAACAATGAACCCTGCCGGAAACATTGATAAATATTACACTTGTTGGAAATTTGTTTTTGTGGTATCTGTGTTGCATGTGCAAATAAACATGAGTCGACAATCCCCATACAAATCCTACATAGCAATGGAGGGTGTACATAATGCTTGAACAGATGTCAACGAGGGTGCTCGCCTGTATGCAGTGCGGCAAATGCACGGGAAGCTGCCCCGAGTCGGGGAAAACACCCTTTAATATCAGAATGCTGGTGCGGAAGAAGCAATTCGCGGCTGCCATTGCTGAGGAGCTGCCCTGGTACTGTACGTCCTGTGGCGCATGCACCTTGCGGTGCCCAAGAGACGTGAAGCCGTCAGAAGTGATAATAGAGCTCAGATCCGCTTTGGTCGAAGATGGGCTCATGCCTCTTGCCCTTCAGAAGGCCCTCGAAAATACGGCAGTCCAGAAAAACCCATGGGGTAAATCAAGGGGTAAGCGGGGTGTCTGGGCCGATAAGCTCGACATTGAAATCCCCCATGTTAGTGATACGGAATCGAAGAGACTGCTCTTCACCTGTTGCATACAGGCATATGATCCCCGTTGCATGGTCATACCCTCCAATGTGGCGCGAATCCTTAACAAAGGTGGTTTGGAGTTTGGTATTCTTGGCGAAGAAGAGGGGTGCTGCGGCAATGAGATTCGACGGATTGGAGAGGCTGGCCTGAATGAAGAGCTTCAGGAAGAGAATAAGGCAATTATGGAAGAATATGGAGTGAAGGAGATTATTGCCCTCTCGCCCCATTGTATGAATGCATTCAAAAAGGAGTACGGCGATCTCGGGATCAAAGTCACCCATTACACAGAAATCGTCGCCGATATGATCCGGGAGGGCACTCTGACGGTTCAGGCGCCTTTTGAGAAAAAGGTAATCTATCACGATCCCTGTTTCCTGGGCAAACAGAACGGCATTTTTGAAGCGCCCAGAGAGATACTTAGGGCCATAGACGGACTTACGCTTATGGAATTTGCAAGGTCAAGGGAAACATCACTCTGCTGTGAAGGCGGTGGAGGGAGAATGTTTTTCGAGGTGGAGACCACCTATGAGAGAAATGCGGAGGTAAGGGTAAACGAGGCTGTGGAGAAGGGCGCTGAGGTGATTGCTACGGCGTGCCCCTTCTGCGTCATGACACTCGAGGATCCTGCAACAGAAAAAGGTATAACAGTGAAAGAACTTTCAGAAATTCTTGTGGAGGTCATATAGAATGAATATACTCGTTTTTACAAAAAGGGTTCCTGCAACCCAGGAAGAAGAGTTGCGTCTTCTCGGAGACGGCAATTCAGTCGATCTGTCGAAGCTTCCCTTCAAGGTAAACGACTGGGACAACTACTCTGTAGAGGAAGCTGTCCGGATTGTGGAAAAGACCGGGGGTGCTGTTACGGCAATCTCTATCGGTGATGCTGAGTCCGATGAGGTCTTGAGAAGGGCCATTGCAATGGGGGCTAAAGACGGATTTCTTGTCGATGCCGGGAAGGTGCTCCATGATCCTAATGCCCGTGCCACAGTTGCCCTTAATTTTCTAAAAAAGGAGGGCATTGCTTTTGACGCGATCTTTACCGGCGTCCAGTCCGAAGATGACCAGTTTGCCTCAGTGGGTGGAATCCTCGCGGGAAAGCTGGGTCTGCCTTATTCGACCATGGTAATAGGCATAGACGCCTTTGAGCCGGACCATATCATAGCGAGACGGGAGCTGGAAGGTGGACTTCAGGAGAGAATAAAAGTGAAGGTGCCCTGTGTATTATCTATACAGAGCGGCATAAACGAACCGCGATACGTCTCCATCATGGGTGTAAGAAAGGCTTCCAAGGTAGAACGAAAGGTCTTTAAGGCTGCGGTGTATGAAGAAGGTGTACCTTCCAGGATAGAGGTGGTGAAATGGGTCTATCCTGAGAAGAAGGGCGGTGCGGTAATGCTTGCCGGTGAACTGGAAAGTGTCTGCAAAGACCTTTTGGGAATTTTAAAGGAAAAGGGGGTATACCAATGAGCTATGCACTGATCGTTGCTGAAGTAAGACGTGGCGTTTTTGAAGAAAGGAACCTTGACGCCATAGGCTTATGCTCCCTTCTGGATAAGGAATCGTGTCTCCTCATACCCGAGGGTGCTTATGACATAAACGATAAGCTTGTCAATGTCGTTGCCAAGGTGGATGCAGAAGAGATGGTCTTCCTCAACCCCCTTAATATGGTCAGCATTCTTGATAAGGTGATCGAGAAACGGGGAAAGCCTGATGTGATAATTTTTACCCATTCATCTTCAGGGACTGAGTGTGCGTCCTATATGGCAGGCCGTTTTGACCTGCCCGTTATTACTGATGTGAGCGGATTCGATAAAGAAGGCGGTTTCTTTATGAAGAGCTATTATTCGGACAAGATTTTTGGTCAATTCCGCCAGGCAGGAGATGGGACATATGTGATTACGGTCCGAAGCGGCAGTTTTAAGGAATTTGTGGTTGAAAAGAGCGTCTCTGCTGCGGTTGAAACCATTTCAGGCATCACCATCAGCGAGGAGAGAAATTTTATAGAGTATGTGGAAGAGGAAACGACTGAGGTCGACATTACAAAGGCAGATTTTCTTCTTTCTGTAGGAAGAGGCATAGGCAATAAGGATGAGATAGAGGATTTCATGGAGCTTGCCGACATGTTGAAGGCAGTGCTCTCTGGTTCGAGGCCTGTTATTGACAAGATGTGGCTTCCCAAGGCACGGCAGGTAGGCACCTCCGGGAAGACAGTGAAGCCTAAAGTATACCTTGCTATGGGTATAAGCGGCGCATTCCAGCATATCGCGGGTATGAAAGATTCGGATTGTATTATTGCAGTCAATAAAGACCCCGAGGCCCCTATCTTTCAATACGCCCATTTCGGCGTTATTGCGGATGCCATGAAACTGCGGGATAAAATGAAAGTCGTTTTAAAAGGTTGATGATGATGTTCCGAACCCGTCACGCGTTACGCGTCACGGATCACGACGAATTTATTAAGGTTTGCCCATGAAGAATGTTCTTGTAGTTGGCGGCGGTATCGGCGGTATTACCGCTGCCCTTGAAATAGCGTCCTGCGGAGTTGATGTCACGATGCTCGAAGAGGGTCCTTCCATCGGGGGAAGGATGATTCAATTGGACAAAACCTTCCCTACCCTCGATTGTTCAACGTGCACCCTTTCACCCAAGATGGTGGAGGTGGCCCTTCAGAAAAAGATTAATCTCCTCTCATGGGCAAAACCCGTGGCAATTAGAAAGAACGGGAAAGGCTTCACCGTCACCATATTAAAGAAATCACGTTACGTGGACATCAATAAGTGTAATGCCTGCGGCAGTTGTTCTCCAGGCTGTCCTGTAGTGATGAAGAGTGAATTTAATATGGGCACCGGCCCGAGGAAGGCGATTTATATCCCCTTTCCACAGGCCATACCGAATAAGGCGAGTATCGATAAAAGGACGGACCGCCCCTGTAAGGCGGCATGTGTTGACGCCTGTCCCATCCATACAAATGTGCTCGGATATCTGAAGCATATAAGCGAGGGAAGGTTTGAGGACGCATATATGCTTATCCGGGAGACGAACCCTTTTCCCTCCTCATGCGGGAGGGTCTGTTATGCGCCCTGCGAGGGTGTCTGTAACAGGGGGCAACTCGATTCTCCTCTGGCAATCCGTGATCTGAAGCGGTCTGCAGTCGACCGGTTTGACCTTGATACCCTTGAACCGCCCCAGGTACAGAAGACAGAGAGGAAAGTGGCCATCATCGGAGCAGGACCGGCAGGGCTTTCCTGTGCCCATGATCTTGCCATGGAGGGGCACGATGTGACGGTCTTTGAGACCCTTCCTGAGCCTGGCGGCATGTTGCGGTATGCCATACCGGAATATCGTTTGCCGAAGGCGGAGCTGGACAAAGAGATCGGGTATATAAGGCGGATGGGTGTAAAGATAGAATGCGGGATTGAGATCGGCAAAAATATGGATGCCGCAACCCTGAAGAATGATTATGAGGCCATTTTTGTCGGCACCGGCGCACCTCAAGGAATCCGGCTTGGAGTGGAAGGGGAGGACCTTTCCGGCATTATGGATGGACTCAAGTTCCTCCGAACGGTGAACAAGGGGGAATCCCTTGAGAGGGAATCTCTTAGCTCGCACAGCGAGCGAGAGGGGGTGGCTCAGCCAGCTTTGCTGGTGGAGGGGGCGACGCGAGCCCCTTTGATTGGAAATAAGGTTGCAGTAATAGGGGGCGGCAATACTGCGGTTGATTGTGCGAGAACAGCCAAACGCCTTGGAAGCGAAGAGGTGACGCTGATCTATCGTAGAACCCGTCAGGAGATGCCGGCAGCAGATGAAGAAGTTGAGGCCCTTATACATGAAGGGGTTAAAATAGAGTTTCTTGCAACACCCGTGCGGTTTAATGGCAGCAATGGAAAAGTATCGACAGCAGAGTGTATCCGTATGGAGCTTGGCGAACCTGATGCAAGCGGGCGGAGACGGCCAATAGAGATAAAAGGTTCTGAATTCTCCGTGCCTGTTGATACGGTAATCACTGCTCTCGGGCAGGCAACAGAGACCGATTTCCTTAATCCCCTTGGGGTCAAATTGAGAAAGAACGGAACTGTTGAAGTGGACCCTTTTACCTGCACAACCAGCGTAGAAGGCATATTTGCCGGTGGTGATGTCACAACAGGACCCGCCTATGTGGTTGACGCCATTGCAGCAGGCAAGAAAGCAGCCTGTTTCATTATTAAGTTTCTGAAGGGAGAGGCGTTAGTCGCTGAGAGCATAGATGCGAAGCCGGAAAAATTATCCGAAGATGAGGTAAAAGCTCTTTCGATATGGGTAGCCAAGGCAGACCGTATTCCCATGCCTGAGGAAGAGATTAATCAGAGAGTGACCAATTTTCGTGAAGTAGCCCTTGGTTACAGCGCAGGCGAGGCCATGACTGAAGCTCGCAGGTGTCTGGCCGGTCAGATTGAAGGATGTATCCAATGCGGGGAATGTGAGAGGCGTTGCGAGGTAAGGGCTGTTGATTATAATATGAAAGACGAGATCATTGATCTTGACGTTGATAGTATAGTTCTCGCCCCTGGTTTTGACCTCTATGACCCCACGGAGAAGCGGGAATATGGGTATGGTACCCTGGAAGGGGTGATAACTGGCATTGAGTTTGAAAGGATATGCTCGGTCACAGGGCCTACAGGGGGTGATATTCTCTTAAAGGGAGAAACTCCAAAGCGCTTCTTTTTTATCCAGTGTGTCGGATCGAGAGACAGGTTGAGCGGCGCCCGTTATTGCTCACGGGTCTGCTGTATGTATACGGCAAAACATGCGAGTATCGTGAAGGACAGGATACGGGACGCAGAGATTTACATTTCCTATATTGATGTGAGGGCCTACGGTAAAAACTATGAGGAGTTTTACAAGAGTACCCAGGAGAACGGGATTCTTTATATGAGAGGTATCCCCGGAGAGGTAGTGCAGGGTAAAAACGGGCTTCTCGTGAGAGTTGAGGACATGTTAAGCGGTGAGATGCGCGAGGTTGAGGTGGATCTTGTTATCCTTGCGACGGGCGTGAGGCCGCGTAAAGGAACGGAAGAGCTCTGCAATATCATGTCCATTGAGCGAGATGAATACGGATTTATTAAAGCAAATTCGGTGGCTCCATCGAAGACAAATGTAGACGGTATTTTTGTCTGCGGAATGGGATCAGGCCCCAAAGACGTGCCTGATACCGTTGCATCAGGCGGGGAGGCGGCATCAAGATGCATGGAGTATATAAACCAGTGAACACAAAGGCTTTTTATAGGTCCAATAAGTCCTATATGTCCTATACGACATATAAAGGAAGATTTCCAATATGAAGACGGGTATATTTATCTGCCACTGCGGCCATAATATCAAGCACACCATCGATGTAAAGAGACTGAGCGCCTATTTCAGAAAATTCATAGGTGTCACCGTTTCCGAGGACTATCCCTTTGTCTGCTCTGAGCCTGGCCAGGATATGATTAAAGAGAGTATTGAGAAATATGGCCTTGACCGTGTCCTTGTCGCGTCATGCACCCCTGGGCTCCACGGAGAGTTATTTAAGGACGTGCTCAGGAAATCAAATCTTAACCCCTTTCTCCTGCGTAGGGTGAGCATCAGGGAACATTGCTCTTGGGTTGGTGATGATATCGAGGAGAATACGGAGAAGGCAAGAAGGTTAATTCTTTCAGGTCTTTACGGTGCATCCCATTATGTTCCACTTGAAGAAAAGATTGTCGATGTAACCAAGTCGGCCCTCATTATAGGAGGCGGCGTGTCAGGCTTGAGCGCTGCGACTTTTCTCTCAAGAATGGGCATTCACGTCTATCTCGTGGAGAAAGAAGCGGAACTGGGCGGCCATGTAAGGAGCCTCAAGAACGTGTGGCCTATTGGTGAAGACGGTTCCACAATAGTGGCAGACATGGTAAAGGACCTTGAATCATCGGAGAATGTGGAAATCTTTACCTCTGCGACGATTGAATCTTTTGGAGGTTTCTTCGGGAATTATGAAGCAGTGCTCAAAACGTCGGCAGGTGAGACAAAGATCACGGTAGGCGGGGTGGTTGTAGCCATCGGTTTTTCGCCTTTTGATCCCAAACTTAAACCTGAACTTAACTACGGAAATGACGAGAGAATTATAACGACCCTCGAATTTGAGAGCAGCAAGGATACCTTGTCCCTCCCTGAAAAGCCGAGGATTGCCATTCTCCACTGTGTCGGATCGAGGGATGACCAGATTGGAAAGGCGTACTGTTCAAGGGTCTGCTGTATTAATGCGCTCCGAGTGGGGGACGCGATAAAGGATAAATACAAGGATTCATACGTAGAATCCTTTTATATGGACGTGAGGGCCCATCCGAAAGGCGGAGAGGAGTTCTACGAGGATACCCAGGAAAAAGGGGTGCTCTTTACGAGGAGTAATATTGCCGAGATTATACCGACACCCAAAGGACTGTTAATACGGGGTGAGGATACGCTTTTCGGCGAGCCCTTTGAGCGCGAATTCGATATGGCTGTCCTTTCTATCGGGATGTCTTCCCCGGAGGATAGTAAGTTGATGGCATCGCTCCTCAAGATTACCCTTGATAAGGACAAATTTTTCCTTGAAGCCCACATCAAGTTACGACCCTTTGATACAGCGGTAAAGGGGATACTTATCGCCGGGTCCTGCTCCGGTCCGAAGGATGTGGAAGAGTCAATCAATCACGGCAGGGCATCGGCGCTCAAGCTTTATGGGTTTTTGAACTTGGGATACGCCTTTGTAGACCCCTTCATCTCCTCTGTTGATCCGAAGAGATGCAGCGGGTGCAGGATGTGTGAAACGGCCTGCGTTGCCAAGGCTATAAAGTTTGATGAAGAGAAGAGGGTGGTTCATGTGGAGGAAGCGGCTTGTATGGGTTGTGGCCTTTGTAATGCCACATGTCCATCCTCTGCAATTGGTTTGATAGGATATGTTGATTCCATTATCGATGATGAGATAAGCGCGTTGACTGAAGCGATGTAAAGGCAGTCGTTAGTCGATAGTCGTTAGTGAGGAGCGTAGTGATTAGATGAGAGGCAGCAAATAGCGAAATGGAAAACAGGAAGTATAAGACGTGAGAGGGGCGGTGCAGAGATGGATAAAAAGACGAGATTAGCTAAGAGTGTTCAGGACCTGGAGGTATATAAGCTGGCGTTTGATACGGCCATGCAAGTGTTTGAGGCTTCCAGGGCTTTTCCGGTGGAAGAAAGATATTCTTTGACCGGCCAGATTAGACGTTCAACAAGGTCGGTCTACACAAATCTGGCAGAGGGGTGGAGAAAACGGAGATATGTCGCTGTATTCACGAATAAGCTTTTCGATGCCGCACAGGAAGCTGCGCAAACGCAAATATGGCTTAAGTTTGCGGAGAGACGCGGCTATTTATCTGCAGATGTACGTAATGAGTTGAATGAAAGATATAAGCATATTTTTGCAATGCTCAACACTATGGAGGGAAAGGCAGAGATGTTTTGCGAGGGGTATGAACATCGTCCCACGTCCCGCCTCCCGCGTGCCACTGGCGACCAAGGAGAAAAATGATGTCCAAAGAGAAGGCTGAAAAAAAACCGGAAATCATAGGATTTGCATGTTCCTTCTGCACATTCAAGGCTTCTGAGATGGCGGGAAGCTTGAGATTGAAATACCCTGATGGAGTGAAACTGATCCAGGTGCCATGTTCGAGCAGGGTTGATCCGGCTTTTGTGCTCAAAGCGATCTTTGAAGGGGCAGACGGTGTCTTTGTTGCCGGATGCCATCCCGGGGATTGCCACTTTATCAAAGGCAATTTCTATACGAGAAGAAAAATAGCCGCCTTGAAGGAGATGCTTGATGTCTTTGGCATGAAAGATAAACTGAAGCTTTTCTGGGTCAGCGCGGCTGAGGCAAGGCGCTTTGTGGAGAAGGTTACGGGAATGTATAACGAGATAAAGGATAAAAAAAATGCGCGGAAAGAAAATTAAAGAAGGCAATCTGGAGGCGGTTCTCAGCCGGTTTCTGGAGGACGATCAGCACCTGGTCCTGGGATTTGAAAAGACTGAAAAGGGTATCGGACATCGGATCTTCAAGAAAAGTCTTGATCATTTCACCCTCTTCAATCCCGAGTTCAGTACGAACGGCGCCCTCTATCTTCGACGGCTCTTCTCCAAAGCGACGGACATTGTTCTCCTCCTTCGACCTTGTGAGATAAGGGCTTATGGGGAGCTTGTCAAGTTGACCCAGATTGAGCGCGAGAAGATCACTGCTATCTCTGTCGACTGCTTCGGGGCAGTCTCCTCAAAAGAAAAGGTTGGGGATCTCCCGACAGATGCTGAGGGGATAAAGGATTACTTTAAGGACCCTTCCAAGATGCGGTGGGCATGCAGCGTGTGCCGGGAAAGAAGGGGTGTGGTAGGTGACGCAGGCATCCGGATTGATAAATCAGGGGCTTTGTGGGCAATTCCCTACACGGAAAAAGGTGAGTCCTTTCTTTCGCTCCTGGAGGGTGAGACTGAAGAGGCAACAACAGAGATGGCCCTTGCTCCAAATGAGAAAATTCAACAGTTTGAGAGTGACCTGAAGCGTTTTGCGGAGGATTTCTCAAAGTGTATCATGTGCAAGAACTGCCGCAATATGTGCCCGGTCTGCTACTGCATTGACTGTGTTTTTAACGGAGATGAGTATCTCCCCAAGGGTGATGCGCTCCTTAATAAGATATTCATGACAGGGTCTATAGCCATGCCCCAGGGAAAGGAACTTTTCCACTTTGTGCGCATGTACCATGTATCTCAGACCTGTGTGGGTTGCGGGGCTTGTGAAGAGGCCTGTCCAGAAGGAATCCCTCTGACGAAATACTTTAAAGGTGTATCAGAACGGCTTCAGGGTATGTTCTCCTATATGTCGGGAAGAAGTTTTGATGAACCTATTCCCTATGTTACCTTTCTCGAGGAAGAATTGAAAAATGCAGACGACTGATCATATCATGGAATTGGCCGGTCACCGGCAAGAAGACTTCTCTGTGTGCATGGGGTGCAAGGTGTGTGCCTCTGTCTGCACGATAAACGATCTTGACATTGATATGAACCCGCAGGAATTCCTCCTGAAGTTGTTTATGGGCGAAGAAATCAAGGCGGATAATCCTCTTGTGCGCTATTGTACGAGCTGCTACAGGTGCGCCTCTGCGTGTCCATGGCAGATCAGGATACCCGAGGTGGTTCGGGCCGTCAAGGAATCACTTGGTATAGAGGCACGTTTTGAAAAGGCATTCAAGAAGTCCCTCGACATCTGGGGCAGGGTGTATGAGCCTTTCGTGGTAATAATGTCAGCCCCTGATCTCCTGATGGGCGGTTATATCAAGTTTCTGCCGAAATGGATGGAATATGCGGGTTTTCACTTCCCCCATAAAGTCAAAAGAATACGCACTTCACACACTTTGAAGAAAGGCAGCTCTTCCAAAGAAGGCAGGTCATAATGGAATACGGATATTATCCGGGGTGCTCTCTCACCGGTTCAGCGAAGAAACTTGATCAAGGGGTGAGACAAGTTTGCAAAAAACTCGGTCATAACCTCACGGAGATACCTGACTGGAACTGCTGCGGCGCTTTGGAATATGGCGACAGGAATGAACTGATGAGTATTTCCGGTGAAAACCTGAAAAAGGCAGAAGGTATCCATAAAGAGATTGTTGTGCCCTGTCCTGCATGTTATAAAAATTTGAAAGACGCTGATTCCGACAAGTCCTTCAATATCCTGAGCCCCCTTGAACTTTTGAACAACGAAAACCTTTTAAAAATGGAACAGAAAAATGACCTCAAGGGCCAGGTCTTTTTCCCTTATTACGGCTGTTTGCTCATGAGACCTGAAGGGAGCGCCATCAAGAACAAGAACATCATGGAAGATGCCATAAGCACCTTCGGCGGCGATATCGACGGTGAGAAGATGAAGGATCGTTGTTGCGGAGGCAACCAGCTTTTCCTCAATAAATGGGTTACCGAGAAGCTTTCCAACCTGATTCTGACCAAATCCAAAGGGACCATTGTTGTCTTCTGTCCCTTCTGTCACATGGCAATGAAAACATTTGCCGAGGGCAGGAAGGTTATTTATCTCACGGATCTTTTACTTTACGTTATGGGAGAAAACAAATCCTTATGAAGATACTGATAATCGGAGGCGGTATAAGCGGGATATCAGCCGCAAAAGTTGCCCTGGCAAAGAAACACGACGTAACGATTCTCGAATGTGCCGAGGAGCCGGGCGGCCTCATGGCTCGTATTGCAAATTGCAGGGTAGGTTTCAAGACATTCCTGGACGAGATCGTCAACGATCCCCGACTGACTATAATAAAACAAGGCAAAATTGCCTCTGTGGACAAAAAGGAGGGTCGCTTTAATGTTACTCTTGAGGACGGGCAATCCCTGATTGCAGATAGAGTGATTATCGCAACCGGTCTCTCTCCCTATGATCCTGTTGAATATAAAGGGAAGAGAGTTCTTACAAGCCTGGAGTACGATCAGATTATAGACCAGCGAAATGGTGAGCTGCCTGCGGATTTTAACAGGGTGGCCTTTGTGCTCTGTGTGGGTTCCAGGTCAAAAGAGTACCCCCTCTGTTCCTCCGTATGCTGTTCCTATTCCCTGAGGGAGATCAAGTGGACTCTCCAGCGGGCAAAGCCTGCTATTACGGTCTTCTATAATGACCTCAGGTATTTCGGTCAGGAATTTTATCTGGAGAAGGTATACAGGGATGCTGGCGTGACCTTTATCAGGGCCAATTCGCGCTATTTCGACGAGGATGAAACAGGCGTCAATGTTCGATATTTTGCAGAAGGCAAGATGAAGGAAGAACGTTTTGATTACGTGGTTCTTGCCATCGGCTTGAGGCCCAATCCTATGCTTGAATCCCTCAGTAAGTTTTTCGGGTTTTCCTTGAATGAATATAAGTTTGTGAAGGAAGAGGAGCCCCTGAAGACCGATGTGGAGGGCATCTATGTCTCGGGCGGCGCCCTTGAACCGATGAATATTAAAGACTCCATCCTTACAGGCTTCGGAGCAGGTCTGCGGGCTGTTCGAAATGGGGATATAGGGTCCGAAGTCATGCCTGTTGATGAAAGGCTCTACAGGGAAGAAGCGCCTGTTATTGCACCTCCGGAAGGGGCCTTTGATTCCTGCCTCTTTTACATAGCTACAGATGATCCTGGAGCGAGGATTTTCTACGAGTTTGTCTCATCAAAGTTTATTGCCATGGCAAGAGACCTCAAGCGAGCGGGGAAGAATGTCTACGTGGTGACAAGGAATGTGGTTGCTCCCTCCTATGACGAGTTGGAATACGAGGAAGCCAGGAGGGAAGGGGTTATAGCTATTCACCTTGAAGAAGGAGAAACGATCTCTTTTGTTGATGGTAAAGCCCTCATTAATGGCCCCGGCAGGGAGTTTGTGTTGCCTGCTGACCGGGTAATCAGTTTTGACGATTATGCGCATCTTTTCAAAGATGGCGAGTTTCTATCCCTTTACCGTTCCGAGCCTCAGATCAGATGGAACCCTACGCGGTGGGGAAGGAAGAAATACCATGTAGGATTCATACGCCATCCGAGGTCTGAGAGATGGGAAAAGAGAGAGATTTTCGGCGCCTTTGGCGAGATGCTCCTTGACGCGGAAGAGGAGAGGGCGCTCCCTCAGGTCAACGAGGAGCGGTGCAGTGGGTGCGGGTCCTGTAAGGATGCCTGTCCACAGAAGGCCATAGAGATGGAGATACGGGAAAAGGTGATTGCTGTCTTTGGTCCCCAGGTCGCTACAGGCGAGCCCATCGCCCATATAAAGGAGGATACCTGCGTGAGTTGCGGACTCTGCGCTTCCACCTGTCCCTCTGATGTAATAAGTTATCCCGAGATCCCCGAAAAGGGGAACAAACATGCCCTTGAGTGTGAAATACCACAACCGAAGTGAAAGAGTTTTCCGTGATAGTCCCCAACTCCCTTGCGGCCCAATAGTGGAGTAGGAATTCGAGGTATGCCTCTGTTAAAACACCCACTTGAATCCAAGCTGTGCGCTATTTTCCTGACTATTAGGAGACACTATCAATGTGTAATCGAGCGAAGCATTGAAGCCTCTATCTTTATACAAAGACAGCCTGGCACGCAACTCAACGGCATCGCGGTCGGAATCAGTCCCTCTAATTGATGCGCTGTTACTGAGGTACGAAAGGCGTGCCGTTACATCACTGCCTTGATTGAAATTATGAAGCCACAAGGCGGCGAGTTCAATATTCATATTAATATTTGCATAACGAAAATCCTGCCTTAATTTTGAACCAAGATGACTTATAAACGCCCAATTGGTTCTGGAATCTACAGTCAGATTGGCAGCGTCGGCCCCTGTTTCTCTGAAACCGTCTTCATCGAGATAAGACAGATAAAATCCCCCTACAGGCTCCAGAATAGTTCTTTCAGCCAGTTTTATCCGGTACCCCATATCGAGCATACCGGAAAGCTGATTGCCATTGTGGTCGCTTTTGGCAGTGCGGTTGACATTGCCAAAGGCAATTCCACGGTCGCTATGGTATTGGTTAAAACTATACTCAGTCACCACATTAATACGGAGACGGTCAAACGAGGCGCCTGCAAAAAAGGCGGGGCTGATTGCGTCGATTCGAGCCTTGCTGCTTCCAATATCTCTGCCGGATATATAGGCTTGGGAAGTGCTCAAAGAAAAACCGGTGGTAGCCCCACTGGTAAAGCGTTTTTCCAATCCTGCCAGGAATGACCACGCATCATATTTGTAGCCCGGTGTATTGTCAACTGTATCCTGACTCCCCTTATAGCCTGCGGTAAGGACAAACCCTTCCCAAAAACCTTGACCCGGAGATTTATATATCGGGGCGGCATCATTTGTCGGAGAGGCTGCTGCGTATCTGACCGGCATCAGGCTTGCGGAAGCCTTGGCGTCCCCGTTGACGTTATTTCTCGCTAAAAGTTGTTTCAACCGCATCCCATCAGTTGCAAAAGTGGCGCTTGGCGTAGCAGAATGCACAACAGGGGAAAGCTGGCGCACTGCTTCGGCTACACTGTTGTTGCTGTTTTGGCGGTCAATTTCCGACATTAAAAATGCCATATCGCCGCTTGCAGTAGCAACGCCTCCATCCAGAATGCCGGCAAAAGCGGTCAGTTTGGGGTCAACGGTCCCGGCAACGATTGCATAGGGAATACGCGTAACCTTGAGCGACAAATCTGTGTTGGTTGACAAAAGGGAAAAATCAAAAAGCGGGTAATTGTCAACGATAGTGCCAAATGTTCCGGTTACAGCCGTTCCCTGAGCAATGCGATAGGCTGCTCCGGATGGGATAACGCCTGTACTGCCTATCTCCGGCGTTACAGCCGCTCCGTTTTGAACAATAATATTAGCAGCGTTCAATAGGGATGCTGTGCCATTTTGGCGGTCGATAATGGTACGATACTCGGCGCCGGTTTTAAAGAGAATATTGTCCGCCCCTGTCCCCAGATCGACAGAGCCTCGAACAATACCTCCGCTTTCAACAATAAGAGAATCGTTGGCTGTGCCTGTTTGCATGGCATACTGACTGCCGGATAGATAGCCGTAGTTGGTTACCGTGACCCCGCCTGCGGCAGCAGGGCGATTGCCTATGGCGATATTGTTGCCTGAGATAACGCCTGAGGCGCTGTTGACAAGGGTTCCTCCATCGTAGAAGTAGATGCTTGTTCCGGCAGGGCCGTCGCCGTAATACTTTTGATTTGTCGGCCCTAAAATGCTGCCGCTATTGGTAACCGTATATCCGGCTGACGATACATAGATGCCCTCCCCACCAGAAACTACACCGTTTTGCCCGATAATGATCGTATTGCCGGTCGGCTGAAATTTGGTGCCTGCCCAGATGGTGTCGACGTTTCCTGTCACATTAAAATTGCCGGACCCATCGCCATCTGTTCCGGTCTTATAGATATAGGATTGTATGGAATAGACTGCAAAGGTTTCCAAAGGGCTGGTAACGCCAGTCCATCCGCCGAGCAGGACAAATTCGCTCAATCCGGCAACAGATGCCAGGCTGCTTTGATCATTGCCCCAGTTATAAGTATAACCAAGCTGTGTCCAGGGATACTGCTTGCCGGGATCGGTATTGCCGTAACTGGAGGTGATATTGCCTGAATACCATGTTTTGAATTTTGTATAGTCGTTATCACTCATATATGCAGGTTTTGTTGCAAAATCCTGGGTCGGAAGTGCTGTGGGCTGGGCTCCCCTGTTGGGATCACGGGTAGGGCGAATCACCTTGTCAGGGTTAACCCACATCTCAACAACGGCGTTATATTGCGTAAGCACTGAGGTCGGCAAACCGTGCAATTGAGCTGTTTTAAGGGCGATATTTCCCGCATTGACCCCGTTTGCCGGATTGCGGTACCACGCAGGCAATTCGTTGCCCGTTGTTACCCACAAGGCACCGGCAGAGAGATCCTGAAATTTCTTGTTCGTAAGATTATAAAACTTTGGATTTGTGAATGCCCTTACCATGACCTTGCCAGCGCTCCAGGTGTTGCCGTCACCGGGGGCAGTTATTGTTTTTAGTCCCGGGAGCACCCAGCCCGTTGGATCTGCAGCGTGTGCCTGTGCGTTGATATTGGCCTGTAAATATTCGGGGGGCTCGGCAGCCATAACCAACGTCGGCGTAACCGCATAAAAAAGCATCCCGAATAAAAGCAAGGTCAGGACAAACGGCCATATCCTGCGGTAGAGTCGGGAAGATATTTTAAGATATGCCGGATTAAACACATAGGAAATCTCTTTCATGTCGAGTCTCCGTGTCAATTCCCTGCCGCCTGCTACTGGGATGGCTGAATTTCGATGATGATGTTTTTCTCCTTACCCTTTCTTAATAGGGTGATGTCGAATCGGTTGCATGCCTCCAGTGACTCACGGTTTGCATTGAAATCCCGCGCCGGAACTCCATTTACGCCGGTGATGAGGTCGTGGGATCTTAAACCTGTCTTCTCTGCTGCGCTGCCCCTGTCGATTGATACCAGTTCGTAGCCTGCTATTTTTCCGGTATCATCCAGGCGTTGCTGAACTGCTACTTTAGAAAAGATAATTGAGTTGTTCTTTCTAACAAGCTCGGTGAATGACCTTGAAACCACAACAATATCACCACTTTTCTTGATTTCTTTGGCATAGGGGTCAACGGGATTTTTGTTTTTGCGGGTACTGGCAGACTTTGTATCTGTTTTCTTTGTCGACTGAATTGTTCCGCCGGTATTTTGGCCATAACAGGCCTTCTCTATCAGGGGCATATGCAAAGCGATACCGTATGATCCAAGAAATATCAGCATAATGAAGAGTTTTTTGTATATATTCATTAATTCTCCTCCCGGCAGATCTGGTGACGGCTGCCTATAAAATATTCTGTAAACACAGTATACACACATAGAGATCTGGAAAAAAGCATATTATTCTGTGAATGTATGGTATTTGTCACCATCTTTTGCTCATTCCCAACATTCATATCACCAGGCGCCATTCAACGCCAAGTTAAAACATCCGGTCAGTATAAATTTTACTTGCAAAGTAATTAAAATAGCAGGAAAATAAAATATATTGTTAAAAGATTTTAAAAATAGAGGCTAAGGAGGTAAATGGGATGAAAAAATCATTGATGCTGTTGATCGGCGTAGTGTTTCTGGTCGGGGTAGCCACTCCTGCTTGGGCTCCGTTTGTAAATAAAGTAGATAAGCCGAGCCCGCCGCCTAAAAGCGGTGGAAACCCTAATGTGGTGGACCTGAGCGATAAGAAATCTCAGGTGCCGAAGATTCCTCCTACTCCGGCACCAAAGCAAGAAAAACAGTCACCAAAGAAGTAGGTAATTGGGGATTTGAAATTCTTGATAAAATGTTAAATACCTGAGGTCTCAAAAGCTTATCAGGAAATATGAGGCAGCTTTTGTTTTCAAATCTCGAACAGTTGTGAGGGGCGTCCGTGTAATACCATTTCTAATTCAAGTCATTGCGAGGAGCGTAGCGACGTGGCAATCTAAGGCACGAGATTGCTTCGCTTTGCTCGCAATGACATCTGATATAAAACACACTATTGATTTAGAATCGGAATATGCCCATTGTATTGTCCTGGGGATTATACCTCTATCTGAAGTCCGTCATAGGCAAGGTCGATTTGAAGGGTCGGTAATGCTGAATAAATCCTTAGATACTTCCTTGTATTCTCCAAAAATTCATCAAGCATCTCATCGCTGAAGCTCGGTTCGTTGTGAAAGATGCACAGGCGTTTCGCATTTGCCCGCGCGCTCAGCTCAACAGCCATGATGTTGCTCGAATGGCCCCAGTTCTCCTTGGTGGAGATTGCTTCAAAAAGAGGATACTGGGCGTCAATAATGAGCAGGTCTGCATCTCTTAAGAAATCAAGAAAGGAATAATCGTCGTTGTAAGCCTCACTTTTATGCTCGGAATCAGTTGAGTAGACGATGCTCTTTCCATCTTTCTCGAAGCGGTATCCATAGGATGCGCCGGGATGATTCTGCATCTTGGTTTTTATGGTAAGGCCAGCAATTTCGTATTCTTTTTCAGGCTCAAGAAGGGTAAACGTGATCTGTGCGGCCATAGCCTTCATGGGCACCGGGAAAAATGGATACTCCTGCTGGTGCACGAAGGCCTTTTCGAGTTCTTCATGAAAACCGAAAATATTGATACGGTTCCCGGCCTTATAGGCAGGGGTGAAAAACGGGAAACCCTGTATATGATCCCAGTGGAGGTGTGACATTAAGATGTTAAAAACCTTCGGGCTATCGTCCTTTTGTTGACTGGCTGTGTTGAGAATATGGTTGCCGAAGTCTCTTATCCCGGTTCCCGCATCGCAGAGGACAAACTCATTTCCACCAACAATTTCAATGCATGATGTATTGCTTCCATAGGTTCCCATTGCTGAAAAGGGAAGATTGCCTTTCAAGAGACTCGATTGCAGGAACTCTTCTATTTCTTCATCACTGTAATCCTTCAGGGTGCGTGCAGCCTTGACCACTGTAACTATTTTCTTCCGGATCGCCTCAGATGAAATCGAGGCGGGTAATGACCCCCTTGTGCCCCAGAAATGTACCCTCATACCGTACCCCCATAAGGAATAGAAAAAATAACTCTTTTTTCTTTAAGTGCGCCGTCCTGCAGTGAACCCACGGCCCTGCTGTAACCTACCGTGTAATATTTACCACAATATAGCTGTTTCTGTGAAGATTTTTTTCAAAGGCAAGTTCTATTCCACTGTTACGCTCTTTGCCAGGTTCCTTGGCTGGTCTACGTCGGTCCCCAGAAGATTTGCAATATAGTAAGCAAGAAGCTGAAGGGGCACAATAGCGAGTATGGGCTCCAGCTCGTAGATTGTCTCAGGCACTGCAAAGATTGCCTCGACCTTCGAGGCCATTTCATGGTCCATGTCATCGGTAAAGAGCAGGGTCTTTCCTCTTCGCGTGATCACCTCTTCAACATTGCTGCATGTTTTCTTGTAGGTGTGGTCTCTCGGAGAGACTATTACAATGGGAAGGTTCTCGTCTATGAGGGCAATGGGGCCATGCTTCATTTCTCCTGCTGCGTATGCCTCAGCATGGATATAGGATATCTCTTTCAGTTTCAGGGCTCCTTCAAGGACTGTGGGATAGTTGATGCCTCGTCCCAGATAAAGAAAATCCTTATATCCCATATACCTTCGGGCAAGCTCTTCCATTGCTGAGGACTGCTCAAGGATGGCCTGGATCTTGTGGGGAATTCGTTTTATTTCCCCTATAAAGTCCCTGACCTCATCGCCGCTCATGATCCCGAGTTTTCTCCCCATATGGAGCATGAGGAGGTAGAATATGGATATCTGGGTGGTAAAGGCCTTGGTAGAGGCAACGCCGATCTCAGGGCCTGCATGGGTGAAGATTACCCCGTCACAATCCCGCGCAAGGGTGCTTCCCAGTACATTACAGATGCACAGGGTGTAGGCCCCGTTCTTTTTCCCTTCCTTCATGGCAGCGATGGTATCCGCGGTCTCTCCTGACTGGGAAACGAGGATCAGTATATGGTTTTTGTCGATGATGGGGTCTCTGTACCTGAATTCAGAGGCAACATCCGTCTCTACCGGTATCCTGAGGTTCGCCTCGATCATCTGTTTGCCTATCATGCAGGCATGATAGGAGGTGCCGCAGGCGACCATCCATATTTTTGTGATTGTGTTAAGGTCAGGGAGTTTCAGCTCGTCAAATTCGATCTGACCCTTCTCTTCTTTAATCCGCCCTATGAGGGTTTCAGAAATGGCCCTCGGCTGTTCAAAGATCTCCTTGAGCATGAAGTGCTTATAACCGCCCTTTTCCGCCATGGCCCCGCTCCAGTGGATCTCATGTACCTTCCTGTCCACGGACTCGCCATCAATATTCATAAGGATAAGCTGTCCATCTTTAAAGACCGCAATATCATTGTCTTCGAGGAATATAACCTTGTTGGTCCTGTTGAGGATTGCAGGCACATCGCTTGCGATAAAATACTCTCCCAGTCCTATGCCGACAATAAGGGGACTCTCCTTTTTTGCCGCAACCATAATACGTTCTTTTTCCCTTATGGCGCCGATGGCATAGGAACCCTTCAGTTCAGCAAGGGCAGCCCTGACAGCATCAACGAACCCCATGCCTTTGTTGATATGACTCATGATAAGATGGGGGATTACCTCTGTATCTGTATCAGAAAGGAATTTATGTCCATCCTGCCTGAGCCTTTCCTTGAGGTCCATGTAGTTTTCTACAATGCCGTTATGGACCACCACTACGTCGCCTGCCTTGTGGGGATGGGCGTTCTTTTCAGAGGGGGTCCCGTGGGTGGCCCATCGTGTATGGGCAAGCCCCATGGAGCCTTGAAATATTTCCTTATTACATACATCTTTCCCTAATTCGTTTACCTTGCCCTTTTTTCGTCCTATTTCTATTTTCCCTTTATGCCATATGGCGATGCCTGCTGAATCGTAGCCCCTGTATTCAAGGCGTCTTAATGCATCTATGAGAAGGTCGCAGGCCTCGTTCTTTCCCTTATATCCTACTATTCCGCACATTATTTTTCCCTCCTTGCTGATGAATAGCCCTCAATATTCTTCTGGGGCGCCCTTGTCACCCCGAGTGCATCTTCAGGGACATCCTTGGCGATTGTGGAGCCTGCCCCGATGACCGCGTTTTTTCCTACCCTGACAGGGGCAACGAGGGAGGTATTGCTTCCCACAAATGCATTATCCTCTATGATTGTTTTATGCTTCTTGGTGCCGTCATAGTTGCAGGTAATGGTGCCTGCCCCTATGTTCACATTGCTTCCTATCTCGGAATCGCCTATATATGAGAGGTGACTTGCCTTGGCGCCAGCCTTCAAGATCGATTTTTTTACCTCTACAAAGTTCCCAATCTTTACCTTTTCCTTGATAAAGGTTTCCGGTCTCAGTCGTGAAAAAGGGCCGATTTCTGCGTTGGTTTCTATGGAGGTCCCTTCAATGCTTACAAAACCCTTTATAATCACATTGTCCGCGATGATCGAATCTTTTATTATGGAATTGGGACCGATCACAACACCCTCGCCAATAGTGGTTTTGCCCGAGATATGGCAGTTGGGAGAGATGACCGTATCCTTTCCTATGGCAACGGATGGACTGATATAGATGTTCCGGTCAAGGAGGGTCACCCCCTTTTCCAGCAGGTTATCCAGTATGCGGTCTTTCATGGCCATATTAGCAAGCAATAGCTCTTTCCGGGAGTTTATGCCGAGCACCTCAAGGGCCTTGTTGTGACGATAGCCGCGCACGGATTTTCCTTCCCTTGCGGCGATTGTGCATATATCGGTCAGATAATACTCACCCTTTCTATTATCGGGGGTGATCGCCTTCAGAAATGGGAAGGCAGAACGGGGAATGATGCAGATGCCCGTGTTGATTGTGGAAATCATTTTCTGTTCCTCCGTGGCATCATTCTCTTCCACGATCCTTTGGATTATGTCTCCCTCCATGATTACCCGGCCGTATCCTTTCGGGTTATCCACATCAGTAACCATAAAGGTAATATCCCCCGTCTCTTCATAAGAGGCGAGAAATGCCCTGAGGGTAGGGCCTTCCATAAGGGGTACATCACCGTAGAGTACAAGCACATCCCCATCCTTGAGGAGGTGCTCTGTAGTGAGGAGGGCATGACCGGTTCCTTTCTGTTCTGCCTGAAGAGAGAAAAGCACCCCCGTATCTTTTAAATACCCTTCAATCCCTTCCCGCCCGTAACCCACAACAACCACGACGGCATCAGGTGCAAGCTCCTCGGCCCGTTCTACGGCATGGCCTATCATTGGTTTCCCCATGATCTCATGCATGACTTTCGATTTTTTGGACATCATTCTCTCGCCTTTGCCTGCGGCGAGGATTACCACATTAAGCCCCTTCATTCCAATATCTCCTTTTTCTTGAAAATTCGTGTTATAAGAATGCTGAGTTCATAGAGCCCCCACATGGGTATTGCCATGAGCAACTGGCTTGACAGGTCCGGGGGACTGATGATGGCGCTCAGAATAAATATACCCAGTATGGCGTACCGTCTCTTGGAGGAGAGCAGCTTTGAGTTTATAATCCCGGCCTTTGTGAGATAAAAGGCGACGAGAGGTAATTCAAAGATCAGGCCGAAGATAATGAGGGTCTTCAGGGTGAGATTCATATAGCTCTTCAGGTCCGGCATGGGTATAATGAAGTCTGCGGCGTAGCTGATAAAGAATTTGTACATAACGGGCATTACAAAGAAATAGCAGAAGAGTGCCCCGCTGAGAAAGCAGATGCTGCCTAAGATGATAAAGGGGTAGAGGTACTTCTTTTCCTTTTCATAGAGACCAGGGGCTACAAACATCCAGAATTCATAGAGAATTACAGGGGCTGTCGCGAAGATGGCCATTACAAAGGAGATCTTGAAATAGGTAATAAACGCCTCGGTGATACCGGTAAAAATGAAGGAGCTTTTTGCGGGCATTACCTTTACAAAAGGCTGCATAAGGAATTCGAAGACCTTTTCTTTGAAATAATAGGTGAAAATGAATGCTATTGCGAGGGCAATAATACAGACTAAAAGTCTATCCCTTAATTCCTTTAAATGTGAGAAAAATGGAAGTTTCTCTTCTGTCATCTTTCCTTGATGTCATTTTTATTGCCCCGCGGGTCAATACCCCGAAGCTTGCTTCGAGACGGTTATCATGTTGTTGTCTCGCTTTTGGTGTCCCGTGGTTTGCCGCGGGGTAGTTCATCTACCGCTGCTTTCAGTGCAGCCTCTTCCTTGCCGCTCTCCTTCTCGCCGGGAATAGGGTTTGGGCCTTCAGCAGTTTCTTTTGTGATTTCTTTTGTCTGTTCCTTTTCGAGCTCTTCTTTAATGACCTCTTCCTCGATCGTTTCTTTTACATCATCGGCCATTCTTTTAAACTGATTAAAGGCCTTGCCGAGAGACTTTGCAAGCTCCGGTAATTTGGAAGGGCCTACAACGAGAAGGGCAACAATCAGGATCACAATGATTTCAGGAAAACCTAAGCCAAACATGTAAGATAAGCTATCATAAAAACCATTCTATATAAATGGAAATATGGGGATTTCCGGTAATTCCAGGTGAATCTGTAACTAAGTGAGATTGCTTCACTTCGTTCGCAATGACAACAATTTTATCGTAAACAGTCATTGCGAGGAGCGTAGCGACGCGGCAATCTACGCCCATTTACATTGAAAATTGATATTTATGGGTGGTAGGACTTGACAATAAAGATTGTCAGATTATATTACCTCTTAGATCATAAGCATCACCATACATAAATTAATTTAAAGAGGAGGAACCAATGGCTGAAAGATATGAGGTGTATAAGTGTGATATTTGCGGAAATATCGTTGAGGTGCTCCACGGCGGAAAAGGGGCGATGACATGCTGCAACCAACCCATGACCCTGTTGAAGGGAAATACGGTAGATGCCTCTCTTGAGAAGCATGTCCCGGTGATTGAAAAAACCGCAGAGGGCATTAAGGTAAAAATTGGGGCAGTACCTCATCCCATGGAGGAAAAGCATTATATAGAGTGGATTGAGATCATTGTAGACGGCAAGGTGTGTCGGCAGTTTCTGGTGCCCGGCGGAAGCCCGGAGGCATTCTTTCCCGTAACAGGAGAGAATATACAGGCCAGGGAATACTGCAATCTCCATGGTTTGTGGAAAAATTAGAGGCAGTCGATAGTCGTTAGCGACATACTCCCCCTCAGAGGGCGCTTTATCAAAGAGTAACTTGCTGTATGGCAGAAAATAGGGTACTGTCAATAATGTATCCGGGATGAGGATGCCTTATCGCCACTGGTGCTTCGTGTCCGGTTGTTAGCGTGGTCCTGGGTATGATCCGGGTACATGGGTTACATTTTGTTCCGGGTACATGGCTACCTTTTTGTCTGACAATTTTGAAGCCCAGACTTCCGAATATTTTATAGCTTCTTTGCCAGAAACAATCGGAAGTTCAGGCATTAACTGTGACCTCAAAGGTTGTAAGGAAAGGATGATGGGTTTCTTTATAAGGGAAATTCTTAGAGATAAATTTCAGTAGCTTCCTGTAAATTCTCGATAGCATTCTCAATGGTTGCGCCCTGGCTTGCAGTACCAACTTCAGGACACTCCGCGACATATAAATTATCTTCTTTGTGTACAATTGCAGTAAATAATTTATTTATAATTCACCTCTTTGAGATACATTCTATCATTTTTTATAAAACCTAAATATAATTATCTGTTTAGATAACATGAAGCTCACCGGGAGCTGGATTTACCGGTGAGCCGGTGCAACGATTTGTTATGCCCTTTAGCTGCAAGTTCCTGCTCGATTCTGTCAGATAGGAACACCTTAGCCAAGGACTGGTAGGGCACATCGCGCTTATTGGCCAACAGTTTCAATTCTTCAAGCATGGATTCGGGAAGGCGGAGGGAGATCGTCTTCACGGAAGGCTTGAGGTTGGCCAACGTAAGTCTCTCTGCCTTTTTCCAGTCCACGTATTCGGTGGAATCGTGGTTTTGCCAGAATTCTCTTTCTTCGTCTTCGTTTTTAAACTGGGGTATTTTCTTCTTCATGGGCTTGATACACCCTCCTTTTTTTAATGGCAGTCTTCGCAAACCTCACCACGCAAGCCTTCAAAGCCCTCTCGTGCGATGATTGGCACCATGATTAGTGCTGCCACGGGGTCAGCCCACCACCAGCCAAAAAGTGCATTGAGCGCAAGACCTCCAAGAAGGATGGCCGAAAGGAAGGCACAAAGATCAGTCTGTCGGGAGTCTGCCTTCATAGCGCGGCTTTCCAGGTTTGAGGCCGACAGGCGTTTTGCGCGAGCGAGGAGAGGCATGATGATGAGTGATACGACAGACAAACCGATACCAACAAAGCTGGTTTGCGGCGGCTCATGAGCAAGGAGGGACTTGACGGCTTCGAAGGCGACGTATGCCGCAAGGATAAGAAAGCTAATACCCACGAGCTTGAGGGCAATCTTCTCGCGGCTTTCGTCGTGAGCGGGAGAAAATAGCCTCCAGAGAAGCACCGAACCAGAAAGACTTTCAATAAGAGAATCGACGCCGAAGCCTACCAATGCGATGCTGCCGGCAAACCATCCGGCGCCAATAGCGACACTCGCCTCCACCATATTCCAGCCAATGGTAAAGTATTCAAGTTTTCGGCCGTGCCGCAAATACTCTGTGCGCTCAGAAGAAGAGCAACGAGAACACCCATCAGTGTCAGTCATACATTCCTCTCATTCTTGATGTGGCATAAAGTTGAGCCGGAGCGTAAGCGATCGGCTCCAACGTCTGGTTGGAAGATATCATTTCTTAAAAAGGTCACTGTGTGTGCCGGTACGTTCAAGACGGAGCGAATCCTTGTCTGTCGTGTAAATCAGTATCCAGTCGGCCTCAATATGGCAGTCACGTGATGGCTGGCATTGTCCTATTAGTGGATGATCTCTATGATTTGGTGGAAGTGGAGTTTCCTCGGCCAGAAGCTTGACAATCTCCTGCAGCTTTCCCAAGTCTTTCCCCCGTTTCCACATGCGGCTGATATCCCGGGAGAATTGCCTGGTCTGTGAGACCTTCTTCATTTCTTCCAGCTATCAAACATTACCTCTAACGACTCAAATTTCTGAACGTCTTCACCACGACGGCTTTTCTCCAGAGTCGAAGCGGTAAGTTTGTTCGGAATCGCAACCGGAAAAGGCAACCCGCCACGGAGTGATATTTGCTTGTAAAAGATTCGGATGGCCTCTGTGGGAGTAAGGCCAAGGCTCCGGAGGATCTCTTCCACCTTTTCTTTTGTTTGTGGTTCAATGCGTGCATGGACAGCTGAAGTTTTCATAGCTTTATTGTGTCACACCTGCAACACAAATGCAAACTGTTTTTTTCATTTCTTTTCTCTCGTTTTCGTCCAACTCAAAGTTGAGCCAGAGGCGGGCGTCTTTTCACGCCGATTGGCTTCAGCGACTCGCTGGAACTTCTTATGATGCTTTCTTCAGCCGTTCTGATACCCACAGTTTGATGATGGACTGCCGAGGTACCCCCAAACGTTTTGCTTCTTTATCGAGGAGTTGAATCATCCATAAAGGAAAGTCGACATTAACCCTCTTCTGCCCTTGAACAGCCCTTCTTGCTTTTGAAAAGTCAAGGCATTGGGAAACGTCCTCGCCTTCATCAAACTTCTTATCAAATTCCTCAGCTTTCATACGTTTCGATCTCCTCTTTGCGGGATCGCCGTACAGAGAATATCCTGATTCTTTCACCCCGATACGTTATGACCCCTGACCAATATACACCGATAACTCTGCCGACTACCATGAACCGGGATTCATCCGTTGTCTTTGCCGGAATCTCAATTAGGTCAGGGTCGCCCCACAGCGCTTGTGCCTCATAAAAATCGATCCCGTGTTTCTCCTTGTTTTTTTCGTTCTTCTCCGGATCGAATTCAAATTGCATAGTATATTAATTATACCTCCAATATACCTTTATGGAAATAGTAGTTGACCACTATGTTTTCTCTCTTTTGGTTCCAACGCAAAGATAGCCGCGATCCGGTTCATCGACTTGTTGGCCCTTCTTTTGCTGTTCCTTCAACCAGCGTTCCGTTAATGAACTTGTGAATAATGCTTGATACATACGTCTGATACGGTAAACCTTCTTTGACAGCCTTTCTTTGTATTTCTATGAGGTCTCTTTCAGAAATCCGAATGTTCAGCCTTTTGTCCTTTCTCAAAGTGTTTCGTGCGTACTCAGCCAACTCCTTCTTTCTTTTTGAAAGGTCAGCGACCGGAACCCATTCGTCTTTCTCGAAGCTATCAAGTATTTCCTTCTCTTCTTTTGTGAGCTTAGCCTTCATGTTATTCTCCAGGATATCGCTGTGTGGCCTTCCTGCTCGGGATAATAGTCTTCAAAAATAACTCCTCTGCATTCTCAACATAAGGTACGAGGTAAGCATAATTGGCCACACTAATAACCATGATTCGTTGTCCGGGATATGCTTTCTGGTTCGGATGTAAATAGTCATCCAAAATTTCACCCCTCTCAATAAAGAAAACCACATCCTCAAAACATATTCCCCGCGAGGCTTTGAGTGCCACACTCTTTTCGGTGCTCCAGTTTATGCTTTTCATTTAATTAATAAAGTTATCACAATGTGTGCAGTTTGGCAACATGTTCATGTCTGCATCACTTGGGGCCAACAAAAAGATAACCGGGAGTGGCGTTATCTCGCCGCGATCCGGTTCATCGACTTGTTCGGCCTGTTGATTTCTTTGCCAAACTAATCAGCGACCGAAGGGCCTCATTGACCGCTTCTTCGGTGGGGAATACTTTTGCCACATCAGGGCTTAAGAGCACAAGGTTGGTGCCTTTGCAGTACTCTTCAAAGTATTTACCGCGGACTCCCACGCCAAGGTCTTCCCGTTTATACTCAGGACGGAGTTCATCGGATGTTTTAACCTTCTTCATAGATCACCCTTTCTTTGCGGTCCATCAGACGCGCATTTATGATTCTTGTTCGATCTTTACGTTGCGTATGAGAAACAATAATAAATCGTTTCTGCAGTGATAGGCCAAAGGTCATTTGTCTTTCTTCATTCACATAATGGTCAGGGTCATAAAACGTAATTGACAGGGGGTCTCCGAAGACTGTGGCGGCCTCTTGAAACGTAACCCCATGTTTCTTTAAGTTTGTTGCCGCCTTCTTTGGGTCCCATTCAAATCTCATAGTATCAACTATTATAACAGAATTGGCTTACTATCATAATTATATTTTCGGGGCCGAACGCAAAGCTCACCGAGACGCGCTTCGCGCGGATTCGGTGCAGCGACTGGTTCGGCAATCCTGTTATTTCTCGTATGCACTGTCATTTTCTTGATGCTGTGTAGACCCTATCCCTATACATGGGTGTTCTGCTCATCTTCATGAGTCTGCTTGAATGTCGCCACCACATCGGTAAGCTCTGATAAGGCTTTTGCGATCTGCTCCAGTTGCTCCGCTGCTTTCTTGTCCCAATTGTGGTCAGACGCATCGGTCCCTTCGAAGGATTTAATATCGATGCGGGAGGTTGTCTTATGTGACTTTGGAGTAAACCGCATTGCGGGATAACCCTTATAGGTCGCCGTAATGTCCAGCACGTCTTCGCCAAGCCCCTTTCGCAGGCCGCCAAACTGACCCCATGTAATTGTTCTTTTTTCACCCGGAGCGAATGCGGGAATGCCACGAACTAAGGGACCGTCTTTCATAGGGCCAGGCACTGGCGCATTGTCAAAGCCAAAAGCTCTTTCAGGAATCGGACGGCTCGACTCGAACCTGATGTCACGAGCCCGACCTTTG
This sequence comes from Syntrophus sp. (in: bacteria), assembly GCA_013824835.1. Classification (GTDB taxonomy): domain Bacteria; phylum Desulfobacterota; class Syntrophorhabdia; order Syntrophorhabdales; family Syntrophorhabdaceae; genus PNOM01. The sequence goes on along the minus strand of PNOM01000032.1, from coordinate 2,093 downwards.
CCGACGTTTTCGATGATCAAGTTGATAATTGTTGGTCGCCGCGCGTCAGGCAAGGCGTACACCACCACTTCAGGGTCCCGCTGAGAGCGCAACACAAGATAATTGATGATCGTGGACGTGAAAGCTATGATCAATGCCACAAGGCTTACAATCTCTGTATTAATTCCGTTTTCCATAGTCTCTGGTTCTCAACTCACTAATCGGTTTGAGGAAATGACTCAGCTATGCATTTCATGGGGTCAATTCTTCGGCTTTTTTCTCTGCCTCTTCCCTTGTCTCGGCAATAAACACTGTTGAAACGTTGCAGTCCCATGCCTTGGAACTCTCCCTTTCCCTGTTTGCTTTCTCCCTTGAATCATAAGGGCCACACGGGACGGCTTTTGCCGGTGGTCGCGGAACTGTTTGCCTAAATCCAAACCAGTAAATAGTTTCTGGCATAATGCCTCCTGCAATGTGAATCAATTCATATGCCGAACGCTTAGATCAGCGAAGAAATTGCCGTGTAACATAGCCGCGTGAGCGGCAGCGTCATAGTTATGCGGCGATTTGTTTGCTGCATCTATTTGTTGGACTATCTTACTTCCCATACTATGGGAATTATATTCGCGCCTCAGCGCAGAAGAAACGGCCATAATGAGGTCGGTTTCTCCCATTTCTCGTGTTTTCCATGCCTTTCCCGCCTTTATAGTGTGGCTTATCAATGTTATTAGCGGTTTTGTTGGGGAGAAAAGGCGGTGTTGAGACATTACTCCCCGGTCTTTCATAGTCTTTTCACGGTTCTGATCACGCTGCATCGGAAATCGCCTCTCTATCATGGAAGCGGGGAACCCTGGGAATATCCATCATCCGTATCAGCCTTGAACCACATACGGGACACCTCTCCGGGTGATCATCTCCCTTTTTCTCACAGTAGCTCTGCCAATCGAGGTATTCAGGTTCTTCAAGGACATCCTGGTTGAACAGGGTCCGACAGAAGGTCAGTTCCTTGTGTGCTGAAGGCGCATAGAGTCCGTAGTAGCGGACCACTTTGGTAAAAGGAGCGGGAACGTGAAGGAGGTACCGCTTAATGAAGTCGTGTGCGGTAAGGGGCATGGTCTCCTTTTTGGTTCTGTTTGAGTTCTTGTAGGAAAACACTACCTGGTTGTCGGCAAAGGAGATGATCCGTCTATTCGATATGGCCCCTCCCCGGATATACCGGGCAAGATAGAGGAGTATACTCTCGGCTTCATGACGTGCTTTGATGTGAACGCTCCAGTTCTTTTTGTGGAGTTTATATCTCAAGCTTTTCCACCGGGTCAGGGTCATCCCGGGGGGAAGGATTATGGTTCCTTTTATTATCGCTTTATGGAGATAATCGAGGAACTTTCCCCGGAATACCATCATTACCGCTTCTATTGGAAGAAGATATCCCTTCTGCCGTGTTTCCCTCCAGAGACTGTCAAGGAGACCGCCTTCGGTAATAAGGCAGTGGATATGGGGATGGAGGATAAGGGTCTGGCCCCAGGTATGGAGTGTGGCAATGATGCCCGGTTTGCCTCCTATATGTTTTTTATCGAGACAGAACTCGAAGAGCGTATCTCTTACACAGGTAAAGAGAAGATTGGTCATGGCCTTTACGTTCTGAAGCCAGAGGTCGTTCAATTCATGGGGAATGGTAAAGATCATATGGTAGTGGGGGCAGGCAAGGACTCTCTTCTTTTGTTTTTCAAGCCATTGCTCTATCCGTATCCAGTTGCACTGGGGGCAGGATCGGTGGCGGCAGGAGTTGTACCATTGTCTCTGGTAGTGGCCTTCCGGACAGGCCTGCATGTGGCCTCCCAATTCTGCGGTACGGCATTTGATGAGGGCCTCTGCTGCTCTACGAACACAGAGGGGAAGGAGATGGGTTGACTCATATGCCTTATATGCCGTTTTCATTATGTCTTGAAGGGTTGCCTTACCCATAGCTGTTGTCGTTAATGCCTTTAAGTAGTTGAATTTATTCCATAAATATCATTTATTTAGTCCAACGCCAGCGTCAGCGAGAAGCCGCATCTGCGGCGGATTCGCTGCACGCACTCGTTAGCGCGTTTTTAACTGCCCAGTTTTGTCTC
>PNOM01000031.1 GCA_013824835.1 Syntrophus sp. (in: bacteria) | reverse complement strand
ACCGCTTTGTCCCCCATGATAGCCGCCACCATAACCGCTTTGTCCCCCATGATAGCCGCCACCATAACCGCTTTGTCCCCCATGATAGCCCGACGATGACCTTCCTCCTCCGCCCCTGGACCCCCCGCCACGGCTGTAGCTTGCAGAAGGCAGAAACATGCAGATAGTCAAAACAAAAACAATAGTGATAAAAAAACGTTTCTTCATGTTCCACCTGCAAGGAAGTCTTGATAATCCAAATGGCACACTTCCAATCCTTAATTATAGCATAGCATTTGGATTCCGTCAAAAAACGAAAACGAGACATATCAGCCCTTGACGGCCTCTGTCTCTTGAAGGAGTGCTTCTTCGGGATTTTTCTCATAGAAGCAGCTCGGTTCGTATACCCAGCCGGCAGATAAACGCCGTTCTTCTTCCTTCTTCAGGGTAAAATAGATGTAAATACCGAACAGGGGGGCCAGGAACCGCGTTTTCCATCCAAAGGCGGCATAAATGTCCGCCAGTAGCGTATCAGCCTTTTTTTGTATAAGAGTATCCTTTTGATACCACTTCCTCATAGCCCATACCGCACCGGCGTATGTTGAGCGGACGGGGTATGCCTCCCAGGCAAAACGGTCCTGAACGCGAGGACTGGGATGGCTCTTATGCATCTGCCATCCGTTGAGCAATACCCTTATCAGGCGAAGCAGGCTTGGACCGTTGACTTTAAAATCACGCAAAAAGGCATCTACGATATAGTGTTCTTCCTGTCCATCTTTAATGTGGGGGTGGCGGTAGCTGAAACGGTATTGCCCGTGGCCGTTGGCGTAAGGGAATTCTGATTCAGGCAACAGGGTGCCTTCCTGCACATGTTTTTCATAGAGGGGGGTTCCAGGAATGGGCAAATAGAGCATAAACTGGTGAAAAACCGTTTCGTGACTGATGGCATAATCAATGACCCCGTCAATGTTTTCATGGGTATGGTTTTCGAGCCCGATGATCGAGGAGCCCAGAACCCGGATGCCATGTGATTGGAGAAGCATTACGAGGGAATGGGTATCGACCCCTTTTAGCTTATCATAGGTGCTCTTTTCTCCTTCAAGGCCCATCCATATCCAACCGATACCCAATCTCACCAGTTGATCAATGTCGTAGGATCGGACCACCCGTGCAGAGGCGAAGACGAAAATGGCCCAGCTTTTATTGTTCTCTTCCATCAGCTCAAGGAGCCTGAGCGCTCTTTTCCTGTGAAAAAGAAAATTTTCATCGAGAACAAAGAAGGACCGTGCCTTGAGTTTGCTTTCAATTTCACACATGACCTCAAAAAGCTCATCACCTGTCTCATAAAAATTGATGAACTTGCCTTTTCCGCCAAACAATGCTGAAGTTGAGCAAAAGGTGCAACCCACAGGACAGCCGACAGAGGGGATCAGAATAGCTGCAGTACGGCCCTGCCTGCCGCCAAGATCAATGCCCATGATTCTCGTGCCAAACCCGGAAGTGGCTATGGGATGCCTAATGGGTGCAGTGTCATCCTCTCCGAGATAGCGCTGAAACCACCGGATGCCCTCGCCGCGGACAATCAGGTCTCCATCGATCATCTGATGGAGACCCTCTTTGTTGGTGATATGACCGCCGATTACAATCGTGGCCTTGGGTTGATATTCCCGGATTAATTCACACATCTTTTTTACTTTACCGATATTCGGGAGGATTGCGCTGATACCGATTATGTCGTAGGTTTTATGGCTAATCTCTTCGATAAAGCCATCGAGGGTGGGGAAATCCATGATGGTGCAAGGGGCCTTAAGGTTAGCCTGAATCATCATCAGTCCGAAGGAGCGATGAAACATGCGGAGGGAAAATCCTCCCTGAACCCGGGTTACCTGATTTTCATAAAGTTCCATGGGGTTGATTTTCCGGCTCCCGTATACATCATCCTGGGCATAGGGCCCAAAGACGCTTGTCAGCAGGATCCGGGCACGGGTTCCAAGGGGATGTACCAGGTAATTGCTATTAGACATGAAGGCCTCCCTTCAGTTTCCGGGGCTCGCGTCGCCCCCTCCACGAGCAACGCTCGCGGAGCCACCCCCTCGCGCGACAGAAGTCGCTAAGGAGGTCTAAAAACCTTTCCGGGGCTCGCGTCGCCCCCTTGCTCCATAACATCATGTTCAAAGTTCCGGGTTCAAGGTTCAACGTTGAACATAGAACATTGAACGTAGAACAGAATTTCTTGCCACCCGCACCCGCACCCGGGTACCCGGCTCGCGAGGCTCGCTATCTCACAGATTGTTTTAATTATGCCCGTCTCCATACGTTATATCCGGTTCTTCATGTAACTTTCGATATTATCGTCATAATAATATGTTAACGGTTATGAGCTGCAGTAACTTCATGAGCCTTCCATAGAAGCACATATAAAAAGTACTCGACCCACACACTGCCTGACAACGATGACCTTAATTTTTTATTAATACACGGTCATAATAAAGTCAAGAAATACATAGGATAATATGGTAATATTTCAGGAGCTGGAGGATATGTGAAGAATAAAAGAAGAATAATGTGGTGTGTAATTGCAATTCTCCTCTGCGGTGTCCTCTTTTGTCCAACAGTAGGGAAGGCAGCCCCTCTGTCTCTATCGAAACATAACAAGCAGCTCCCTCAAAAACAGGAAGCAGTCAACGATCCCTTGGGCCGGAGCACTCCCCAGGGCACAGTAGTTGGTTTCATGAAGTCAGCAAAACAGGAGGAATATGAGCGCGCCCTCCAGTATCTTGATACGAAGAAAACAGGTCATAGCGCCCAAAAACTTGTTAAAGAACTGCTGACAGTGCTGGACAGGGGTTTTGCAGGCAAACCAGCCCTTCTGAGTAATAAACCGGAAGGCAATCAGGATGATTGCCTTCCCTCTTCAAGAGAGCGTGTCGGCACAATAGATACCCCATCGGGTAGCCTTGATATTCTTCTCGAGCTGGTCCAGCGCGGAAATGACCCGCCAGTCTGGCTATTTTCTTCTGAAACCCTCTCAAAGGTTCAGGAGGTCCCCCATAAGGTTGCCAAGCGTTCCATGGAATCCTATCTGCCGAATATCCTTGTTGATTCATGGTTTTTATGGTTCCCCTTATGGCATTGGATTCTTATCCTTTGTGTAATCCCCATCTCCTTTGTCGCTGCAACCCTTGTTACCCGTCTCCTTGCTCCCCTTCTCAGTCTCATTATGCATCGGATCGCAAAGGTTCAGGGAGACCAGTACGTGGTGAAATTAAAAGGACCGATGCGTATCCTCATACTTGCCCTCACCTTCTGGAGCATCTCCTCAGTTTCCAGCTCTATTCTGACAGGCCTTTTCTGGACTTATGTGTCAACAACTCTCGCTGTTGTGGGTGTGACCTGGCTTTGCATGCGGTTTATTGACATAATATTGAAGCTGAAAGAGAGGCAATGGGCAGCCGCATCATCAGGTAAACTCTCAATGATTCACCTTGTAAGGAAACTGTCCAAGGTGCTCATGGTGATTATCGGCGCCCTTATTATCTGTTATATTGCCGGCATCAACATAACAGCTGCTGTTACTGGTCTCGGTATAGGGGGTATTGCGGTTGCCTTTGCTGCCCAGAAAACCCTGGAAAACCTTTTTGGCGGGATTATGATTATCTCGGATCAGCCTATACATGTGGGCGATTTCTGCAAGGCTGGCGACTACAAGGGCACTATCGAGAAGATAGGCATCCGCTCAACCGATATGCGCACCGACGAACGTACCCTCGTTTCCATACCGAATGGTCAACTGGCCCAGATGAGCCTTGAGAACTTTTCCAGGCGCGATAAAATCTTATTCCACCATATCATCGGTCTCTGTTATGAGACTACATCCGCACAGGTTATGCGTGTTCTTGATGAGATAAGAAGACTCCTCTCCGAACACGAGAAGGTTGATTCATTAACGGCCCGTGCCCGTTTGGTCAAATTTGCCGATTCATCTATGGCGATCGATATTTTTGCCTACATCCTCGAAAGCGACTATGGAGCATTTCTCGAGATTCAGGAAGGCATCCTGTTCAGGATCATGGAGATCGTTGAGACAAGCGGGTCCAGAATGGCATTCCCGTCTCAGATTGTCTATATTTCAAAGGAAAAAGGACATGCAGGGAACTGAAGAAGGAAGCGGAAAGGATTAATATAGAGCGTCCCTTGCACCGGATAAGGGGTATTCCTTTGATGGAGCGAGGGAAAAAAAGAAAGGGAGGAGGCCTTATGGTAACGCAAATATGTATTCGAACATTGGTATGGGTGCTCGTTCTGCTTATGGCAGTACCCCTTGGGGCTTTTGCCCAGCAAGGTCAGGGAGGGGCGCCAGGATTCAAGCAGGAAGAGCTGGATCAGATGGTTGCGCCTATTGCACTATACCCTGATTCATTGATTGCCCAGATATTTATGGCATCTACCTATCCCCTCGAGATTGTCGAGGCAGCACGGTGGGTCAAGACAAACCCGAACCTAAAGGGTGATCCGCTGACTGCAGCCCTGGAAAAACAGAATTGGGACCCCAGTGTGAAGTCGCTGGTGAATTTCCCTTCTGTCCTGACCATGATGAATGACAAGCTTGAGTGGACCCAAAAGCTTGGAAATGCGTTTTTATCCCAGCAAAGTGCTGTTATGGACACAGTGCAGTCCTTAAGGGCCAAAGCCCACGCACAGGGCACCCTGAAAACAACGAAAGAGCAGAAGGTAATAGTCCAGGAAAAGACGATTATTATCGAACCTGCGAACCCTCAGGTGATCTATGTACCGACATACAATCCTGTTGTGGTCTACGGCGCCTGGCCCTATCCCGCATACCCGCCGGCTCCAGTGTACCCGCCAGGTTATGCGGTAGGAGCTGCTGCGTTCTCCTTTGCCGCAGGCGCTGCGGTAGGGGCAGCATGGGGCTATGCATGGGGGTCATGCAACTGGGGTCATGGCGGTGGCGGCAATAATAATGTGAGCGTTAATGTAAACCAGAACAATTCCATCAATAATAATATTAACCGTAACAACTATGCCAATAAAATCGGCGGTAACGGTCAGGGGCAGTGGCAGCATGACCCGGACCACAGAAAGGGTGTTGCATATGCTAACAACAATATGGCCCAGAAATATGGACAGACCCCGCGCGGCGATGCAAATGCCCGGCAGGATTACAGGGGCCATTCTCAGGATGGCAAGGGGGGAATTGCCCAAACGGGAAGCCATCCAGGAGGACAGGAACGTCCGGGCGCTTCTCCGGGTGCTTCCCAATCACGGGGTCAACAGATGTCTCAGCAGTCAAAACAGGGCGGCGCTTTTGAAGGTATGGGCCATAGCGGCTCTCAGGCAAGGGCGCAGAGCGACCGGGGTTCTTCAAGCCGCGAGAGCATGGGTGCAGGGAGGTCAGGCGGCAGCACGTCCAGAAGTTCAGGATTCAGTCGCCCCAGCGGGGGCGGTGGTCACCGGCGATGAGAAAGCATACTGGAACTATTATCAAATACCTGTTTGAGGAGGAAAACATATGATTCCCATGAATTCATATAGAAAATATAGAAAACCACGTGCAATATGTTGTTTTGGCCTGGCGGTTCTCATTGGTTTCGCCATTATTCTCTCTGTTGCTAACTCCCCTGCGTATGCTGCTGCCGTAAAGCAGAAGGGGTTCGCATCCCCTGAGGATGCGGTAAAAGCCATGATAGGTGCCTTAAAAACAGGGGACCGGAAGGCGCTCATCGCCATTTTTGGTCCGCAGGATAAAAATATGATCTTTTCAGGCGATGAAGTTGCTGACAGAGAAGACCGGAATAACATGATAAAACGCTATGAGGAAAAGAACAGGGTGGAGAAGGCAGGGGATAAAAAGGCAGCACTCTATGTCGGAAATGAAGACTGGCCTTTCCCTGTTCCGATTGTAAAGAGAGGGACATCATGGTACTTCAGTACAAAAGAAGGCCGGGAAGAGATTATCAATAGAAGGATCGGCAAGAATGAACTGAGCGCAATCCAGACGTGTATGGCCTATGCGGATGCCCAGCGGGAATATGCCCTGATGGATATCGACGGCGACGGACTCAATGAGTATGCCCAGAAGCTTATCAGTGACTCAGGCAAGAAAGACGGCCTTTACTGGGAGACAAGGCCCGGCGAAAAGCCAAGTCCCATGGGGAGTTTCGTTGCCGCAGCAAGACAGGAGGGCTATACTGCAAGGAAGCCCGGTGATAACCCGAGACCTTACCATGGCTACTATTATAAGATTCTGACTGCCCAGGGCAAGAATGCCCCGAAAGGCGCATACAGTTATATGGTTGACAATAAGATGATCGGAGGATTTGCCCTTGTAGCCTATCCTGCCCAATATGGGGTATCAGGGATTATGACCTTCATGATAAATCAGGATGGCACGGTCTATGAGAAAAATCTGGGGAAGAAAGCAGGGAAGGCTGTCCAAGAGATGAAAGAATTTAATCCTGACACCACGTGGAGGAAAGTAAAGGGCGGCGAATAGCGGAGAGCGGATGGGGAAAGGAGAGCAGGACGTAGGACGTTCAGTCGCTTCGCTCCTTCGGACGCAGGACGTGAAGGGGCATAGAAGAAGCTAACAGCGGATAGATAAAATAAAAAGGGCAGCGATCCTGGATCGCTGCCCTTTTTATTATAAAAATGACACCTATTGCTTAATCCGCTTGAGCACCAGGCTGTACTCACCGGTATCCATAAACATCTGATTTCCATCAATTTTAAAACGGGCATCTATGGTACTGCCGGGTTTTTTGATTGCCAATGTGGCTCCTACCGTGTCGTATTGGTATGTTTCTTTGTTCGCAGTGCCGTCCCCGTATGTTGTTATCTCCAGAAGATCGCCGTTGGAGTAAAACTGTAGGGTCCTTGACAGGAAGACTTTTTGGGGTTTAGGGGTAATATCTATAACCTGCCATTTTGTATTGCCCAATGGTTTGGTGTCATCTGTGGTGGTATATCCAGGGTCTATGCCAAAATATGCCTCCTCAGCCAGGGTTGCTAATGGGGCGCCCCTTTCCCCGTCTGTTAACGTCTTTCCTCTTTCCGCGCATCCAGTGCACATAATGACTATTGAACAGACAGTGGAGAGGATTATACACGAAAGTAATGACCTTATATTCTTCATATGCACCTTCCTTTAATGGAATTTATTGCCCCGCTGGTCCATGCCCCGAGGCTTGCTTTCAGATAGTTGTTCCGCAACCCAATGCTGGGTGATTCATTCTATTAATTCATCACACAGTTTCCTATGATTTCACGAGAATATCAAGGACTTCTTCGGTTGCTGCCTTGATGTTCAGCTTTCTCAATTAACCAATGCCTTGCTATTTTATTGGCTATCAGGATTCATAGTGTAGTAACATTTTTACCATGAAACCTCACCAATATTTTATTCGCCGTAAAACCTCCTGGGGGTTGACATGGCTTGGCAAGGTGGGGGTTTTTCTGCTCTTATTCATTATCTTGTTCCTGAGTCGCCATATTTGGACTCGCGGTATTTTATCCTTTATCACCGCACGAGATACTACTCGTACTGCAGATGTGATATTAATCGAAGGGTGGAAATATCCTCACGGATCAATACTGAGGACTTCCCTTCAATTGAAAACCCAGGGTATGGGCAAGGCACTGTTTTTTGTCGAGTATGTGCCCTCTCAGTCTAACTCTATGACCGACCTGGAATTTCCCCGCTACTACCATGAGATGCTCGATCTCTATTTCAAAAGCGAAAACGTAGACCCGAAACAGGTTGAGCGGATTACTATGGAACTCAAGGATCCCGTTACATGGAATACGGCCTTTGCAGTGATGGATGCCCTGTCACGTAAAGGATACCGGTCCATGATAATCGTATCCCCATGGCATCACAGCAGGAGAAGTTGTGATGTGTATACCATTGCAGGCGCACAGAAGGGCATAGAGGTCTCCTGCAAGCCCGTAGAAGGCGGCCTTAACAGGCATAACTGGTGGAAATCACATGTCGGCATGTCGGTGATCTTTGGTGAAGTAGTAAAGCGCATTTACTATATTTTCAGAATTTCATAACATTAAGCATTTACTTCACTTAGCCCTTAACAAAAAACCTCCTTTCGCAATAAAATAAGTTCCTTGCCGATAACTGACCCCATGTTAAAAAAGGAATTACATGGGGAGGGATGGCAAAGGTTTACGGAATGTTTGATTATTTCTTGACAAATCCATTTTGTTGATGATATATGTCCTATATAAAGAACTATGGTTTTATATACGGAACCAACCATGAAAGACACAAAAGACGGTTCAGATGAAAGGTACATTGTCCCTGCAGTAGAGCAGGCATCACGGGTGTTATTCTGCCTTGCAGGAGCAAACTCTTCCCACCTTGGTCTTATTGAGATTTGCACCAAAGTGGGGATTCACAAGAGCAAGGCTTTCTCAATCCTCAAGACTCTCCAAAAATTCGGGCTCGTACAAAGGAACATTGAGGGAAAGGGCTACTCCCTCGGTCCTGGCCTGATCGGTCTCTCCCGGAGGTTTCTGGATAACTTGAGTGCCCCGGGGCTGGCAGAACCGATTCTGAAGGAACTTGCAAGAAAGGCGGGGACCACAGCAGCCCTTGGATTGATAGCAGACAAGAATGTATTTGTTGCCTCCAAACATGAGGGCAATGGTGCAATTGTTGTCACCATGCGTGTGGGCCACCGCTTTCCTCTTACCTACGGATGTCATGGAAAGGCCATTGCCGCGTTTCTTCCCCAAGCTGAGCTGGATATACTTTTGAAGGACAAGAAGCTTTATTTTTATGGGGATCCGGTAAAATTCGATCGTACCAGACTCATGGAAGACGTAGAGCGTTGCCGGCAAGACTGGTATGCAGAAGATATCGAGGAAACAGCGCCTGGACTTAATGCTGTGGCTGCGCCTGTGCTTGGTCCCGGTGAATACCCGATCGGTTATATAGTAGCCCTGGGCCTTGTCTCTGCGGATGCAGCGCGAGAGTACGGGCCTCTTGTTGCGGAGGCCGGAAAGGCCTTGTCGCGGCAATTGGGCGCGAGGATAGAGGTGAGTAGTTGAAGGAATAGAAGACAATAACCACAGTACATGTAATGGAGGAAGGTCATGGCAATAAAAAAGGCAAGCCCATCAGCTAAGAAAAAGATCGCTTACCAGCCCATCAGCCTTACGGTAAACGGGCAGGTTAACGAACTCGATATAGGAAGCAGACCCGGTGAAGTGGAGCCCCATCACACCTTGTCCTTCACCCTCAGGGAGACTCTCGGTCTCACGGGCACCAAGATCTCCTGTGACAACGGCGCCTGTGGCGCATGTACTGTTATTATGGACGGTAAGGCCGTGCTCTCATGTAAGATTCTGACCATTGAGTGCGATGGTAAGTCTGTTACCACAATAGAAGGTTTGAAGGATCAGAAAACGGGGGAATTGGACCCCCTTCAGCAGGCATTTATCGACCATACGGCTTTTCAGTGCGGTTTCTGCACGCCGGGTATGCTTATGACGGCAAAGGTCCTGCTCAACGAAAACCCGCAACCCACTGAGGACGAGGTCAAAGAGGCCCTGTCAGGCAACTTCTGCCGCTGTATCAGTCACTACCAGGTCATCAGGGCTGTTTTGTCCGCCGCTGAAAAGGGGGCGTAGACAATGGGAAATGACTACCGATATATAGGCAAGGCAATGAAACGGAGAGACGGTCACGACATCGTGACAGGGGTTGCGCAATATACAGATGACCTGCAATTCCAGAATCTTCTCCACGGAAAGGTGAAAAGAAGCCCCTATGCTCATGCGTTCATCAAGGGCATTGATAAGAGCAAAGCTGAGGCGATCCCCGGAGTAAAAGCAGTTCTCACCTGGGAGGATATCCCCAATTATCGGGGAGGAACGCCCCGGATCGTACGCATTCTCGACAAGAAGGTCAGATATGTGGGAGATGCGGTGGCCCTTGTTGCGGCTACCACTGAAGACATAGCAGAGAAGGCCCTGGACCTCATTGATGTGGAATATGAAGTTCTCCCGGCGGTTTTTGATATAGACTCAGCGTTGGCGCCAGGTGCTCCCGCTGTTTACGATGAATTCCCGGACAATATACTGCCCGGCGGGACCATTATCTATGGTCCTGATTGTCTGAAGGGCGTGGCAATGGGGGATGTGGAAAAGGGGTTTGAGGAGGCGGATGTTGTCACCGAAGGCACTTTCGGATACGAGAACATCACAAACGCCCTGCCCCCTGAGTCCGTCGGGGCAGTAGCCATCTTCGAAGAGCCCAACAAGGTCACTCTCTGGAGCACCACCCAAGCCCCCTATCTGGATAAGGTGACCCTCTTTCATGTCTTCAACCGGCAGTTCGAGATAAGAACAATAGGGCCCCAGTGCGGCGGTGGTTTCGGAACAAAAATCATGTGCTGGCAGGTGCAAAGCTATGCAATCCTTCTGAGCAAAGCCACCAGCCAACCGGTAAAGGTCATGTTTACGAAAGAGGAACACATGGCCAACTTTACCTTGAGGCTCGGTTCTCGCATTCATGCAAAGGTGGGTATGAGGAAAGACGGTACCCTCACTGCCATCAAGGGTACCTGGTATGTCGACACGGGATACTATTCCTTCACCAGTCAGGCCCAGGTAGCCATAGGTTCAGGTGAACTTATGATCATGGCCCAGTGTCCCAACTGGGACCTGAAGAATATCGTTGTTACGACGAACCGGAACGCCTCCGGCTCGACAAGGGGCTTCGGGGGCCAGGAGCTGAAGTGTTCATTCATACCTCTTCTAAGCCTGGCCATGGAAAAGGCCGCACTCGACCCTTTTGAAGTGCTCAGAAAGAATTTTGTCAAGCCCGGCGGAGGGTATTTCTGGCGCAACGGCAAATGGTATGACTACAGGGGCATTGATTTCTCAAAGGCCATGAATGAAGGGGCTGCAAAATTCGGATGGAAAGAGAAATGGAAGGGCTGGCTGAAACCAAGCTCGGTGAATGATACGAAACGCCGGGGTATTGGTGTCGGCGTCCATGGGAATGCCGATATCGGGGAGGATGTGGCCGAGGCTTACGTACAACTGGGCTATAACACAACTGCCACGATTTTTCTCTGCGCGGCGGAACACGGGACCGGCCAGAAGAGCAACTATGCCAAGATGGTTGCCGAGGTGCTTCAAATATCACCTGATAATATTGCTATGACGCCGGCAGATTCGCTCGTGACGCCTTTCGAATTCGGGCCGGTCGGTTCCAGAGGAACTTACGCCATCGGGAGCGCTGTCATCAACGCTGCTGAGGACGCAAGGCGCCTGCTTCTTGAATTCGCAGCGCCAAAGCTTGGGGTAGCCCCGGAAGGCCTTGATACTGCTGATGGGGTCGTGTTCGTAAAAAACAATCCCCAGAAGAACATGAAATGGAGGGCCATGGGGAACGACCGTACCATCCTCGGACACGGACGTTTTGAGCCCGATTTTACTATGTGTAACTGCATGATGAGTTTTGTGGAGGTTGAGGTCGATATGGAGACAGGGAAGGTTGACTTGGTCCGCGTGGTAAATGCTACGGATGTGGGCCAGATTATCGACCCCCAGGGTCTTGAAGGCCAGCTCAATGGTTGCGTAGGCTCCGCGGGCATCGACAGCGCAATCTTCGAAGAGACGGTTCTCGATCACCGGACCGGGCATATTGTGAATGCCAATATGATCGATTATAAGTGGCGGACCTCTTCCGAATTGCCCGTCATAGACCATGTAGTCCTTGAAACACCCTTTCCCAGCCATCGCTTCCATGCCGTAGGTGTCGGCGAAATATCCACATCCCCAGGACCTTCCGCGGTGCTTATCGCTGTTTCCAATGCAATCGGCACATGGATGCATGAATATCCGATGACTCCCGACAGGATACTGAAAGCGCTGGGGAAAACGGGTTTAAACAGTTCAAGCGGTTTAACCGGTGACAACCATGGAGGTCAACAATGAAACCCTTCATACATCATAATGTGCGCTCAATCAATGAGGCAACGAGACTACTTGCAGCATATGAAGGGAAGGCAAAGGTCAATGCAGGGGGCACCGACCTCCTTGGCGCGATGAGAGATCAATGCCTCCCTGATTATCCTGAGGCGGTGATCAATATAAAGACCCTGAAGGGTATGGACTACATCAAGAAAGGTAAAAAGGGTATAAAGATCGGCGCACTTACGAACCTTGCCGATATTGCCCGGTCAGCAGATGTAAGGGAAGGGTATACGCTTCTCGCAGAAGCGGCTTATTCCGTAGCAAGCCCCCACATCCGGAATATGGCCACCATAGGCGGGAACCTCGCGCAGGATGTCCGTTGCTGGTACTACAGGTACCCCAGACAGATCGGGGGACCTATTGTCTGTTTGCGTAAAGGGGGCAACATATGCAGTGCCGCAATGGGCGACAACCGTTATCATTCTCTCTTCGGCGCAGCCCCGCTCATCGAATACCCCTGTGCAAGCCATTGCCCGGCGGGCGCCAATATACCCGCCTACCTGAGCCGGGTTCGGAAGGGGGATTTCAAGGGAGCAGCACACATATTGATCGATTACAACCCGATCCCCGCTATCACAGGCAGGATATGCCCCGTATTCTGCGAACCGGAGTGCAACAGAAAAGAGCTTGACACGTCGGTGTCGATTCAGTGCGTGGAACGTGGGGTGGGGGATTATATACTGGAGAGGCCTGACGAGTTTTATATCCCGACAGGGAAAGAGACAGGAAAGAAGGTTGCCATAGTGGGCTCAGGACCTGCAGGGCTTGCCGCAGCCTTTTACCTGAGGAGGGCGGGCCATAAGGTCACCGTGTATGAGAGGCTGCCTGAAGCGGGAGGAATGCTCCGTTACAGCATTCCGGCATTTCGCCTTCCCAGGGATGTAGTAAGGAAACAGATACAAGCACTGGAGGGCATGGGCATCGTCTTTAAGGTTGAGGTCAATGTTGGTAAGGATATTATGATGAAAGACCTGGCGGACTGTTTCGACGCTGTGTTTGTGGCGGGTGGAGCCTGGCAGGAGAGGTCTCTCGGGATAGAGGGCGAACTTCTCGCACTTTCAGGTCTTGCCTTTTTGAACCGGGTGAATGCCGGGTCGAGAGACGTGCCGGGCAAAAAGGTAGCTGTCATAGGCGGCGGCAATGTGGCAATAGATGTGGCCCGCACATTGTTGCGCCTTGGGGCTGAACCCGTTGTAATCTACCGGCGTACCGAGCATGAAATGCCGGCAGTCAGGGTCGAGGTAAAAAAGGCGCAGGAGGAAGGAATTGCGTTCGAATTTCTTACACTTCCCACAGCGATTTCGGACGAAGAAGGGGGTATATCCCTCACATGTACCCGGATGGAGCTTGGCGGGCCTGATGCATCGGGTCGCCCCCGGCCCCTGCCAATCGCCGGTTCAGAGTTTACCCTTCGGTTTGATGCGGTGGTAAAGGCGATTGGCGAAGAACCGGACAGGACGATCCTCTCGAATTTGCCTGCATATAATGTAGAGAAGGATACCACGCCATCAACTCCTTTGAAAAAGGGCCTTTTTGCTGGGGGCGATTTTGTGACTGGTCCTTCTACGGTTATTCAGGCAATAGCCTCGGCGCGCCATGCTGTCCGCGGCATAGAGCTTTCCTTGGGGGGAGGCCGGACACCTGAGTTGCCGGCGAGAATGGAGGCTGATTTTAATGATTCCGTTTTTCAGGATCTACCTCGGGCTATTGTTCATGAGCTGCCCGCAGCAGAGCGAGTCAAGGCCGTTGATGTGGAGGATGCGCCGAGCCTCAGCATGAGTGAGATCGAAAAGGAGGCTCAAAGATGCTTTAACTGCGGATGCCTGGCCGTTGCCCCCTCAGACATTGCCGTGGCCCTTGTAGCCCTCAATGCCCGGATCGTTACCACAAAACGGACAATTAATGCGGAGACCTTTTTCAACGCAACCGCAATCCGCTCACATGTGCTTCATGGGGATGAACTTATAAAAGAGGTCCAGATCCCGAAGCCGAACAATGGAGCACGACAGAGCTATGAGAAATTCACCTTGAGAAAGCCCATAGATTTCGCGATCGTAAGTGTGGCGACTGTCTTAACGGTCAGGGATGGGATCTGTAAAGATGCCTCAATTGTCCTCGGGGCCGTGGCTCCGGAGCCTATTCGGGCAACAGCAGCAGAGGAGTTTTTGCGTGGTCAGGCCATTAGTGAGGCTGTAGCGGCAAAGGCAGGGGATCTTGCATTAGAGGGCGCAATGCCATTGCCGCAGAATGTCTATAAGGTTGCCATTGCGAAGACCCTTGTGAAGCGGACCCTCATGAGTTCGGCTGGATGAGGGAACTGACGAGAACCAAAAGGTGTTCATTGTTCACCCACAAGTGTGCACCTGGGCTCAGTCTCCGGCGAGTTGGCATGATACAACAAAGCCCAAAGGTTAAGGGGATAAGGTAAATTTGCCATACATAATCCGAAGAAAGAATGTCACGCTGGTCCCTGGGACATTAACGTTTGTCTCTTGATTCGCCGGACCTTTCTCGGTGCTGCAATCCAGACGAAAGGGCAGGAAGCGAGGGTGGCGCCAAAGGCAATGAGGAGTGCGACCCGATAGCTCTTCCGGTCTGGTCGAAAACAAACCCACCGAGCCAGGGCCCCAAAGCCGACCCCATTCCTATGACGGCCTCATTGATCCCATAGATAAGACCGAAGGATCTTCCCGCAAAGAGATCAGCAGCCACCGACATGAAGGTAGTTGACGTCACGCCCCACCCGCAGCCAAAAAAGAGCACGAACAGATAGGTGAGCCAAAGGGGAGCGCCCGCCTCCACGAACAAGAGAAACAAGACACCGAGAGCCATTGCCACGGCCCCTATGGTGAAGGTGATCTCCCGTCCGGCGCGATCTGAGGGCCATCCCCAAAATATCTTGAAAACCGACGAGGCGATACCCGCCAGAGCGATCATAAAGGCTGCATCCATCCGGCTTAAACCTCTGTCAACAAGGAGCTTGACGCCGTGTATGAGAAGCACATAGATCGGTATAATAACGAGAAAAGAATAAGCGAGGAGCGCCCAGAATCTCCTTTCCTTTGCTGCCCCCCCGTAGTGTCCAGTCCGTCCCTGCCCATTGGGGGTCCACGACTTCGACCCTACGTTGCCTTGATGCGATAACTCCACTACTTCCATCAGTCCCATCGATGCCATCAACTTGGAGACCGAGCTCTGCGGGTTTGTGACGCAGGAATATAGCAGTCAAAGGGAAGAGTAGAAGAAGGACTATGCCGCCAAGGATCATGAAAGATGAGCGCCATCCGACGGAGTCGATCAGATACTGAGTGAGCGGAACAAGGGCAAAGGTGCCAATCCCCATGCCAGAAACGGCGATGCCGTTCGCAAGACCCCGTTTGAGTTGAAACCAATGAGAAAGGATAGTCGAATAGACAACGATGCTGACAAAGGTAACACCGAAGGCCACCACAACGCCGTAGACGAGATAAAGTTGAAAAAGAGTTTTCACGGAAGCGGAGAAGAAAAGGCCTGCACAGAGTATGACAATTCCGGGAAGAACGACTCTTCGCGCTCCGAATCTGTCTATCAGCGTGCCAACCAGCGGCGCCGAGAAAACATAGACGATGAAAGAGACAGACTGCACTCCTGCCGCGGATGCGAGGCTCCAATGGAATTCATCGAGGAGAGCGACGAGAAAGACCGAGAAAGTGGTCCGCATCGAAAGCCAGACCCCCATGGAGAGAAAGGCAATCGCAACAATCATCCAGCCGTAGTAGAAGGGCAATTTTGAAAGCTTCTTCTCCACTCATCACCTCGTAGGAAGTCACAGGCCCCGACCGGAACGGCCTGCACCCATGACCCAACTTCTCCTGATTCTCCAGCCTCGCAGTATGTCTTTTCAACATATACCAAAGAGAGACAATTCACAAGAGGAAAATAGGGTGGAGTTTCCCGATAGAGACACCCGTTTTTGCACCCGTGAAAAGGAAGTTGCAATGGTCGTCAAAAAGCCGAGTAATTGATGGGGACTAAGGACGAAGGGGAGGTTGGTTTTTTTGCGAGTTGCCTATTGTCAGGCAGTACCCTGATTCTCCCCGAAAAGGGCTATGGTATCCATGATAGTTTCTGGCGGCTCTGTAATTCCTCCGGTAGACATTCCCGTTTTTGTGGTGAAGAATATTACTAAAGTGCTAATGAGTGTCATATACAGCGGTGTCTATACATTTCTGATTTTCACTCTTTGTCTGTATAATCCTGTCTGGATTTTTACAAGCTGAAGGTTTATCATTTGTCTACTTTGCAAAAACATCACATCTATAATGGGGGCAGAACGAACTGGTATGCCATGGCATGATTGAGCGTGATTAACGGTATTCTTTCTTCATTACGAAGTTTGGACTTGACGGTGATGAAAATCGCTCTTTGCCTTGACATCATATGAAGGCGGCGGTACAATTAACAAACTTACGATTGCTGGAGGAGTGGGAGTGACGCCAAAACGTGCATTTAACGAGCAACCCAAATCAGACAAGAAGGTTCTATCCATTGCAACGGCTGCGGCAAAGCTCTTTAGTTCAAAAGGCTATGTCGAAACCAGCGGAGAAGAGATAGCGGCGTCCGCGAAGATGAGCAAGAGCGCAATGTATTACTACTTCAGTAACAAGAGCGATATTCTCTACTTCGCGGTCTCCACGTTTATAGACACCGTACTGAATAATGTACGGGAAGACCTGGAGGGGATAGAGGACCCTGCGGAGAGACTGAAGCTTATCATTTTTCGACACATAAGAACTTATGCTGAGCACGTGTATCTCGCGAAAACACTGCTTAATGAAGTCCATAACCTCCCGTCGGCTAATCGAAAGAAGATCCAGGCCAAGGAGAAGCAGTACTTCTCGGTAATTTCAGAGACAATCTCATCTTATAGCGAAAGCCAAATTGATAAGGATAGATTGACAGCCCTGACGTTCAATTTGCTTGGAATGTGTAACTGGATCTATTCATGGTACAACCCGAAGGGTGCCATGAGCGGCGAAGATCTTGCGCAGATGATTTTTGATATTTTTACAGGATCATTTTGGAAAATCAATCAGGCTAAAGACTAACGATAGGAATTTTCTGTCAGTGACGCTCTGGTGTCCGGCACAACTTACAAGCGGACAAGCTTTCTTCAGTATCCCCCTCAGAGAAGACCATTTCCCAGAATATCGGCCGTCCCCGTATATAGCATTTTTTGTGGGGTGTTTGTCGTGATGGTGCCTTCGCCCCGGCAGACCTAAAGGGGTTGGATAGTCCAGTGCGGCTTTTATTTGCTGTGGTTGCGATGACATAATCGCCTGCTTTCGATCTTTACACAACCAGTCGGTTCACTAGCATCATAATTTCCCCAAATTATTTTCTTGACAAAATGCAAATGGGGCGGGTAATATAGTCCAACCAGTCAGATTAACCTGACCATTCAGTCAATATGATCGCCCATTTTTGTTGTGGCGCTGCAATGGATGTGGAGGCGACATAAGAAGCGGACAGGTGATCCTTTCCCAGGCGATGGAGGTAAGAAATGAAAAGAGAGACGGATTATGGGTATGAGATTAAGCCTGTATACACCCCTGAAGACATTGCAGATTTGGATTACACGAAGGACGTGGGAGATCCGGGCGCATATCCCTATGTTCGCGGGTATCATCCGAACGGGTACCGCAATCGGGTGTGGACAAGACGGATGACCGCAGGGATCGGGTCTTCCAAAAGAACGAACGAAGTGCTCAAGCGGTACAGGGAAATGGGTCAGACACAGGGCATCCTGGTTATTTGCGACAGGCCCAATGCGATGCCTATAGATGCCGACCATCCTATGGGTAGAAGAGAGGCTGGTGTCCTGGGGTGGCACGGGGCATCTCTGCTTGAATTTGAAGAGCTTATGGATGGAATTCCATTGACCGGGCAATCGATTACCTTGCTGGGTTCATCTGCCATGTCCTGCATGAGGCTGGCCTATGTGGTAGCCCTTGCAGAAAAGCGGGGCATGGATTTCAGGGAAGTGCACGGCAGTGTGACAGAATATCCTTTCTGCAGCACCTGCGGTCAGACAGACCACATGCCTTTGGATCTCCTCATCAAGCTTTGGATGGATTCTTCGGAGTTTATCGTGAGAAACAAGATACACATGCGTTCCGGCATTCTCAGCCAGCACTTTCAGGAGTCGGGCGGCAACAACGCCCAGGCTCTTGCCATGGAGATTGCACAACTCAAGGAGCTACTTGGACTGTTGGTAAACGAGCGGGGCCTCGATTTCGATGATCTCTCCCTTCTTCCCTATGAACTGGTCAGTGTAGGCTCCCGGTTCTTCGAGGAAATAGCCAAGGTCCGGGCTCTTCGAAGGATGTACGCGAAAATGGCCAAAGAGACCTTTAAGGCCAAGACCGACAAGGCGTGCCAACTCCTCATATCCGTACACACATCGGGACGGACAATGACCTATCAGCAGCCTCTCAACAACATCGCCCGATGCGCCATACAGACCCTTGCGGGAGCCATTGCCGGCTGTACTGCCATAGACAACGCATGTCTCGACAATGCCCACGCAGAGCCCTCTGCCTTCGCTGCGAGAATGTCCCTCAATACCCAACACATTGTTTCCGACGAAACCGGGGTTACGGATGTAACCGACCCTCTCGCAGGCTCTTATTTCGTCGAGTATCTCACCAGCCGGATCGAGGAAGAGGCATACAAGATCCTGAAACAGATAGAAGACCAGGGAGGGATGACCGCCGCCGTGAAGAAGGGCTACATCCACAACATGATGGAGGAGTCTGCAAGGAAGAGGCAAAAGGAAATAGAATCAGGCGAACGCCTGGTTGTAGGGGTAAATGAGCTGGCAATACCTCCTGAGGAGGATGACGAGATCCCCATAGAGTCCGTGGTGGCATCCGATTCTGAAGAAATCGCAGAACGGATGGAGAATTGGAAAAGGAAAAGGAATATACCTCTCCTGAAAGAGGCAATTGCCCGGGTCTATGACGATGCAAAAAAGGGTCGTAATTTCAACTTGATGCCTTCAATTATCGAAGCGGTCAAGGCGTATGGCACTGCCGGAGAGATAACGGGAGTCATCAGGATGGCCAACGGCTATCATTATGATCCGCTGGAAATGATCGAATGCCCTTTTGCTCTGTAATGGCAGGCAGGATATTTTAGAGAGGAGGAATATATGAATAATGGACGAAAAATCAAAGTTCTTGTCTCTGTCATAGGTCTGGACGGGCACTTCACCGGTGCGCAAATAGTATCGAGGTTTCTCATGGATGCGGGAATGGAAGTGGTATATCTCGGAATCTATCAAACGCCGGAGATGATAGTGAGAGCAGCCATTGATGAGAGTGTGGATGTAATCGGTATAAGCAGCCACGCCTCAAACTACGGACAGATAGGTCTGCTGATAGACCTGATGAAGAAGAACGATCTGGTGGACGTTCCCCTGATCTGCGGGGGTACTATTCCGAAAGGGGAAGCCGAGGCGTTGATCAAGAGAGGGGTATCGAAGATATTTCCTCCCCAGTCTACTTCAGAATCGATTATAGAGTACATCGTTTCCTGCGCGAGGGGATGAGTCATGATCAGCATGACTGTGCAAAAAATTCTTAACGGCGACAGGAGGACTGCCGCAAGACTGATAAGAGATATAGACGACGGCATTCCAGGTACGAGAGAAATACTTAAGGCCATACACAGGCACACGGGAAAGGCCTATGTAATCGGAATCACCGGATCGCCCGGGGTCGGTAAAAGCACGTTAGTGGATCAGATGATCCATGGGTTAAGAAGAAGTGGAAAAACCGTGGGAGTCCTTGCCATAGACCCCACCAGTCCGTTCAGCGGAGGGGCCATACTGGGGGACCGTATCCGTATGCAACGGCACAGTCTCGACGATGGGGTCTTCATCCGGTCCCTGGCAACGCGGGGCCAGTTCGGAGGGCTTACCCAGTCCACCCGCTCTGCCATCGACGTATTGGATGCCATGGGAAAAGACTACATCATCGTTGAGACGGTAGGGGTTGGTCAGGATGAGGTCGATATTGCCAGGAGCGCCGATACCACGGTGATCGTGGTGGTACCGGGCATGGGAGACCATATCCAGGCGATCAAGGCCGGAATCTTCGAAGTGGGCGACATATTTGTCATTAACAAGTCAGATCGACCCGATGCGGAAAAGACTCTCCATGACCTCCGTGCCCTATTCGATATCGCGAGAAAGAAGCTTACCGGGGAAGGCTGGGAGCCGCCGATTCTCATGGCAGAAGCTGCCAGTAACAGGGGGATAGCTGAACTGCTTGATGAGATTGAGAAGCATAGGAAGAGTAGAAAGACATTGTCCCATGAAACGGTAATTCACCGAAAACAGGCTGTGGCCCGTGACGAACTGATAGATATGATCAAGTGTAGGCTCTTTCAGGAGGCATTGGATCATATAACTAGTAGCCCTGAATTCAAAATTTATCTGGATTGTGTCACGGAGGGAACTAAAGATCCCTATTCGGCATGTGACGAGTTGCTGTCGGCAAAGCTTTGTTTTATCGGTGATGAGGTTAACCGAAAACCAGATCTGCAGGAATATCTTGTGGCTCAGAAGTAAAAGGCTGACCGTCACATTATCTGCCACGTATCAGCGGGTCCGTGGCGAATCAAAGCAAATTGTAGTTTCAGTCTTTACTGTTGTCTAAAAATAACGGGAGGTGTAACGATGAATATTATGGATATAGTGGCCAAATGGGCCAGGAACAAACCTGATGACGCAGCCTTTGTCGAGGTGAGACCCGTCTCAGGAACAAGAGATCAGGTATCCTGGGCTCAGTTCGATGAAAGAACAAACAGACTTGCCAATAGTCTCCAACTCAAGGGCATTCAAAAAGGCGAGAAGATCTTTCTCATGGGCAAGAACTCCATCCAGTGGCTTGAAGCCTTCTTTGGAATACTTAAAGCAGGGGTATGGGCAGTCCCTCTCAACTTCAGGTTCACCGACGATGATATCAGATACTGTGCCCGGGTAGCCGAGCCATCGGCATTCATTTTTGACGGCGAGTATGCCGAAAGGATTGCGGGTATTCAGGAGGACCTGCCTACAGTGAGTTTCTATAGCGTCATTACCCCGGAGGATAGGAATGGCGTGGAGTCTTTGGAAAGTTTCATAACGCGAGGGTCCCCATTATCTCTGAAGACGAAGATTGAGGATGAAGACGAGTGCGCACTCTATTTCACTTCCGGCACTACAGGAGCCCCCAAGCCTGTGCTGCTCAAGGCGAAAAGCCAGATGTGCATAGCTGTTACGGAAGCAACGAATCACGGTTTTAATGATCGCGACCGTTTTCTCATGATGCCCCCCCTGTATCACCTGGCCATCGGTCATCTACTGGGCGCTGTGGTGGGCGGTGCATCATCTGTGCTCCTGACCGAACAGATAAGTCCTAAATTTATAATAGAAGCGATAGCCCGAGAGAGGCTATCGGTAGTGTTCTTACTGGTTCCGTGGGCAGGCGACCTCCTCCAGGCGCTGGACAGAAAAGAAATAGACATAAAGGACTATGATCTGGGATGCCTGAGAAAGATCTTCATGGGTGCGCAGCCTGTACCTCCGAGCCTGGTCCAGAGGCTGAAAGAGTATTTCCCGAATGTAGGGTATGACACAGTCTATGGCCTCAGTGAGACAGCGGGGCCGGGTGTGGTCCACCTCGGGGTCGAAAATGAGAGAAAGATAGGCGCCATCGGGAAGCCTAACATCCTGTGGGATGTGAGAATCGTTGACGAAAACGGGCAAGACGTAAAGCGGGGAGACGTAGGCGAAGTCATCCTGAAAGGGGCCGGGGTCATGAAGGAATACTACAGGAATCCGGAACTGACAGCCAAGGTGATACAGGATGGCTGGCTCTATACGGGGGACCTTGGCAGGATCGATGAAGAAAGCTTCATTTACCTTGTGGACCGGAAGAAGGACCTGGTTATCACTGGTGGTGAAAATGTATACCCTGTAGAGATTGAGGATGTTATCAGGAAGCACCACAAGGTAGCGGATGTGGCCGTAATCGGTATACCGGATGATCGGTTGGGCGAACTGGTTACTGCGGTGATTCAGGCAAGACAGGGAGAGATATTGGACGAAGAGGAAATGAAGCTTTTCTGCGAACAGCAGCTCCCGCGCTACAAGCGTCCCCGTCTGATGATCTTCGCGGAAGTTCCCAGGAATCCGGCAGGAAAAATAGAAAAACCGAAACTTAGGCAGCTTTATAGCAGACCCAATAACGGGTAACGATGAAACAGAAAGACGAGGAGGTTAGATGATGGAAACGGAAGGAAGACTGGTCGACTACGTGTACCGCACTACCTTCGGTGATGTGCCGGATATGGCACTGAAGCTGATCAAAAATCAGGTGCTTGCAGTCCTCGGTACGACAATCGCGGGGGCCTCGGCAGAGGGTTGCGAGACCATTGTTGAACTGGAAAAGGAGCTCGGAGGTAGAGCAGAGGCATCGATCCTTATCCATGGAGGCAAGGTGCCGGCGGGGCAGGCGGCCTTCGCAAATGGCGTAATGGCGAGAGCCCTTGACTTCTGTGACGCCCTTATCCCTGGTGCCCACATAGGTTCAGCCACGATATCCGCTGCGCTCGCTTCAGCGGAACTGACAGGTGGTTGCACCGGGGCGGATTTCCTGGCTGCAGTTACGGTGGGAACGGAAGTAGCTATAAGGTTGAATCTTGGAGAGTCCCAATACGACGGGTTTGATCCGACGGGTGTATGTGTCCCCTTTGCTTCAACAGCGGCTGCTGCAAAAATACTCCGTCTTTCCGAAAAAGAGACCTGGAATGCCCTGGCCCTTGCCTTTAACAGGTGTGGGGGCAGCTTTCAGGCTAACGTTGATGGATCTCTGGCAGTGAGGGTGATAGAGGGGTGGGTGGCAGAAACCGGACTTACATGTGCCAGACTTGCCAGACGAGGTATAACAGGACCGGCTAACTTCCTCGAAGGCGTGTATGGCTATTTTCACCTTTTCGGCAGGGACCGGGTAGCAGCCGAGAAAGTAGTCTCAGGGCTGGGTACCGAATATCAGGTCGGGAAACTCGTTTTCAAGAAATATCCAAGCTGCGGGGCTACTCAAGGAAGTACGGAGGTAATCCTGAACCTGATGGCCGAAGAAGGCTTTCAGGCAGATGATGTAGGGCATGTGGACATTACGGTTCCGCCTTATATTTACAAACTGGTGGGTCATCCTTTTCATGTCGGCAATAATCCCAAAGTAAACGC
Organism: Syntrophus sp. (in: bacteria); assembly: GCA_013824835.1. Lineage (GTDB taxonomy): Bacteria > Desulfobacterota > Syntrophorhabdia > Syntrophorhabdales > Syntrophorhabdaceae > PNOM01. Next base: position 8,528 of record PNOM01000031.1, on the reverse strand, counting down.
TCAGTTCAGCATCCGTTACTGTGTGGCGAATGCTCTGGTTCGTAAAGGGTCAAGGTTGGCCCACTTCGAGGAAGATGCTATCACAAATCCCCAGATCTTAGCGCTTGTCGAAAAGATTGAGGTTATTTCAGATACCGCCATGGATGTACGGGGACACACCGCTCTGGATATGTGTGTTGTGACAAAGGACGGAAAGGAACACATGAGAAAAATGGATATAGCTCCCGGTTTCCCGGGCAACTTCCTTACCAAAGAGGAACATCTGCAGCGATTTCGGGATTGCGTCGGATTTGCGGCCAAACCCCTACCGGAAGAGAACATAGACCGGATCATGGACGCCGTGGAACACCTTGAAACCATAAACGACATACGCAGCCTGATCCCTTTGCTCATGTTGGAGTAAATTTCCGCAATTCCATCGGCTTGAGTTGTATTGCCGGAATTAATGCTGCAAATGAAACAGTGAAGGAGTGGAAGGAGTGTTAATATGGATACCGTTTTTAACACTGTGCGCCTTGATGTGACAGATGCCATAGCTGTACTGACCTTAAACCGGCCCGACAAGTTAAATACCGTGACGGCTGAAATGGGAAGGGAGCTTGAAGAGGCACTCGATTTCCTGAGGAACCAGGATGAAGTCGGGGTTGTCATACTGACCGGGGCGGGCAAAGCATTCTGTGCGGGCCAGGACGTGAATGTCTTCGGCGCCGATCCGACAGGTACGAGGAAGGATCTGGAGAGACTGAAGAGACCACCTTTTATCTTTTTTGAAAAACCTGTCATCGCTGCAGTGAACGGGGTTGCCGCCGGTGCAGGGGCTGATTTTGTGCTTATGTGTGACATCATAGTGGCGTCCGATACTGCCAGGTTCTCCTTTCCCGGTGCCAGGCTTGGAATAGCCTGTCCCTATGCCCTGATACGACTTGCCGAGGAGATAGGCCGTGCAAAGGCGAAGGAGTTACTTATGACCGGTGATTGGATATCGGCTGAAGAAGCGCTCAACCTCCATCTCATAAACAGGGTCGTGCCTGCGGCTCAGCTCATGGAAACGGCTTTTGAGATGGCCCTGAAGATAAAAAAATCCGCACCGTTGTCGGTGAAGGCCGTAAAGGAGAGTATAAATAGGACTCTCAGCGGCTTCGAATACAGCTATGAAGTGATGGTTGATCTGACCAAAACGGAAGACAGCATTGAAGGCAAACGGGCGTTCCTCGAGAAGCGGGACTCCGTTTTCAAAGGGAGGTGAAGAGATGTTGCTGCCTTCGGCATGGCATCAAAACATACTAAGAGGAGGGTTTATGGAAAGTAAAATGGCTGTAAGAATTGCTCTGGTGTTTTTCGCTTTTACTATCTGCCTTGCGCTGGCCCCAGTCGCATCGTCAGCGGAGAAAGTGATCAGTCTCAACTATTCGAACTTTTTTCCGGCGCTACACAAGAACAGCATTCTTATTGATCAATGGTGTAAAGAAGTGGGGAAACGAACAAACGGCAGAGTGAAAGTCGCGCATTTCCCCGGCGGCACTCTTACCCCGGCGGCACAGACATATGACAACGTGGTAAAGGGAATTGCCGATATCGGATTCAGCGTTTTCTCATATACGAGAGGGAAATTTCCTCTCATGGAAGTTATCGACTTACCTCTGGGTTGCAAAAGCGGTGCTACGGCTACGGGGATGATAAATGCCTTTTATGCGAAGTTCAAACCAAAGGAACTGGATGAGGTAAAAGTCATTTACCTTCACGCCCATGGTCCCGGCATCGTTCATGCAAAAAAGCCTGTAACCAAACTCGAAGACATGAAAGGCCTGAAACTCAGGGCTACGGGCCTTGCATCGAAGATTGTCTCGGCGCTCGGGGCGACACCTGTGGGAACCACCATGCCGGAAACCTATGATGCGCTTCGGACCGGCATTGTAGATGGCTCCATGGCCCCTTTCGAGGCTCTTAAGGGTTTCAGATGGGGCGAAGTTATCAACTACAGTACCGCCGATTATGGTGCAGCATATTCATCGGGTTTTTTCGTGGTAATGAACAAAGCTAAGTGGAATTCTCTTCCCCCGGATGTCCAGAACATCTTTGAGGAAGTCAGCCAGGAATGGATCGTAAAGCAAGCAAATCTTTGGGATGAGATCGACAAGGAGGGTCTTGAGTTCACGAAGAAGAGAGGCAACAAGGTTATATATCTCTCCAAGGAAGAGGATGCCCGCTGGGCAGCGGCGGCAAGACCTCTTCTTGACAGCTATGTGAAGGAAATGAAGACTAAGGGCCTTCCAGGGGACGAGGCTTTAAAGTTCTGCCTCGACTACCTCAAGAAGAACCAGAAATAACAGGTCGTGCAAACAACGGAGGGGCATAGATGGCTCCTCCGTTGTTTGTTCTTGAGGCGCGACATGATGAGGCGTTGCAAACCTTCGGGTAGCAATCGTCTGCTTATAACACCTAACGGGAGGAATCATGATGGTATTTTTTAGGATCGTGGAGAAACTGAGTAAGTCCATGCAGTAGATCGCTGGAATCGCACTGTTTTTTATTATGCTTCTTACGGTAGCAGATGTTGGGCTGAGACTTTTCGGACGCCCCATAGTAGGAACCTTCGAATTGGTTGGCCTTGGTGGGGCTATCGCTATAGGTTTTGCCTTACCTATCACCTCATGGCTTAGGGGCCACATCTTTGTAGACTTCCTTGTTCGGAGGTTGCCGCGCAGCGGACAGGCTTTTTTTAATATCGCCACAAGGCTGCTGAGCATCCTGGTATTTATTCTGATAGGATACAATCTATTTCTCTATGCCGCTGGGCTCTTCAGGTCCGGCGAGGTCACCCTTACCCGTCAGGTTCCCTTTTATCCTATTGCCTACGGCATCGGTGTATGCTGCTTCATTGAGTGCTTGGTGTTGATAGGTGACATTATCAAGGTTATTGGGGGAGAATATGAATGAGATCACAATAGGCATAATAGGGCTGGCAATAATACTGTTACTGTTTCTTACAGGCATAGAGTTGGGGTTTGCAATGATATTGATTGGGTTCCTGGGATTTGGTTACCTTATATCTTGGCAGGCTGCATTAAACCTCATAGCCAAGGACGTTTTTGACGTGCTCAACACCTATGGATTCACAGTCATTCCACTTTTCCTTCTGATGGGTCAGGTGGCTTTCATCTCGGGAATTGCGAAAAGGCTCTTTGGTGCGGCCCACAAATTTATTGGCCATATCCCTGGCGGGCTTGCCATTGCGACAGTGGCAGGGGCAACGGCATTCAAGTCTATCTGCGGGTCTTCTACGGCTACGGCAGCTACCTTTGCCAGCGTGGCAGTGCCCGAGATGGACCGGTACGGGTATACAAGAAAACTCTCAACAGGCATTGTGGCCTCGGTAGGAACCTTGGGTGTTCTGCTTCCGCCGAGTGTTTTCCTTATCATCTTCGGTATAATTACTGATCAGTCTATAGGTAGACTTTTTCTTTCAGGCATATTTCCCGGTCTACTCATAGCCTTCTTCTTCGTCATTATCATCTATGCCTGGTGCAAGATATATCCGGATAATGCCCCGAGAAGCCCCAAATTTACTTGGGCAGAGCGGTTTAGATCTCTCCCTGAGGTCATATGGGTCGTCATCATTTTCGCCCTCGTAATTGGAGGCATTCTTCAAGGCTTCTTTACTCCAACAGAGGCGGGGAGCATCGGCACCTTTCTTGTCCTGATCCTTACTATCGGGAAGAGAGATCTCAATTTCAGAGGGCTTTTGAAATCCATCGGTGAATCTGTGACAACGACTTGCATGATTCTCACGCTCATTGCCGGCTCCACAGTGCTCGGCCACTTCATCGCCGTCACAAAGATTCCCATGGTCGCAGCGGACTGGATTGCCAGCCTGCCCCTTGCACCCTGTATTGTCATGATTCTCATCGGTATTGTATACCTTATAGGCGGTTCTTTTATCGACGATCTCGCATTTATGATCCTTGCGACACCGATCTTTTACCCGGCCATCGAGAGGCTCGGATACAACCCTCTCTGGTTCGGAATTATGACTGGCATTACCGTCATGGTGGGTGTGGTTGTTCCGCCTGTGGCCATCAACGTCTTCGTTGTGAAACAGATCACCAAGACGCCTTTCGGGGTCATTTACGCTGGGGTCTACCCCTTTCTGATTAGCTTGGTGGTTGCAGCTGCGCTACTATTCATATTTCCTCAGATAGCGACATGGCTGCCGGGCGTCTTGGCGCCTGGGTTACCGACTAAATAACTGAAGGCGTGGTATATATGGCATCCGCGAGACCCGGCTACACCTCCCCCCTCAGCGTGCCTCGAAGTACTGACTGGGAAAATATTATTATGGTGAGGAAACAGGCTATCTCACACGCTTTAAGAAGATTCACATATCGCCAAGTTTTATGACAATCACCACTCTAAGGAGCGAAAGCAACAAAAAATCATATAGAGAGGATGAAATGAAGGAACAAAAAGGATATATAATCGTTTTAACCGGTAATGGAAAAGGCAAGACAACGTGTGCCTTGGGAATGGCTATGAGAGCCGCTGGTCAGGGACTGAAGGTGGCCATGCTGCAGTTCCTCAAGGGTTCCTGGAAGTACGGCGAGTTAGATACAGCAATGAAGCTGGCTCCGCACCTGAGTATCCGGCCCCTCGGGGAGGGATTTATCCACGTGAATCCCGAAGACCCTGACCCCAAAGACCTACTGTGCGCGGAGGGGGCATGGAAGGTGTGCAAAGAAGCGCTTTCTTCGGGCGACCACGATATGGTCATACTTGATGAGGTGAACAACGCTATTGCCTATGGCCTGCTCTCGGCGGACGATGTGGTTGTAGCGCTGCAAAAGCGCCCATATGGAGTCCACGCAATTCTGACCGGGAGAGACGCGCACCCTCGGATTTTGGAGATGGCGGACCTTGTCACAGAAATGATGGAAGTGAAACATCCCTATCGGAGCGGGACCGTAGCTCGCAAGGGAATCGAATACTGAGCGGAACGGGCAAGGCACCGATTCCACTGGGTCAGGGATAGAGTTGCAAAAACTGAAAAGGCTTGTATTGCGGTGTCAATACATCATTGAAGCAATAACTTTTCAGTAGAATTATTCAGGTCTCCGGTTTATCCCCGAAAAGGGCCCGGGAAAAGTCCCTTGCAGAAAAGGGAATGAGATCGTCCATCTTCTCTCCTACACCGATATATCTGATGGGTATCTTCAAGAGATGGGCAATAGGCAGGATAAAACCTCCCTTTGCGGTCCCGTCCAGCTTGGTCACCACTATTCCCGTAATATTGAGGGCCTCGTGGAATGTTTTTACCTGGGATATGGTGTTCTGTCCATTTGTGGCATCAATAATGAGCAGTATCTCATGGGGGGCGCCTTCCACTTCCTTGGTGATCACCCTTTTTATTTTCTTCATCTCTTCCATGAGATTTACTTTTGTATGGAGCCTGCCGGCAGTATCAAGTATCAATACATCAATACCCCTTGCTTTGGCAGCCTTAGTGGCATCATAGGCGACTGCGGCAGGGTCTGAACCTTCCGTATGCTTGATGACATCCATATCGAGTCTTTTTGCCCAGACCTCAAGCTGTTCTACTGCTGCTGCCCTGAAGGTATCGCATGCGCCAAGGAGAACCTTCTTTTTCGAAGTGCGGTAAATGTTGGCTAACTTTGCAATTGTGGTGGTTTTGCCTACACCGTTTACCCCGATGGTGAGGATCACAAAGGGTTTTTTTGAGTCTGTGGGGATATGCCTCTCTATGGGCAGGAGGAGTTTTTCGACCTCTTCTATCATGGAGGTTTGAATATCTTCCGTGGTTTTAATCTGGCCTCTCTTCCACTTCTCTTTCAGGGACGCGACAAGAATCTCTGTGGTCTCGAATCCGGCATCGGCCAGTATCAGCGCCTCTTCAATGCCCTCAAAGGCGTCCTCGTCTATGGGCTTGCCCTTTACAACCCATTCTATCCGTGTCCGTAACTGATCCCTTGTTCTGGCTAAACCATTTTTTATCTTGTCAAAAAGACTCATCGGAAGAATCCTCCCGGCCAAGGCGGTCTGTCATAAAAGCCGGTGCCTGTCGAATAAAACTGCTCCACATCGTTTTCCCGCCATGATACCTGTTCTTCGATTAATGTTTCAAGTGAGTCCATATCGATCGTTCTACTCCTCCACATCCGGTCAACGTCGTCTATTGTCATGAGGGGGGCTCTCTGCCTGTAATAATCTATATACTCTTTCAAAGCCGCCATGCCTTCTTGCTTATCTTTTTTCAGGAGAATAAGGGCTTTATAGCCTTTGGTGCGTAAATGAAAATAATTATAAGGATCCAGATTTTCTGCTTCCCTTATCAGATATTCAGCCTTATCAAGATTGCCCGTTTTGTAGCAGGTGATGGCAAGGTATGTGAGGGCAGGGCCATCCCTCCTGGTTTCCACTGCCTTCTGAAAAAGTTGCTGCGCCTTTGCGTACTCCTGATCCTTGAAAAGACCTTTTCCTTCGAACATGTACCGGGAATATGCTGAATATGTTGCGAATGAGGCGCAGGAAGAGACAAGGAACAGGAGAACTATGCCTGAGATTCCGGTGTATATGGTTTTCCACATACCTTGCAAATCCCTTGTTCATTCACAACACCGATGCATGAATCATCGCTGCAGAGTATCCTTGCCGAGAGATCAAGTTCGTCGTCTTCTTCCCTCTTTTCAGCAACCCTTTCGAGTATTGCACCGCACCCATAGCAGTAAGGACCAAACTTGGCCACGGTGTTTCCACAGATCGGGCAAAGGGTGGTTTCAATTTCATTTGCGCACTTTTCACATATCATAATTCCCCCTTATTTTCCCCTGACGATTTTTGTTACCTTGCCGTTCTCAAATTCGACATAGACCGTATCTTTATTGTTCGGCATCAGCTTCCACGCAGGCCTGTATGTCCATATAATACGATTATCCGGCATTCTGCTCACTATGGTGGGCTCGCCAAACTTCTTCTTTACCGTTTCATCGTCTTTATCAATAAGGGAGTTGTCAAGGGTAGGTTTCATCGTCTTCGCTGGTTTCGTCTCTTCTTTCTGCTTCACCCCTTCTTTTGGTTTAGCCCCCTCTTCGGTTATTTTGACCTCCTGGGATTGGGGCGCAGCTTTTTTGTTGCTTTTAAAAAAGGTACAGGAAGAGACAAGGGCACAGCAGAGAAGAATTGAGAAGAGGCAGAAAAGGGCGCGATATTTGGGGGTTTTCCACAAATAATGTGGGAAACCTGTGCAAAAGTTGTAGGAATATGCGCTCAACCTATTGAAAAAACGTGTGATTGATCCTTTTTGATCATTTCTTGGGATGAAAATAAGGCTAATGATATCAACCATTTTAGAAAGAACCGGGTTTTTTTTATTGTATGTTTTCATGAAAATTAGATTATCACGTGTTGATAAAATTATCAACGGGTTAGGAACTATATTTTTTTGATGCCTTGCGAAGCCGCTCCATCATAGCCTTTCCAAGACCTGTGTCCGGTATCTCTTCGGCATAGATAATATCTACATCGTCCTGGTCCAGCTCTATAAGGCAGGAAAAGAAACGGGCTGCAGCCTCCCTCATGTCTCCTTTTTCACAAAGGGTTTTAATGTGTTTGGATGGGACTTTTCCTTGGGGGGGCATGAAGGCGAGAAAAGAAGATTGAGAGGTTTCAATTTCCAGAAATGATCGTATGATTTTTAAAGGTTTATGGGGTGCGTAATGATAGGGGAGTTCTCCCGGCGATTCGCAGAGTCCGCTGTCGCCCTTTTCCGAAAGGGGACCAGCCGTAGAAGAGATATCTTCAATGCTAATGGCGCCGTGTCTATGAAGACGTATTGAATTTTCGGAGACTGAGACAATAGTTGATTCAATGCCAAAAGAACTATTCCCCCCGTCAAGGATTATCAGAGGCGTATCTTTAAACATATTTGCCACATGGACTGCTTTTGTGGGGCTCATATATCCGAAGGGATTGGCGCTGGGGGCTGCTATGGGGCGTCCAAGACGTGTAATAAGTTCAAGGGCTACAGGATGGGAAGGCATTCGTATGCCCACAGTTGAAAGGCCTGCAGTAACGATATCGGGAATAAGTCTGCTTTTTTTAAGGATGATTGTAAGGGGACCGGGCCAGAACCGTTCCATAAGCTCTATTGCCTTGGGGGGTATAGTTTCGGCACATTTAAATATCCAGTCTTTTTCGCCAATGTGGACTATAAGAGGATCGAACCTCGGTCTTTTCTTGATTTCAAATATCCGTGCCACTGCGACAGGATTAAGGGCGTCTGCCCCCAGGCCGTAGACTGTTTCAGTGGGGAAGGCTACTATTTCCCCGTTTTGCAAGGTTTCAACTGCCTGCTCTATGGAAGATGGTTTGGAACTGTCAAGGATTTTCATATCACCGTTTTATTATATAATAATGATGAACTCAGACATGCCAAGGACAAACATTTCACAAACTCCCTTGTTAAGTAAAATATACCATTTTATGAGAAATAGTCAATTATGCCGGGTTCAGGTACA
>PNOM01000030.1 GCA_013824835.1 Syntrophus sp. (in: bacteria) | reverse complement strand
AATTAGTTTCTGCACGCGCATCTATGATGCATCGGCGTCTCGCTTCCACAGAATGAGTGTCAGCCATATCATAAAAATCCTCACCGGCAGGGCTATATCCTCCGGCAAATCAATTACAGCTCTTCTGGTAAACGCATGTTCAGGCTGCACCGACCCGACCGTTCGACCGCCTCCCCGTAATACGAACTTGCGCCGAAGCGCTGCCTCTGCTTCTAATGTATAGATTTTGCCGTTGCATTCTACTTTGAACGACCTGATCAGAGCGCTTGGTTTTTCGGCGCGAGCAAGCACCCGTCCTTCCTTCTCAAGGAGAAAAGCTCCATTTAATATTCTTTCGCGGAAAACCCTGTAACTCGACCCATCGAGGTACAATTCACCGGCTTCGCGCATCCAGTCAAGGCTGATCTTTGCGATAACCCTGTGATCGTCAAAGATCGTAAAGTCCCATGAAAACCAGCCATTGGGTACAGCGCTTAACATAATAATGAACCTCCTTTTGGCATTCTGCGCATTTTTATTATTGCGGGATAGCGCTTTTCAACATTTCAGCCGTCAACACATGGATCAGCCAGAGCCGGTTTTATTGGCAACTGGCTGCATCTGCTCATCAGACAAGCTTATTCTTCCATTTCTTGAGTCTTTAACCATATGCTCTTAGTAACTCCCTCGCTTTTGTCCTGTGACCCCTTTGTCCAAATATCAGCAAGGCGATGGGCGTCAAGCACAGTGACTGGTTCGAAGCATTACAGTCTGTGTTTCCATTCATCAGGGTTTCTTTTCGCGTGAAATAGAGTGAGAACAACTACACGGGTCGCCTCAACAATGAAAAAGACGGCAAAGGGGAATCTTCGGGTAAGTGCCCGACAAACTATTTTGTGGACCTCGGGATAAATCAAATGATTTCTGAGGATTGAGTTAAAGGCGGCGCCCAGAACGAGCAAAAATTCAGAGCCCAGCCCGGGGACTTGGGTTTCATACCAGTCGAAAGCTTGCGCAATGTCCGCCTCATCATCCGGTCGAATTATCAGTTCGCGAGTCATGCACGGCTTTTGGTCCGGTCTCGAACGACCGACCAGGGAGACCTGATGCCCGCTCTGTTCTTGAGATTTCCACATGCGAGTTCGCCTATGACGAAAGGATGGCACACGACATCTCCGTTGTTGAGTAGTTCTACCAAACCGTTGTGAGTTTCTCGGAAATGGGATACCCATACTGACGTATCAACAAGAACCACTTAGGTGCTCCGCCTTCTCGGTGTTTGCTTCAAGTGTTTCTCGGTGCCTCCCAGTTTGGCCAGTCTCTTTCCACTTTCTCTTGCTATGAGCGCCTCTAAACCAAGCTTTACCAGCGTGGTCTTTTCCTTTATGCCTGTCATCCTGTATGCCTGATCAAGCAGATTGTCGTCGATATTAAGCGTTGTCCTCATGGCGTCACCTCATCAATTTGATATGCATAAGTATGACATGATGATGCATATCAGTCAAGTAGTCTTCAGATAACACGGGGATCAGCGAGACGCGTCTCACGCGGATTCGCTGCAACCGAGGGTTATCTGTTGCCTTCCTTCAATAATTCATCAAACGTCTCTTCTGCTTCTTCTCGATCTTCTTCGCCAAATGGTTCCTCGCCTTCTTCTGTTTTCATCCATACTTCCACAAAAAGGCTTTTTCCATGACTAATCAGCTCTTTCTTGATTTCCTCAGCTACTTCGAGACTCACTCCTTTTCGTTTCAAGTAAACATAGGCCGTATCAGCAATCCGCCCTATGGCAGGTATATGTTCAGAGTTATCCATGGAATCGTTCAGAAAAAAGCTGTGTTGCCTTTCCACCATAGCTATCGCGAATTCCGTGACTGTCTTATGTATTTCGTCCATATATTCTTTTTCTCAGATAACATGTGGCTCAGCGAGACGCGTCTCACGCGGATTCGCTGCAACCGAGGGTTGGGCAGGTTTCTTTTTGTAAGTCTTTCTTATCAATGAATCCTCTGTTTTCATAGTTATTTACTTACTTACGGTCGTCCCCTACGCTTCCACTACGCTTCCCCCTACGCTTCCCACCTATGTGCCAGCCCCCGCATCGCCTCTAATTCTGCTACGTTGTGCCGGGTGATGGTGGTCTTAAGTCCCACAGAGATGCCTTGTTGAATTAGTGCTTCAATACCATTGCAGCATTGGGCATAGCTACCTGGGATGCCAGTGATCGCCTCATATGTTTTAGAAGTAGCGCCATAAAGCGTGACTTCAGTATGGCTGGGCGGGGATTGAGCGAGACGCTCTGCCACCGCACTGGTAATGAGCGTGCCATTGGTAAAAAGCGTAATAATTATACCCATGCGTGTAAGTGGTTCGTAAATCTCGAAAAAATCGGGACGCAGAAATATTTCGCCTCCGGTGAGGAGCAGAAATACCATGCCGTGATCTACCGCTTGACGAGCTATCGACAGCCAGTCCTTAGCCGATAGTTCTTTTTTACGTTGTACCGTGTCACTATCGGAATGCCGGATATAGCACATGCGACATGAAAGGTTGCAGCGATTTGTCAGTTCAAAAACGCTGCTGGCTGGCTGGCTTCTCGTAGCGGCCCGCTTCTGGAGTTCCCGCACCAGCAAACCATACTCGCTGGGAAGTGAGATCACGCCAGAAACCCCGCGTCAGTTAATTCCTCCAGAAAATATCGGACATCTGAACAGGCTTGATATCGGTCGACGTCAAATCGGCTTACCACGGCGTCTGCTAAATCATCTATGGATTTGTCTTCTTGAAGCAACGTCCATACATACCTGCCAGTCTCGTTTAGTGCCACGATGGCGTTTGTGCTTCTTACTTGCGCACCAAGTGGCACGAGTAGACTCGTGCCACCCACATTCCGCAAAACAAAATCGTCTTTACGTTTCATGCTATCTTTATTATCCGGAAACAACTTCAGGCTGCATGCAATGTATCATTATTTTATGGCTTTTGGTGTGGCTTCGGTAAAGTCTATCCTCTGGCTTGTTCGTGACAAATATTACTTTTGGTGGCTCATAGTTCTGCTTCTGGGTGTGCTGGGGATGATCACTGAGTTTAACGTTCTTCATGGGTGTTCCTCCTTTGCTTTGTATTTATTACCGCTATTGCGGATTACTGCCCTTTCATCAATATCAATTTTCTTGTTCTCACTCATAACAATTAATCTACGAAATTCTTTTATTTTGAATTCTACCCTGAAGTTTTATAAATGACAACGATAAAAGTACATTAAATTTCAACGTGATGCCTGTATTAAGATCGCTATTATAGAATAATACCATGAAAAAAGAAGGTTGTTTTTTATGGCGCCATTGTCCAATTCCCACCTGAATGATATTTTGCCCGATTTCCAGAGCTTTCTTATTGACAATAAACTTGCAGATGATAGGTACGTTGCGTTCTATGCCCTCCGGGTCAGCCAGTTCCTGTCATTTGCCAACAGGAATATGGAAAGTGATGCAGACGCACTGGTGGATAAATTTCTCGATCATTTGAAGACAAGGGAAAATATCAGTGAGTGGCATGTCAAGCAGGCACAGGATGCTTTGGGGCTCTATCTCTACCTCAATGTACGCAGGAGGACACGAGCGGAGCAGAGTGGTGTAGATGGAGTTTTTACCTCATGCCAAGGACCGTCAACAAAATGAATAAAATTGGTTGTGAGGTTCCAAGAAGCCCTGCTAGATTTGACAACAGGGGGGGTTAGGCATTATACTATACGTGATATTTTTCACTATTCGAAGGAGGCTCAAAAAATGGCTAATGCTGCACAAGGTTATAAAGGAAGTGAGGACTATATCGCGTCAAAACCACTCATGGAGATAGTGAATGTCTCGGTTGCTTTGGCAAAACCCCTTGTTATAAAAGGTGAACCGGGAACAGGAAAGACCCTTCTCGCCCACAGCATTTCACGGGCGCTCAATAAGAAGCTCTATATCTGGAATGTAAAATCTTCAACAAAGGCAAAAGACGGTCTCTATGTATACGACACGGTCCAGAGGTTAAACGATGCCCGTTTCAAGGATAAGGATATCACCGATATCAGACATTACATCAAGATGGGCAAGCTGGGTCAGGCCTTTAAAAGCGACGTGCAGGTAGTGCTTCTCATAGACGAGATTGACAAGGCTGATGTGGAGTTTCCCAATGATCTTCTAAACGAGCTTGACGAAATGACATTCCATGTACCTGAGCTGGACGAGGAGGTTGTGGCTAAACACAGGCCGATCGTGATTATTACAAGCAACTCCGAGAAGGAGCTTCCGGACGCATTCTTGAGAAGATGTATCTTCCATTATATCGAATTTCCCGATGAAGAGATGATGGAGCGGATCGTGAAGGTTCATTATCCTGATATTGAGGCAAAGCTTATGAAAGAGGCGATCAAGAGGTTCTACTGGATAAGGGAGGTTGACGGTTTAAGAAAAAAACCCTCCACCAGTGAACTCATCGACTGGATAAAGGCCCTTACTCTTGGCGGTATAAGCGCAGACAAGATATCTGCTGAAATACCCTTTCTCGGAACAATACTCAAAAACGAGCTTGACACGGACAGATTTGTAAAGATGTCCCAGGGGCATGGGTCTTTCGGGTTTAAGAGAAGGTTTTAATGTTCACTAATTTTTACTATATATTAAGGAATAAGGGTGTCCCGGTCTCTGTTACCGAATGGGTAGCTTTTATCGAGGCATTATATGAGGGTCATTTTCAGTCAAGCCTCAATAATCTCTACTATGTGGGCAGGGCCTTTCTTGTAAAAAGTGAGGCATACTATGATCAGTTTGACCTTGCCTTCCAGGAGTATTTCGGCGGCATAAAGACAGAGGATGTTGACCTCACCAAAGTCCTTGACTGGCTTGATAACCCTCTCAACAAGCTTCCGAGGCTCTCCCGGGAAGAGATAGCCGAAATGCAGGAGAAGATGGAGGAGTTCCGGAAGCAGCACGACATGGAAGAACTGATGCGTCAGTTCAGGGAGAGACTGAAGGAACAGACGGAGCGCCATGACGGCGGCGCCAAGTGGATAGGCACAGGAGGTAAATCTCCTTTCGGCGCCTACGGAACTCATCCCGGGGGTATCAGGGTAGGAGGAGAATCATGGTCTCAGTCCGCGGCAAAGGTCGCTGAAGAACGGCGATTTAAGAACTACAGGAACGATATTATCCTTGATGTGAGGCAGACCAAGCTCGCCCTTAAAAAGCTCCGGGAACTGAAAAGGGAAGGGGCGCAGGAAGAATTGGACATCGACGAGACGATTGATAAGACTGCAAAAGAAGGCGGAGAGATCGAGCTTGTCTTCAACAGATCAAGGGAAAATACGGTGAGAATTATCCTCCTTATGGATACAGGCGGCTCTATGCTCCCCTATACGGAACTCTGCGAGAGACTCTTTTCCGCTGCATCCCAGATGGAGCATTTCAAGGAATTCAAATACTATTTTTTCCATAACTGCATATATCAGGACATTTATGAGGATATTGGCAACTACAAAAGCATGCCTACAGAAAAGTTCCTCTCTAATTTTGACAAGAGGTATAAGCTGGTCTTCGTAGGGGATGCAAGAATGGCATACTCCGAGCTTTTTGATGTGAATGGCTGTATCGATTATTTTTCCACGAACGATAAGCCATCCATAGAATGGCTTATAAAGATGAAGGAGCATTTCCCCCATTCCGTCTGGCTCAACCCGACCCACAGGAATTTTTGGGGTCACTATACCGTAGACACGATCAGCAAGATTTTCCCTATGTTTGAGCTTACCATCGACGGATTAAAGGATGCGATCAAGGCATTGACATCGAGACCAAAGCGGATGGCGCAGAATTAAACAGTAAAAGGCTCCTTTCCGGTACAGGCAAGCAGACATATCGGACAGGGAGCATGAAATAGATGTTATTTTTTGTAAAAATATACAGTATACTATACCGTGCCTTTTAAGAAAGTCTTATATTTCTCCTACGAAAAAATCCTTGAAAGGGAAGTGAAAAGGAGTGCCCTGCCCACCCACATAGGCCTTATACTTGATGGCAACAGGAGGTACGCACGGGAGATGGGGTACAAGGATGTTACCCGGGGCCACCTGGAAGGGGCAAAAAAACTGGATCATGTACTGAAATGGTGCGTAGATCTTGGCATCAGGATCGTCACCATCTGGGTATTTTCAACAGATAATGCCCAGAGGAATAAGGAGGAGATTGAAGGTCTCCTCAGGGTTATAGAAGAAAAACTGGATGATCTTTCAAAAAATCCCATTATTAAGAAAAACGGGTTCAGGATTAAGGTCCTTGGCAACCTCGATCCCCTGCCTGCAAGGTTAAAAGAGGTAATCAGCAGACTGGAAGCCTCTACGAGAGATCATGAAAGGCATATTCTGAATATCGCGGTAGGGTACGGCGGACGGGAAGAGATTGTTGACGCTGTTCGAAAAGCGATCAGAGAAAAGGCACACGGTACGGTTCTTGAATTGGCAGACAGCATTACTACTGACGACATAACGAGTCACCTCTATACATGCGGA
Organism: Syntrophus sp. (in: bacteria); assembly: GCA_013824835.1. Taxonomy (GTDB): domain Bacteria; phylum Desulfobacterota; class Syntrophorhabdia; order Syntrophorhabdales; family Syntrophorhabdaceae; genus PNOM01. The sequence goes on along the minus strand of PNOM01000030.1, from coordinate 25,495 downwards.
ATCCCCGATCCTGATCTTATTATACGGACAAGCGGGGAGATACGACTGAGCGGCTTCCTCCTGTGGCAGAGCGCTTACAGCGAGTTCTACTTCTGTGATGCCTTCTGGCCTGCCTTCAGAAAAATAGATTTCTTGAGGGCAATCAGAAGCTACCAGGAGCGAACGCGGAGGTTTGGCAAATAACGTATGGACCTATCTAATATCTCAGGTATTAAAAATACAGAACTTTTCAAGGATCTGCGGGACGATGAACTGCAGAAATTGGCAGGTAAGCTGAGGGAAAGGATCTATCCGCCCCATGTTGCGATTGTACGGGAAGGGGCCTCCGGTGACGCCATGTTCATTATAAAAAATGGTGAGGTTGAGGTAAGGAAAAAGGAAGCTTCAACCGGTGTTGAGCTCACCGTTGCAACCCTTGGCAAAGGGGCGTGTTTTGGAGAAATGGCCCTTTTAACAGGTAAAACAAGGTCGGCAACCGTCTTGACTACCCAGACAACAGAGGTCCTTGTGCTGGAAAAGACCGATTTCAATGATATCCTTGAAGAATTCCCCCCCATACTTATGTCTTTGAACAAAATTCTTGCAGAAAGGTTAGAGGATGGAGCCCGCCAGAGAGATGTGGGGATTATTGTCCTTTCCCGGTTGAAGCTGGATGGCGCCGTATTATCCATACTCCCGGAAAAGCTTATTATGAGACATGATATGCTTCCCGTCGCCTATTCCAATGGTACCCTGACCCTTGCCATGGTAAATCCAGACAACATTCTCGCCCTTGACGAGGCAAGAAAATTTATGAAAGGGGTAGCAATTGAACCTGTAGCGATCTCAAAGGCAGATTTTGACAAATTCATGGAATCCGAATATCAGGAGACAGTCCGGAGAGAAGAAGAGATCCAGCCAATGGCCGCGATGGACGACATTCTTAGTTCCATTGATTCTCTCCAGTCTGATGTACTGAAAGACGTTTCCTATGAAGATAACCAAGAAGACGAGGCAGGGATAACAAACCTCGAAAAGGAGGCTGAAGGTGCGCCTATCATAAGGCTGGCCAACAATATCATCGCAACGGCTTTGAAAAGAGGTGCAAGCGATATCCATCTCGAGCCCATGGAAAAGGGGTTGAGGCTTAGATACAGGATCGATGGCGTATTAAGCGAGGAAAGGATGCTCCCTAAAAAGATTCAGTTGCCCCTCCTGAGCAGGATAAAGATCATATCCAAGCTTGATATTACGGAAAGGAGACTCCCCCAGGATGGCAGGATCAGTATGAGAATGGAAAACAAGGGGGTTGATTTCCGGATATCTACCATACCGACCCGATTCGGCGAGAAGATGGTGGCCCGTATCCTCGATAAAGGCAGCACCATGCTGAGCCTTGACGCGCTCATTACTGATAAGAAGAGCCTGGAACTTGTGCGGGATATGATCCGAAGCCCTTACGGCATCATATTTGTAACCGGTCCCACGGGGTCGGGAAAAACCACCACCCTTTACAGCGCCCTGGCGGAGAAAAACAATATAGACGTGAATATATCGACTGTAGAAGACCCTATTGAATATGACCTGGCCGGTATAAATCAAGTCCAGGTAAACTCGGATATCGGCCTTGATTTTGCCCGGGTACTCCGGGCCTTTTTACGACAGGACCCGGATATCATCCTCGTGGGGGAAACAAGGGACCGGGAGACTGCAAAAATCGCCGTGGAAGCGGCCCTTACCGGCCATCTTGTATTTACAACCCTTCACGCCAACGATGCGCCGGGCACCTTTATGCGCTTGAAGGAAATGGGCATTGAGCCCTTTCTTATATCAACTTCCGTAGTTGGCATCATCTCTCAAAGGCTTGTCCGCAGAATATGTTCGAAATGCAAGGAAAAGTATGTGCCTGATACGACAGCAAGCAGATACCTCGGGTTCAAGGAGGGTATGGAGCTCTACAGGGGTGTTGGATGCGATGGCTGCGGTGGTACGGGATACAAGGGAAGAATAGGAATATACGAAGTATTGAAGATAGATGACGAAATGCGCCATTTAATTGCAGAGGGACAAGAGACGGATGTGATACGGCGCGCAGCGGTTGCAAAGGGCATGAAGTCCCTCAAGGACTATGCCCTCCTCCTTCTTGAAGAAGGCTCAACAACACTGGATGAGGTTTTGCGCACTGTGGCGGTCCAGAGTTGAACAAGCGCTCCCTGGTAGAATCACGCACCCTTTCACTGATATTGAGGATCGCTACGGCCTTCTTTATAATCATCCTGCTGGCCTTGATTTTTTACGTCTATCACGAGGGTGGGTGGAGGGAGATCATGGATTTTTATAGATACCTCCTGAGTCCCAGGAGGCTGAGACTTTTCATTGCCTCTTTCGGACCTTTTGCCGCGGTTGCTTTCGTGGTTGTCCAGGCCCTCCAGGTTGTGTTTGCTCCAATACCTGGAGAGGTGACAGGTTTTGTGGGGGGGTTTCTCTTCGGGAATGTGGTGGGCACTATACTTTCCACGATAGGACTCACCCTTGGCTCAGTCATGGCCTTCAGCATCTCCCGCTACTTTGGGATGAGATTCGTTGAAAAGGTAGTAAAAAAGACCTATATTGAGAAGTTTAACTTTTTTGTAACCCACAAAGGGCTTTATATAAGCTATATACTCTTTCTCATTCCGGGGTTTCCAAAAGACTCGCTTTGCTGGCTTCTCGGATTGACTCACATGCGTTTTCTTGATTTTTTCCTTATGAATTTTCTCGGCAGGCTGCCCGGAACCGTGATTCTGACCTTTCAGGGGTCTGCAGTAAAGGATGAACGGTATAAATTCTTTCTGATTCTTCTGATCGTGAGTGCAGTCCTGACGGTGGTACTCTATTTTTCGCGAAACCACATAATCAGATTCTTTTCTCACGTGATTAAAAAAGTTAAAAAAAAGAAAATAGATGACCATAGCAAGCACCATCCGGCAGCACGCAAAAAGGTCAAGTAAACGTTTTTATGATCAAGTCGTTCCCTCGGGCACAAACCTGAAGGGAAGCTCGATGGAATCCAGGTTAAGGGATGACGGTATAGGCGGCAGAGGGTCAACCGCCCTCAAGGCACGCAAAATAGATTCGTCGTAGACCTTGTTGTCTGATCCTTTGTCAATGTTGATATCGACGATTCTTCCATCTTTCCTGATCTTTATCGTAACAAGGGCTTCGAGTTTCTTGAAGGCAGCACCGGGAAAACCCCATGCGCCCATTATCTTTTCTCTTACATCCATCCAGTATTTCTGGGTAACCAGATCAATAGGTTTTCCGCTCCCCTCCCCTATACCGGGAAGCCCGCCTGATCCGCTTCCCGTACCAACCCCTGCCCCTGTTTTCCCCGGGCTGCCTGTCTGCCTTTTTGACGTAACATCAAGATAATCCGTCCTTTTCTTAATCTCTCTCAATCGCCTGTTAAGGGCATCCAACTCATCTTTTGTGGGGGTTTCTTTAGTCTTCTTCGTTTCTTTGACCGGGGGCGTCTTTTTTTTCGAAAGGGAGACCACCTCTTTCTCCTGCTTCACAGGTACAGGTTTAACCCTTGTTGGAGCGGGTTTTTTCACCTTTGCAGGTGCGGGTTTTGGCGGTTCCTTTGCCGGAAGATTTTTTCCTTCAGATATGCCGGCTGGTCCGGGGGGGGCTCCATGACTGCCGCCCATGTCTCCAACAAGGCTTACCGAGTAGGATGATGAAAGATCAATCTTTCTCGAAAACTTCTTAACGGGTATGCTAAGTGCGCCGATCAGGCAAAAGTGCAGTATCGTAGAAATGATAAGCCATTTGAACCATGTCTCTTCTCTCATCGCTCTTCAAGAGGTTTTGTCACAATATTGATTTTATCGATGCCCGCTTCCCTGACAATACCCATACAGGTCACCACAAATCCGTAAGAAGTATCCTTGTCTGCCCTCAGATATATCTCCTTCTCCTTCTTGTTGGCAAAAAGGAGCTGTATTGCGGCTTTCAGATCTTTTGCGTCAAGTTTCTTCTCATTTAGAATAAGCGTCCGTTCTTTGGTAATATTCAAAATCTGCGGTTCATCTTTGGTGGGAATTGACTTTGTCGTTACCTTCGGGATATCTATGTTCATCCCGTGCTGCATCATGGGTGCAGTTATCATAAATATGATGAGAAGTACGAGCATTACATCGACAAGAGGAACTACATTGATCTCGGAAAGTGGACCTTTAGAATCTCGTGACGATTTCATTTCTCGAGGATGTTCAACAGATACATGGAGGCATTTTCCATCTTCGACAGGATCCTTCTGTGTCTGCCGCTAAAATAATTGTATGCAAGGACTGCCGGGATTGCGGTAGCAAGACCCATTGCAGTTGCTATGAGCGCTTCACTTATACCGGGGGCGACCACTGCGAGGCTTGTTGATCCCCTTACCCCGATCTCTCTGAAGGAGTCCATAATGCCCCACACAGTACCGAAAAGCCCAATGAAGGGCGCTGTATTGGCGGTCGTGGCAAGAAAGGAAAGCCTCCTTTCAAGCCTTTCCGATTCCTCGGAAATTGTAATCTTCATTGCATTCTCAACAAGGGGTAATGTCTCCGGTTCAAGGCGCGGATTATTGTCTTTCTGTTTTGACGCAATCTCCTTGTAAGAAGAGAGTATCAATTTGTAGAAAGGATTGTCGGGACTTTCTCTGTATGCGGCGATAAGTTTTTTGAAAGAGCCGTTTTCCTTGACCGCCTGAATAAAGCCTTCCCCTTCCCGTTCAGTCCTGCTGAATTGTATAAGCTTTGCCAGTATGATAGTCCAGGACATTATAGAAAAGATAAGGAGTATGCCCATTACCGTTTTAGCCATTGGCCCTGAAGAAGTAATGAGTCCAAGAACCCCACCAGAATACATATTAAGCATTGAAGTGTCCATGATATTTTTATACAACAAAACCAGATATATTGTAAAGAAAAACCCCCTGGGGGGGGACCCAGGGGGAAGGGGGGGTTATTATGAGCAGCTAAAATAGGTTATTTTCAAAGTGTGTGCAATGTTCATTTGTGAAATATTTAACATATGACAGTATTATGTTACTACAATCATAATTTTATGTCAATAAAATTCATTAAAATTCATTTATATAATATTGTCTTGTATTAACACACAATGCTGCCCGGAAACTTGACAACCCTTTTGATTAATCCTATAAATATCCTGGAAGATAATTCGATCTGTTTGGGTTTATTGAGCAGCGAAGGGGATCAGGAAACATGGTTATGGAGAGAGGATATAGGGTGTTGCTTTGGTGAAAGTCATCCTCAATGCATTGCCGCCCGCACGGGTTGACACGCCGTCTGCCGCGCTGTCTGGCCTCAAGGCCTTCCTGGCGTACCATAATATTGAAACAACGATCATATACTGGAACATACTTCTTGACGGGCTATTGCCGGCATTTGAGAGGAATACCGACGCGATTCACTTTGAGCTGTTGCCGTATATGTATCTGATTTCTGATACATACCAGGACGAGATCAACAAGAGCAAAATTAACGCCATTATGAAAGCAGAGTTGCCGATCTATGACATTTTAAACAACAATAGCGATTATCTGATAAAAACAAGGGGTATTCTTGACGCCGCAGTATTGAGGGAGTTTTCAAAATATTCAAATAACGGTCCGCTGCTTTTCGGGATATCCTGCAAATATGAACAATGGATTGCCGGGGTCGTCCTCGCAAGATACATAAAAGATCGTTTTCCCCATGCAAAGATCGTTGTCGGCGGACTGCGCAGCCGGGACAAAGCAGAATCCGTCATGAAAGTATGCGACGATTTTGATTTTGCGATCTGGGGTGAAGGCGAATACCCGTTGCTGGAATTGTGCCGGACCATTGATAACCAAAGGGGGAGTTTTGATTCTGTACCGCGCCTGGTCTTTCGCAAAGAGGGTTCCATCCGGTTTTCAGATAAAGATGTCAGTCAATTTTATGATCTGAATAGCAGAATATTCCCTGAATACGATGATTATTTCAATTATCTTGAAGTTTCACACAAGAGGGGCATTGCGGTGATCCTTCCCCTTGAATCCAGCAGGGGGTGTACGTGGAATGTATGCAGGTTCTGTGTGTATGCAGACGGGTATGAAACCAGGAAAAAGGACCCCGGGGTATTAAAGGATGAGATCAATTATCTGCTGGATAAATATGGTACCCGTTATTTTGCCTTTATGGACAACGATATTGTGGCAAATGACCACAAGAGGCTCGAAAGGATCCTCGATGATCTCATATCCATAAAACAGGATAAAAATATTCACCTAATCGCGGAGGTGATCCCGAAGGATTTTACCGCTGCCATCATGAAGAAACTCTCCCGGGCAGGGCTCAACAGGATCCATTTCGGGTATGAGTCCCTTTCGGACCGATTATTAACAAAAATGAGAAAGAGGACTAACTTCTCGGACAATATATGTTTTGTTAAATTTGCCCATAAATATAAGGTCAAACTTCCGTCGGCAAACATAATTTGCGGGACGATAGGCGAAGAGGACTATGATGTCCTGGAAAGCATAGATAACCTCCATTTTTTGAGGTTTTATTTCGATAAAAACCTTTTTGCCCATAACCTGATACCCCTGAGAATTGCCAAACATTCGGATTTTTACAATATGATCGACCATGATGCATTAATAAAATGGGATGACAATACGGTTTTTCATCTGTTGCCCCATAAAATGATGGAGGGGATAGACCGGTTTTCCCTTTTCGATTTTTCCGCACGATCCAACCTTCTCTGGGATATGTTTTTAAAGATAAACACATTTTATTATGATCATAATTACAGTTACACTATTTCTCTGGAGAACGATGCTGTCCTCTACAGAGAGTTTTTTGATGGCGAGCTGTTGATCGAACGGGCAATAAGCAGGCTGGAATACCGCATCCTGCAAGAAACGAACTCAAACATCCTGGACTTGGGCGACCTGCTCAATACCCTCAGGCCGGAAAGTGATATTGGAATTGATGAGAAATCAGTGTGCATTACCTTAAGCCGCCTCAAAGAAAAGCATCTGGTCTATTTCAACGACAATTATAGATCAATTATTTCAATCGTTCATATAGATCAGATCGACGGTTTGCCCGCGTCCGGTATTGAGCTCAAATAAAACTGCCTGATCGAGCCGCTGTAAACAAACAGTATAGCCAGCAGCGCATATATTACGAAAATAACGAAGAAAATCAATAATACATTTTTGTTCACCAGGTCTATAATGACGCCGCTCAAGGCAAAGGAAAGGGGCGCGAGGGCGCCATTGATGGAATCCAGTGTCCCGAAGACCCTGCCCCTCAATCCTTCGGGTATCACTTTTTGTTTGAGAGATGTATTTATCAGCCTTGAGACTGCCATACAAAAGGAAAGCAGGGAAAGGAGCCCGAAAACAAAGAAGATGTTAATGGTAAATGAAAGGAATAAGAACAGCAACGCTTCAACAAAAAAAATTGCACATATCACCACATAGTTCTGTTTTTCCGTGGTCTTAAATAAACCAAAGAGAAAATATCCAGCGATAGAGCTTATGGTGAGTATGCTTAACAGATATCCGTAATAGGCATTCCCCAGCTTCATTACGTCTTCTACCAGGAAAGGCAGTGCGATCATTACCGTGGGAAAGAGAAGATTGGAAAGTGTATAAAGGATCGTTTGGTTCCGGAGACCCCTGTTTGCCCAGATAAAAAGAAAACCTTCTTTTACCTCCCCGACAAAACTCCGGTAGGAAGAAGCAGGCCTCTTCCCGGGGTTCTTATGTTCGACAGATATGAATAAACAGGCAAATGCTGCGGACAGATAGGATATACCGTTCAGCAGGAACACCAGCGCCCCTCCAAGGGCGCTGAACAAAATACCGCCCATGGCATTGCCGATCATAGCGAGCACACCTCCCGCACCCTGAAAGAACGAATTGCCTTTCTGGATATGTTCTTTTGCCAGTATTGCCGGAATCATTGAGTACATGGCTGTGTTAAAGGCTGAATCGATGATCCCCATACAAAGGGTCACACAAAACACGGCATATATCGTGAGAGGAAAAGAAGAAGAGAAATGAAACCGCGCTATTCCAGTATCGATCATATTCAGACCAAGGAAATAATCGAGACTGAATATGAAGAGCAGTATCATCAGCATGCCCCGGAGAAAGTCGCTCCATACAATCACAGTTTTTATATTTGTCCTGTCAACCAGTGTGCCGGCAAGCGGTCCCAGCAGGACCCATGGAAGGAAGGCCAGCAACTCAACTACACCGATCACAGTGGCCGAGCCGGTCATCTGTTTCAGGTACAGGACAAGGACAACGTAATAGAGTGTGCTGCCAAGAAGCGACACGCATTGACCGGCAATGATAAGGGTAAAATTTTTATTGAACAGTCTTTTGGAAGGCGTAATCATTTTTTTGAAAGCAATGTCTTGATAGCTCGACCAGATGTTTATTGAGGGTCTTTATCCCTCTTTGGTGCGCGTACCACACGACCTTGGAATATCTGCAGGGTATGCCTGCTTGTGCGCGATAAATCTCTTAGCGATTAGCTGTGCGATCTCTGAGTTCTTGTCCATTAAATCGCGCAGCATCACCTGGGAGTTGCAAAAGGATTCCATGCAATTCGTGTCCGTTACAGGTGTTAGGGCACAGTATTCTCCGCAAATAGGCAAGGCGCTGCATTTTCTGCATTTTTCGTAATAATAAGAGTTTGGAGCCTCGCAAAGTTCGATAGCCTTTGCGCCCCCCTCCATACATAAAGGCAGATCCTTGGCCTTTGCTATGGGGCCGGTTATATTGGTAAAAAAACTGCATGGATAGACAAGCCCGTCGGCACTGACATAGGCGGAATACACCCCTGCCCTGCACATTTGTGGTCGCGGCAGAGCACTATAGTTGTTATTGCACACAACGTTGTTATAATAAAAGAGGAATTTGTTCATCACAACATTTTCCCTTGTACTGAAGTCACACTGAGAGGCCAGGAAAGCGGCCTCAAATTCCGTTTCAGCCCGGAGCTTCGGCGGGATCTGCGACACCTGATGGCCCCTCCCCTGGCTGGAAACAAAGTTGAGGCGATAAAAACGAACTCCATTTTTGTTAAAAAAATCGATGGTAGATGGCAGAGCCCGCAGGGACTCCACGGTACCTACCACCAGGACTGATATGGGAAACCCCTTTTCGGACAAGGTAACAATATTATCTCTTCTCTTCTTTGATAATAATTTTTGATCATCCAGATCGCCGTCGTAATGAATTGAAAAGTGCACATTGTGCTTCTTGAAGAGGTCGATAATCGCTGGTTTCAGAATCGATATATTGGTTTGTATAGAATATTCCAGCGTTTTTCCTGATCCTTCCAGGTATCGGTCAATCACATGGAAAAATGTTTCATACCAATCAATCGGCACCAAGAGGGGTTCGCCGCCTGAAAATACCATTCCCAGTTTTGTATTGCTGAGCTCCAACAGCTTGATAACAATCTCGGCTGATTCAAGGGGATCTACTATTTTCTGCGCTTCTTCTTCAGGGGATGCGGAAACGTTGCAGGCATCCTGGAAACAATAATCACAGGACAGGTTGCACGTAGTGATCATCTGCAATGTTACACTGTTGAGATCTGTGAAGGTGGGAAAATTTGGCGTCATTATGTAATGTCCTTGCTTTTATTTTTCAAGGAATGTAAACAGATCAAAAACTGCTGCAATATTATTTTCTGATAATATCGCAGCAACAGACTATTCGCGAGCCGAAGAATTACTTATTGGGGCAATAATTGGCATAGATACAGCAGCAGCCGCACTCCGATTCGATTGGTACTGAAGCCGACTCGCGCAATGTACTCAGCAGATCGCCGATTGCTTCTCTCGACGAACTTAATTCAGTCGCCAAATATTGTTCTGCTAATTGCTCGGGAACATCGTATATGCGTCCGTTTTTGTTCGTTAATAACATGATATCCTCCTTGTGCAACCTATCTTTAGTTTAAGCCGTTCTCACCCATATGTCAACAACACAACAATTTTGGCTCAAAAAACAGTATGAAGTCTGATGCTGAAGGTGGTACAATGTGTGAGGGTATGGTCAATTCGGCAGATTTTGAAGAAGCTTTATCATAATAGAACCGAGAACGGACACGCTAATACTAAGAGAATGGAGATATCAATGGAAGAATTTGATTTACACAAGAAACGAATAACAGAAATATTAGGTGAAGACAATCTGGTTGTTACCTTGAAATCACTGACGCTTTACCGGGACTATCTCAGAAAAAACCTCGATACACCCTGTACAATGACAGGTATTGAAAGCTTTCCCTGGGAAGAAAAATATGTTTTTGGTCTTGATGATATAACTGAAGATGAGGCCCTGAAAATCAAACAACCTTCCTGTACCGATACCTATGAGCTGAAACGCTTTGAAGACCTCATTAACGAAGATAAGGGAATACTGGTTAAGGTGAAACGGGTATATGACAATCAACGCTTCATCCTTGGCCTGGCATCACTCAAAGCGATAAATGAAACATCAAAAAACCATACGCTCCTTGATGATTACTCAGTATGGTTCGTCAATTACTAAATCCATGGTCGTGAAAAATATCCTTGAGCACCTCCAGAACATGGGCCTTTACGACAGGTTTATTGACTCTGTCCTGGCCATTCTCTTTTTCATATTTCTTCGCTGGGTGCTGGTAAGAATCTTTCTCCAGTTCTCCCATGATAAACAGAAAGAGTTCCTTTGGCGAAAAGCAGCTACGTACTGTTCCGTATTTTTTCTTGTTTTTCTCCTTTCAATTATCTGGCTCCGCGGTTTCCATTCTGTCAGCACTTACTTTGGCCTCTTGTCGGCAGGTCTGGCTGTTGCCCTGAAGGACCCCCTCACAAATCTTGCCGGGTGGCTCTTTATTCTTGTCCGGAAGCCCTTCGAAGCGGGTGACAGGGTTCAGATCGGGAATTATGCAGGAGATGTCATCGACATCGACATTTTCCAGTTTACGCTGATGGAATCGAGTATCTCCGGGGTTTCTAAAGATATGCGAACAGGACGGCTCATAAAAATATCGAATAGCACTGTGTTTACGGAGCCCCAGGTCAATTTCACCAAGGGGTGGTTTGAATATATCTGGAACACTATTGAGGTAAATATTACCTTTGAGAGCAACTGGAAAAAAGCCAGGACAATCCTTGAAGAAATTGTCAACGCCGAGGGTGAAGATACAACCAGAAGGGCAAAGGTGACCATGAGTGCAGCATCTGAAAAATATATGGTTCTTAATATGCCCCTGGAACCCGTAGTGCTTACGGGAGTGTATGATAACGGTGTAATGCTCACAGCCGCGTATCTTTGCGACCCCCGTGTCCGGAGGAGGTCATCCAGCAAAGTATGGGAGCAACTGCTGGAGAGGTTTTCAGGTGAAGACGATATTGTATTTGCGTATCCGACCCAGAGGAGTTTCAGCAATGTCACCGAAGGGAAGCCTGCGATCAGGGCAGAAACTGCCCGAACTCTTCAGAAGAAGGCTACTAAGAAATCCCTGCACCAAACCGGTACACCTCTCTTTGAAAGCAAACCTTCTTGACTTGATTAAAAGATCCGGCTGTTCTACAACAGAGATGGGGGTGGCACTATCAATAAAACGTCTACTAAAGAAAAATTATACAATTCAGAGGCGTGAGGTTAATCAATGGCTTGTAAGTTAATGATTCAAAATTCAAATGGTAGGCGCGAGGGGTATTGAACCCCTGACCTCTACCGTGTCAAGGCGATTATTGCCGGTTTTTGACTTATCCCGATGTTGCTGTTTGCTTCCTTATGATACCCTGCAAGGGTTTACAGGGATTCTTGGTTTACCCGATTTTTGCAAGTTTAGATTTTACCGGATGTCTACTTCACAAAATATTCACATAACTGACCGCTATCTCCAAGAGATAGAAGGCGCAGATGCCGCCGCAGATGATATGCCTTGAGAAAATAGCTGTTTTTGCAATTTCGAGGGCTTTTATTTTTTGTTCAGATTTGCTCGGAGGCCACCCTTTAATATTTGCATGATTAGGATTTTCGGCTAAAGATGCCGGATGCACTGAAAGCTCTTGCCCTTTAACTATAGAAACATTTATATCGGCTCTCCCATGGAGCAAAAGTGCCCGTTCTACTACCACATTTCTTCCAATAGCCCAAAGTTGCTCTAAGGATAGACCTATGTGCCGCGTCACAGACAGCTCGGTAAGTGAGTATGGTATAAATGCATCTGACCTAACAGTATTGTCCGAACGTATCCAACGATTGAACACCACAAAACGGGCCAATATTTCATTATCGTATATCTCTTCTGGTACAGCAGTACCATTAGCCATTACCGTTTAACCTGCCCAATTAGATCGACAATAGCTCCAGGTATGCCTGAAATTAAAGGCTCTGATCCATAAGCCTTCTTTGGACCTATTATGGCTGCATAATGAAGAAAACCGTCAGAGTCGATGCTCACCGATAATACTCTCGATGTTGAGTGATACCATTCAAATGTTATATAACCATCTGGTTCTGCACTTACGGAAGGAACGGCAGTACCGAGTGGCAAGGATTTGAGGAAATGAAATCCTTCGTCAAAAACCGCTTTGGTCACAGGTCTTGCATTTTCCCCATCCCAGCCCTCTTCCGCGCATTCTTCCGCAAGCTCATAGAGTTCATTGAAAACATTAATCGGTTGTAATCCCAAGGAAGATGCTCCTCTTAAATAATCGCAAACCCCATCGTCTAACTTCTTCAAAATATTTGCGGTGTCGCTGAAGCCTCGGGAACTCACCTTTGAAGCATTCAACGTGCCAAAAGAAGCTCTTGTAACGGTCATCTTAATTCCTCCACCAGGCTGCTTGTTATGGACCCAAAAAATGCCTTATTTTTAAGCCAACGCATTTCTTCCAGACGTACCTGTACTTCCTCGCCGCTCGCAGCAAGTTTCTCGGTTGTGAATACGTCAATGTCAATTATTAACCCTAAATCATTGCCCTCGGAACCTTGTGGGGGCTGAATCGTTTTGACGATGTTAATACCATATGGATGGTCAGGTATTTTTAGGGTGTCGCGATGCAAAAAACCCATGAATGGTACGTTCAGGCCGACTGGGGAGACAGGAACAATCCTAAGGTATTCAGCCAACTCCAGTTTATCTGGAGGGCATGACAACCGATTAATAAAACGAAGACCAATCCTCGGGATCTCGAATGGTCTTGTTAAATCAGAGTATATTTGCCATAACCGAAGGGCTTCACAAACAAATTCTTGCCAATCCGCGTACGGTTGAAGTCTACTGAAAACAAACCCATCCCTGTTAAACTGAACAATACGGCATTTGTCTGAAGACTGGAAACGGAACCCCTTCAAACCAAGATCGCTAAAGGTTTGTTTAGCTGGCGTTTCCGAAGAAAAATCAACCTGTAATTCTTGTTTGAACTCTTTTTGTGATGTAAATATTGGGTATTCAGGAAGCCTTTCCTTAAGCGCCCCTATAACTTGCTTTTCATCCCACGGAGACTCTAAAAAAGCACGAAGCTCAATCACTGCCTCAGTTATTGGAGCACGAGAAAGGTGAGTAAATTCTTCTGCCGTATTAATAACAAATTTTTGAGGTAAATTCATATTATATTATTATCTATATAATACATATAAGCCGCAAAATAAAGTCATTTTACCTTATACAGACGATAACTAATAAGAATTTGCTTTTCGGCATACGCTACAAATAACATAAGAAAAGCAAACTTTCAATGCAAACGTGCCAATTTTATAGATAAAAAATTCGATAATATCTACTCAAAAATCTATATCTACTTGGATATTGATTCTCAATTGAGATACAGTACAAATTGCATATCTCTGGAAAACTTTTTAACAGAAGGACATAACATCGAAGCCATGGTATTTGATGGTATTCCTTCATAATTAATTTGTTTTTTTGCCAAAATATTGTATTGTTAAACATGAATTAACAGAATGAACCAATGCAGTATATTGATTGTTATGCCATGAGATGAAGATCAAATGAAGAATCACTGGGCATTTTGTGCTGATGTGGGATCAATTCCTAATGGAAACTTTGGTTGGGCCTCTTCCAGCGATGGAGGGTTGAAAAACGGCACCGACATAGGCATTTTTGCAGCCGATATTGCAGATGCTATAAAAAGTGAAGGCAAGGTGTCTATCGGGTTTGAGTGCCCGCTATTCGTGCCCGTTCGGGACGAGTCGAGAGCCGTTGCCTCGGCGAGGCACGGCGAAGGGCAGAGGAGTTGGAGCGCAGGAGCAGGAACCGGAGCATTGGCTACCGGAATTGTACAATCACTCTGGGTAATGAGAAGGATTAAGGTCATCCTCGGCTATGCCCCAAAGCCAACATTTGATTGGGCAGAATTCGAGAAGACGAATTCTTTATTTCTTTGGGAGGCATTTGTTGCCTCAGGCTCAAAGAATACTACTCATTGCCAAGATGCAGAAGCAGCACTAAGACATTTCATGACCTTTGCTGGCAAGTCTGGCGGTGTCAGTGCCATACAAGAGTCCAGCGTGATGTCATTGATAGGGGCATGTGCCATAAGGGCTGGGTGGAGTAAAGACATTGAACTTCTATGGAAGCCGTGCCTGGTAATTAAAACATAACCCCACCCTGCACCGAACCGTGACAAATTTTGCCACTCGCGGCGATGGTCATGTTATGCGACAAAAATATAGGTGAAATGCATTGAAGGAACCAATCGATTTAGAAACAAAACTCAGGGATAAAATAGTCACCCAATACCCAGCCCTCGACAAAACAGATATTCCTAAAAGCTACGTCATAAAATCGATAGATTATAGAACAAATGAGATTGAAGAATACCATGTCATTTTCTGGCATCGCTTATTAAGGGGTCTTTACCAGGAACCATTGGAAGTCGAATGTGAACTTCACAACTATAACCTCGAACAGAAAGCATATGTTGAGACTGCAGCTTTCAGAAGAACTCAGGAAAAGAACCGCTGGGAAGTGTCGGGGATAGACGAGGTCTTGGCATCCGAAATAAAGACAGGCAAGATAAAGCCATTGCGGATTAACTGGAAATATCTTATTAGGCTTCCATCTGGCGGGATTGTGGAGTGCGGCACAAAGGACAGGACCACAGTTTTTCATATTGCTCTGGTGATTCGACCCGATAATGGCGAAAAGAATCACAACAAGGAAGCCAAGAAGTTTGTTGATCTCGTATTGAACGAGGCTAATAGGGTGAGGAGGCAACTGTTCAATCCCACAAAGGAATTTGAAAAACAGGATGGAATAAGATCCTATTTACTCTTCAACATCTACCTGTCGAACTATAGGAGCGCTGAAACCATGCTCGGTATAGCGGAGCCTCAGGAAACAGTTCTTCTTGAGGAACTTCTGAGGTATGATGCAAGGACATCCGATCTGTGGGATGAAGAAAAAAGAAAACATATCGAGAAACATATGCTGACATGTGGCATGTTTTACTGTTCCGCCATTACCTACTTTATTATGGCCCTTGAGGGTTTTGTAAATGTCGTGTATCATGCTTTCCTAAACAAAAAGTTCAGAGACAAAGACTTCAGGACGGAACAGCGATTTGACCTTGAGCAGAAGATAATGTTTATGCCCGCCCTATGCAATGGGTTTAACGAAAACAGCGTTTTACCCTCAACAATCCTCCCGGAATTCAAGATGTTGAAGAATTATAGAAATAGCCTCTTCCACTCCAAGGTTGAGGATTCGCTGCAAAGCTTGTGTTTCGTCGATGGCGGTTTCTTGTACACCTACGACATGGATGCACATAAAGACCGTTTCTTGCCCTCCTACAAGATCAAATTGACCGTCAAAGATGTAATTGAAGTGAAGAGCAAGGTGGACGAGATAGTCGACAGTATATTAAAATCGATGGATAAAAATACAAGGATGTTGACAGAAAACTTCATTCTGAAAAAAACTTCTATACCCTTTACTGTCTTGGAGGCAGGGGAGATCGTACTTGGGGGAATAAAGCAGGCATAACTAAATAGATACAGAGAATCTCAATAAAATTGGTTCTCGCTAATGCGTAGTGCTATATGGCAAATAAGAATAACACCATGGAGAAACCATGAATCATAACGGTAACGACATCGAAACCCGATTGTGGGCTGCGGCGGATGAGCTGCGGGCCAACTCCAAACTGAAGTCATCGGAATACTCCGTCCCGGTACTGGGACTGGTATTTCTGCGCTATGCCGACCACAAGTTCCAGGCAGCGGCAAGGGAGCTGGCGGGCACAAGCAGTGGACGGCGCACCATAGGCCCGGCAGACTATCAGGCCAAGGGAGTACTATACCTGCCGGAGACAGCGTGCTTCTCGGCGCTGATTCAACTGCCGGAAGGGGCAAACATCGGCGCAGCCATCAACGACGCCATGCGTGCAATCGAGGCGGCAAACCCTGACCTCAAGGACGTACTGCCTAAGACCTACAACCGCTTTGAGAACTCCCTACTCAAGGAACTCCTCAAGACTATGAACTCTGTCCCCATGGACATCGAAGGGGATGCCTTCGGTAAGATTTATGAATACTTCCTCGGCCACTTCGCTATGAGCGAGGGTCAGAAAGGCGGCGAGTTCTTCACCCCCACCGTCATCGTCAAGCTTCTTGTAGCCATCATTGAGCCATTCCATGGACGCATTTTTGACATCGCGTCCGGCTCCTGCGGCATGTTTGTCCAGAGCGCTCGCTTTGTCGAGGAACACAAAAAGAACCCCGGCGCTGAACTGAGCATCTACGGACAGGAAAAGGTGGGAGAAACTGTGAAACTGGGCAAGATGAACCTTGCCGTGCATGGTCTGGCTGGAGATATCCGCCAAGGTAACGCCTATTACGAAGACCTGCACCATTCCACCGGCAAGTTCGATTTTGTCATGGCTAATCCACCCTTCAATGTGGACCGGGTTGACAAGGATCGGCTCAAGGACGACCCCCGTTTTCCCTTCGGGCTGCCCCGTACCGATAACGCCAACTACCTCTGGATTCAGCTTTTCTACAGCTCTCTAAATGACACGGGTCGCGCCGGGTTCGTCATGGCAAATTCCGCCTCCGACGCCCGCGGCTCCGAGTTGGACATCCGAAAACAGATCATTGAAGCTCGCGCCGTGGATGTGATGGTAGCTGTCAGCTCCAACTTCTTTTACACTGTGGCCCTGCCCTGCACCCTTTGGTTCTTCGACAGGGGAAAGCGCAACACCGCTCGCGCCGATAAGGTGCTCTTCATTGATGCCCGCCATCTCTACCGCCAGATCGACCGCGCCCACCGTGACTGGACTCCGGCACAGATCGAGTTTCTCGCCAATATCGCGCGGCTTTATCGTGGAGAGCAACCCGAGAACCTGCACGGCAGTGCGGACTTGCTGGTTGAACATTTCCCCGATGGCCAATACGCTGATGTGGCGGGCATGTGCAAGGTAGCCACTATAGTTGAGATCGAAACTCAGGGCTGGAGTCTCAATCCCGGCCGCTTTGTGGGTGTAGCCGCCCGCGCTGAGGATGATTTTGACTTCAAGGAGCGACTGGAGGAACAGAACGAGGAACTGGAAATCCTCAACGCCGAGGCCCGGGAACTGGAAGAACGGATTGCGGAGAATATAGGGAAACTGCTGGAGGGGGAGTAAGTTGAAATACAATGAATGCTATTTGTCGGATATTGCAGATATATTTTCTGGTTTTGCGTTTCGAAGTCAAGATTTGGGAGATTCGGGAATCCCTGTAATCAAAATAGCAAACATTCAAAACAACCGAGTCCTACGTGAGTGTTCTGATCATTTTCCAGAAGACTTATTGTCTCGAAAATTGGAGCGCTACTTTATTCAAGATCGAGATTGTTTGGTTGCAATGACGGGAGCGGGGAGTGTTGGTAAATTTGGTAAAATGTTAAGAGCGCGGCGGGAAAGTAACTACCTGGTAAATCAGCGTGTAGGAATAATTCGTCCTGATATTAGTCTATGTGATCCTGACTTTGTCTTCCATGTTCTGTCAAATGATATCTATGAGAAAATTTTATACAGTCTTGGTTTGGGAGCTGGTCAACCAAACGTAAGTGCGAAAGAAATTGGATCTCTGGAAATTCCATTCCCTCCCCTCCCTACGCAGCGCAAAATCGCCGCGGTTCTCTCAGCCTACGACGACCTGGTCGAGAACAACCTGCGACGGATCAAGATTCTTGAGGAAATGGCGCAGAATCTCTACCGTGAGTGGTTCGTCAAGTTCCGCTTCCCCGGCTACCAGCACGCCCGTTTCATCGATTCCCCTCTCGGCAGGATCCCGGAGGGGTGGGAGGTGGTAACGCTTGGCTCGCTTATAGCGGACCATATCGGTGGTGGTTGGGGAAATGACTCCGCCGATGATAAGCACACCGAACCAGCTTGGGTAATTCGCGGCACTGATATCCCGGATGCACGCTCTTCTAATGTAACGAATGTGCCCTTTAGATATCATTCCAAATCAAACTTGAAATCACGCCAACTTATCCCAAGAGATATTGTTTTTGAAGTATCGGGCGGTAGCAAGGGGCAACCACTTGGCAGGTCATTGTATGTATCAGCGGAACTCCTCACAGCCTTTAATGGCAAATCTGTGATGTGCGCGAGTTTCTGTAAACGGATTCACCCAGATTCAAAGCAATATGCATCTGAACTTCTCTATTTATCGTTCTTGGATGCATATTTATCGGGCGAGATTGAGCAATATCAAGTTCAGTCAACCGGTATCTCCAATTACAAGTGGTCAGATTATCTTGAGAAAGTAAGCCGTTGCGTGCCGCCTATTGCTTTGCAGGAGCACTTTTACGAATTGAGTATTCCATTGTTTTCAGAGATCGGCACACTTGGCCGCAAAAATTCAACCCTCCGTCGCACCCGCGACCTTCTACTATCCCGGCTCATCTCCGGTGAGGTGGATGTGTCGGAGTTGAACATTACCGTTCCAAAGGAGGTTATATTATGATCATTGGAGGTTTTGAACATGGAAGCGCGTAATCGATTTCTGAAAGACTGGTATGGGAAGCTCCAGCGTGGCGAGATTAAATTACCCCGCTTTCAGCGGTATGAAGCATGGGACCGGCAACGCATATCCAGCCTTATCGAGACGGTTGTCCAGGATCTCCCCTTGGGCATCACTTTAACGCTGGAGGTCGGCGAGAAGGAAAAGTTCGTCTCCCGCTTTCTCGAAACAACCACCCCGCAAGACAAGCAGCGCGTACTCGAACATCTTTTGGATGGTCAGCAGCGACTTACCGCTCTTTGGCGGGCATTTCACAACAACTACGAATGGGAGACCTACTTTATATATCTGAAAGAATTCGATACCTATGATGGTGACCGAGGCCAAGCAGATATGTCCGTTTTTTTCCGGGGGCGTTACATCAAGCATAATGGTGAGAAATATCCTATCTGGTGTGACGATCCGGCCCAGTGCCTGCAGCGGGGTTACATCCCCACACACTTACTTAAGCCCGAAGACATTCAGAAAGAAATTGATGAATGGTTGGTTACGGCCACGGCTCACATGGAACCGGATGGAGGCAAGGATGAAATAAAAGCATTCTACGATTTTCAGAAAAGAGTGAGTGACCGAATCAGGGATCTGCGAGCGGTCATCGCCAACTATAACCTGCCCTATCTTTCGCTGCCCTCCCAGACTGACAAGAGTGTTGCCCTGGACGTATTTATCAAGATGAATACCAACAGCAAGCCATTGTCCCAGTACGACGTTATTGTGGCTGAGGTGGAAGACGTTATGGGCAGTTCTCTGCATGATCTGCAGGATGAATTGGATAAGAAGCACCCAGATATCGGGAGGTACTCAGAACTGCCGGATCTGATCCTGACAACTTCCGCACTTTTACAAGGCGCCCTTCCCAACCAGCGCGGAGCTTGGGATATGGACAAGCGGGTCATGGTAGAGAAATGGGGCACCATGGAAGACGGCTTAAATAGAATGGCCAAGTTCCTGCACACCGAAGGCATTTATGACAATCAACGTCTACCAACTAATGCTGTGTTGGCCGTTATTGCGGCCCTCTACGAGCACATTCCGAAATCTGGTGACAAGAGGGGGCAGGACGAGCTGTTGCTGAAGAAATACCTCTGGTATGCGTTTTTCACCAACCGCTATGAAAATGCGGCGGCGACTCACGCCTTTTCGGATTTCATCGCCTTAAGACACCTAATTAAAGGAGAGAGTAAGAAAGATGGCGCCCGTTTCGCCGAGATCGATGTCCCTATCTTCGCCGATCACCGGCTCGTTGAAACAGAAGAGTTGTTGACAGCCGAATGGCCTAAGCGGAGTACAATCCGTGGTCGTGGTATTCTTGCAGTAATTTGCCGTCTCGGAGCTTTGGATTTCTCGACCGGTGAGCCCCTAAGTGAGGGCAATATCGACCAACGTCATTATCATCATGCATATCCGGATGCGTTGTTAAAGGAAGCAGATATTCACAGTTTTCTCGCGCTTAACTGTGCCTTGATTTCAGACGCAACAAACATGACGATTGGGCGCAAAGATCCCATTGAGTACCTTAAGGATCGTTACAATTGGACTTCAGAGGAAATAGTGACTGAGCGACTTCAGTCCCACCTGATTCCTATCCCGGAACTTGCCAATGGGGGTTACGAAGGGCTTACCGATACAGAAAAAGTGCGCAAGCTTCGTATGGATTTCGAACGATTCCTCAAGAGGAGAGCGGAACTTGTTACTAAGGCAGTCCGGTTACTGGCTGATGGTCGGCAGATCAGTGCTTCTATATTGTTCAAAGACGAACTGCTATGAGGAACCGACATGACCCCCGCTGGTTACACTGAAGACACTCTTATCGAGCAGCCGGCCATTGCCCTGCTGGCGGAACTGGGCTGGAAGACAGTTAACGCCTACGGCGAGTTCGACCATGGCAAGAGCACCCTGGGCCGGGAGACCAAGGCTGATATTATCCTCACTGCCCACCTGCGCCCGGTATTAAAGCGCCTAAACTGGCACGCTTCGCCGGAGGCCATTGGCCAGGCCATTGAGGAACTGACCCGGGACCGCTCACGTATGGGTTCTGTAGCTGCCAACCGCGAGATTTACCACCTGCTTAAGAACGGCGTGCGTGTCCCTATGCCTGATCCCGAAGGTGACGGCGAGACCGTGGAAGTAGTAAGGGTAGTGGATTGGGATAACCCGGCCAATAACGACTTTCTGCTTTGCTCACAGTTCTGGGTCACAGGCGAGATGCACACCCGTCGGGCCGACCTGGTGGGTTTTGTTAATGGTCTGCCGCTGCTGTTCATCGAACTCAAGGCCGCCCACCGCCGTCTTGAGACTGCATTCACGGGCAACCTGCGTGACTACAAGGACACCGTGCCGCACCTTTTCTGGGCCAATGCCCTCCTTATCCTCTCTAATGGAAGTCAGAGTCGGGTGGGCAGCGTGACCGCGGGCTGGGAGCATTTCGCCGAGTGGAAAAAGATAGGCAGTGAGGATGAAAAGGGCCGCGTGTCACTGGAAACTATGCTTCGCGGCATCTGTGACCCGCCCCGATTCTTGGACTTGGTGGAGAACTTTTGCCTTTATCAGGAGGTTCCCGGCGGACTAATCAAACTAACAGCGAAAAACCACCAGTATCTGGGCGTCAATAACGCGCTGGAAGCCCTTGCTGACATCCGGCAACGGGAAGGCAAGCTGGGTGTGTTCTGGCATACCCAAGGCAGCGGCAAGAGTGTGGCAATGATGTTCTTTGCACAGAAAGTGCTGCGCAAAATGCCGGGCAACTGGACCTTTGTGGTCGTCACCGACCGGCAGGAACTGGACGGGCAGATTTACAAGCACTTCGCCTCAGCAGGAGTCGTGACTGAAGGCCGTGCCCAGGCGGAAAACAGCAAGCACTTGCGGGAATTGCTCACCGAGGATCACCGCTATATTTTCACTCTAATCCACAAATTCCGCACCGAGAAGGGCGAGGCACACCCTGTGCTCTCCGAGCGACGCGACATCATCGTTATCACTGATGAGGCCCACCGCAGCCAGTATGACACCCTGGCGCTCAACATGCGCATGGCCTTGCCCAATGCCGCCTTTCTGGCCTTTACCGGCACGCCGCTCATTGTGGGGGAAGAGAAGACCCGGCAGGTCTTCGGCGATTACATCAGCGTCTATGACTTCCAGCAGTCGGTGGCTGATGGCGCGACAGTACCACTCTACTATGAGAACCGTATCCCGGAACTGCAACTGGTTAATGACAACCTTAATGAGGACATGGAGCACCTGCTGGAAGAGGCTGAACTGGACGAGGCCCAAGAGAAAAAGCTGGAGCGGGAGTTCGCCAGGGAATACCACCTGATCACCCGTGACGACCGCCTGGAAGCGGTGGCCAAAGACCTGGTGACCCATTTCACAGGGCGGGGCTTTCAGGGTAAGGCTATGATGATCTGCGTTGATAAGGCTACCGCAATCCGCATGTACAACAAGGTGAAGCATTACTGGGGCAGGAAGATTTCTGCGTTACAGGCAGAATGGAAAGGCGCGGACAGCGACTCCCGGCAGGAGATTGAAGGGCGCATCGCGCGGATGAAAGAAACCGACATGGCGGTAGTCGTCTCTCAAGGGCAGAACGAGATTGCTGAAATGAACGACAAAGGGCTGAACATCAAGCCTCACCGCAAGCGCATGGTGGAAGAGGATCTGGAGACAAAGTTCAAGAATCCAGACGATCCCTTCCGGCTGGTCTTTGTATGCGCCATGTGGATGACCGGTTTTGATGTACCGAGCTGTTCGACGCTCTATCTCGACAAACCAATGCGCAACCATACGTTGATGCAGACCATCGCCCGGGCCAACCGGGTCTATCCGGGCAAGGTGAGCGGCCTGATCGTTGACTATGCCGGGGTGTTCCGCAACCTGGAGCGGGCACTGGCCATTTACGGCGCGGGCACTGGCGGCGATAAGCCGGTGGAAGACAAGACCGCATTGGTTGCCGCGTTAAGGTTGGCACTGGAAGAAACACGGGGCCTGTGTCAAGAACAAGAGGTGAACCTTACGGCCATAGAAACCGCCAAGGGATTTACCCGAGTAGGCCTCCTCGATGATGCCGTGGAGGCGCTGGTAGGTTCCGAAGAGATCAAGATGCGGTATCTGGACCTGGCCAATACGGTGCAGCGTCTCTACAAGGCTGTACTGCCGGACCAGGCTGCAAGGGGGTTTGCCACTGAGGTAACACCCGTGCAGGTTATTGCAGATAAGATCCGTGCGCTGATACCACCAGCGGACATTTCTCAAGTTATGCAACAGGTGGAAGGTCTACTCGACCGCTCCATTGCCACGGAGGGGTACGTTATCCGTGAGACAAGCCCTGCTTTTGGCGATGACCGCTGGATTGATCTGAGCGGGATTGACTTCGAGAAACTGGCTCAAAAGTTCAAGACGGGGCGCAAACGGACACTCAACGAGAAACTCAAGGGGACAGTGGCACAGAAACTCATGGCTTTGGTGCGACTCAACCGCACCCGCATGGATTATCTGGAAAAATTTCAGAAGATGATCGACGACTACAACGCAGGCAGCCTTAACGCTGAGGAGTTTTTCCGGCAACTGGTAGTCTTTGCCAAGAGCCTGAATGAAGAAGAGCAACGGGGCGTTGGCGAGCAATTGAATGAAGAAGAGCTGGCCCTCTTTGATCTCTTGACAAAACCGCAGATTGACCTGAGCGAGACGGACCGGGAAAAAGTCAAGGCCACCTCCCGAGAGCTGCTGGATACACTAAAGGCGGGCAAGCTGGTGCTTGATTGGCGAAAACGTCAGCAAGCTCGTGCCGAGGTACGGGTGACCATCGAGAAATTGTTGGACCTGGGCTTGCCAAGGACCTATACCCCGGAACTATTCGAGCAAAAGACCGCTGCCGTGTTTCAGCACGTTTATGATGCATACTATGGAGCAGGGCGCAGCGTGTATGCTGCAGTATGAATGTTATATTTGTGCCTACTTTTATCAGAGCTCAGGTGAAGATAGGAGGCAGAAATGGAATTCCAGGAAACCGACAAAAAAGATACTACAAACTGAATATGTATGACTTGATCTGCACTGTAGAGCCTTATCTTGCTTCATATACGTTAGGGATTCTTTTGTGAAGATGATGGCGGAAGAACCTTCAGGGGATACACCGATGAATCGATAAAAAGTGACTCCGACCTGCGCTTGTACTTCAGGGAGAGACCACGAGGAAAGGTGGAATGGAACAGAAAAGGAAAAAGAAAAGAGGGCGACCTTATAATGACATACATCGAAGACACTATGAGGAATCCCATAGCTTCTATAACCTGATGAAAGCATTTACGATTAGTTACAATTCTATTCAGCCAATGCCCAAATGGATATTAGATATATTGTATCGCGGGTTCAGAGAATACGAAACGAACAAAGGGCAAAAGAGTTTAGACGAAATTTTTGGCATCAGCCACGCTAAAGGCAAACGAAATGAGTACAATGAACGGGAAAGAGAAAGCAGGAACTACTTTCTTATGAGTAACGTCTACCAGGCTAAGCACTATTATCGTGTGACGGTTCGCGAGGCAGTCACCATAGTAATTGCATTCCTTGACTCAACCCGCAAATACCACGAGTGGCACATACCATCCACTGATACAATAGCAAAAATGTACAGCTACGAAAAGGTCTCGAAAACATTTCGACCTGCCTTCGGCGGTGACTACCATTTTCACGAAGACGGAACGCCTTTCCCAGAAGAATTCAGGGAATATATCCCCGATGAAATAAGGATCAAGCGAGGCATTGAAAAAGAATCGCCATATCCGAAAAGCAAATATAGCGTCCATATGAAAAAGACCTGGGCCCAGCATAAAAAAGATCTGGACGCAGAAAAATAAATGCCTTCGTGGCATTCTTCTCATATATATAGATCAATTATTTCATATACTTATAACTCATTTTATTAATTAATCTTTTTTTACCCATTGCCTGCAAAAATACCCATTATTTTTAATTACTTACAGATCAGTTTTCATATAGAAACCTTATTTAAAGTATTTTACATCTTTTCATCTAAGAGATATCGTATCTGTAATACATGGAATCTAAAGGAGATTAAACATGGAACAGAAGTATTTCAAGACCTCAGAACTTTACCTCGCCTCTATAATATCTATACTTCTTGGCATCGAACCTTCTTTTGAAGTCGAGAAGGGTCGCACGATTTTTATCTTTCCTACCAGCAACGACCTTTACCAAGCCATCAGCGTCTACAATGCGGGAATTGAGGTAAACGCATATGAATTTGCCGAGAAGATTAAACGCCTTAGAGCCGAGATGATCATGAGGCGTGCAGAGAAGCGAAATTAGAGATTGGGTTAGAACCGGGGAGGAGGAGTTGGATGGAAATAAACTCCTTTGCGGCTATACCACCCCGGAAAAATTTGCTGCGATGAATATGCTGATCGCCGCAAAAAACATTAT